>SKMN01000021.1 GCA_007121015.1 Coriobacteriia bacterium
AGGTCGGGAAACCCTCCGAGGTCGAGAAAGTCGCGAGTCCGCACGAAGGCGCCCTGATCGCCGTAGGGGAGCCGGAACACCCTGTGCCGCCACGAGCCGATCCCGCTGATAAGGCGGTCGAGCAGGCTGTCCGGGTCACCCGCTGCGAACCTGAAGGAGCCGAGCACCACGTGAGGGTCGCTCAGCACACGCTGGACGTGGGCGTGCGCACCGGCGGGAAGTCTCGTGTCCGCGTGGAGGAAGAGCAGGATGTCGCCGGTCGCCACCGCCGCGCCGGCGTTCAGCTGCCGGGCGCGCCCTCGTTCCGTACGTACGACGCGGGCACCTGCGCGCGTCGCCAGATCCGCGGTGCCATCCGAGCTTCCGCCGTCGGCCACGATGACCTCGCACGCTCCGGCCTCCCGCGCGCTCGCCACCGCCTCGGCGATATCCGCCTTCTCGTTGAGCGCGGGAATCACGACGGAAAGCCGCGCCTGCGTGCGCACCCGTTCTTCCTCGACAAGAAACCGGTCCCACACGGCCAGATCATCCGGGCGATCGACGTCCGGGAGCGCGTCTTCGAGCAGGTGGACCGCAAGGCCGCTCGCGCGCAGTGCGGCCAGCGTGACGTCGAGCACGCGCTCCGTCCCCCACGGGATGTGATCGCCGAAGAGTGCGGTAAGCGCCCGGTCCGCCGAGCGGGCCGACACCGAGGCGAGGTAGTAGCCACCGTCGGTGGCCGGGCCGAGGGCGACGTCGGCCCCGCGCCCGTCGAGCGCCTCGAGCGCCGCCCGGACGTGGGCGCCGCTTAAGTCCGGGGCATCGGACCCGACGAGCACCACCGATGGCACCCCGGAGGCGAGCGCGGAGTGGGCCGCAGCAGCCAGGCGGGCTCCGAGGTCGCCGCCGCACTGCTCGCGGACCGGGACGTCTCGTCCGAGCCAGCGCCTCACCGCGCGCGCCGGTGCGCCGGTCGCCCGGATCTCGAGTTCGGCGGCTCCCGAGAGTGCTGCCGCATGCATGCGGCGCACGCAGTGGCGTGCCAGATCGGAGTGCAGTGCCGCCGCGCCCTCCTCGCCGAGCACAGGAGCGAGACGGGTCTTCGCGCATCCCGGCGCGGGGAAGCGTGTCATGACGATCAGGCGGGAGAGCGGTGTGCGACCCGACCGGGTCACAGCAGACTACCCTGTCAACCCGAACCTGCCAGCGCCGTGCACGCGAAACAGTGCTCGGCGAAGCGCACCGGCCGGTTGGCAAGCACTGAAGTGTCGAACTCCGAGACGTGCGACGGCATCCCGGGCGCCAGCCCGACACCGTGCCCGAGGTTGAAGTCGCAGTCCCAAAGCGTCCCATCCCACGCGATCTCGATGCACGTGCGGCACGAGAGATGCGTCAGTGTCTCCGGATTGAAGGCCTCACGCAGTTCCCGCAGGTAGGAGTCGAGGTTCGAGCCGCGCCGGAGCGACTCGCGGTACCGGCCCACCGGGACGTTGGTGATGACGAGGACGCTGTCGAAGGTGATGCCGCGCACGCCCGTCAGCTCTTCTCGGAAGTGTGCCTCGATCTCCCGCTGAGAGATCGGGCCCGCATCCTGCGTGGGGTTCACCGCGATGTCGAGCCGCGGTCCGGGGCGAGAGCCGAAGCCGGCCTCGGCGAGCAGACGCAGCGCCGTGAGACAGCGGTCGAACACCGGTCCGCGACCCGCCGCGACCTCGGCTTCCGGGGTCATGGGAACAGAGGCGAGGATCGCGACCTCGTTCTTGGCAAGGTAGGTGATCAGACCTGTCGCCTCGGCGCTGAGGAGCGCGGTGAGGTTCGTGCGAAGCCGCACCGCATGACCGCCGCCGCGCACGGTGCCGATCAGGTGCCCGATGTCCGGGTTCAGCTCCGGAGCACCCCCCGTGATGTCGACGAGCGCGGGACGCACCTGGTCCGCCACGCGGGCGACCGCGTCCATCACATCGCGCGACATCACCTCGGTGCGATCAGGAGAGCTCGACTGGTGGCAGTGCCCGCACGCCTGGTCGCATCGCAGCCCCACGTTGACCATGAGGGTGTCGATGCGTCGCGCGTGAAGCGCCGAGGGATCGGCCTCATGTACCGCACAGGTGAAGGCGTTCATGTGCTCCGGTCATCCCCTCTGTCGGTCGTGGGCGCGGGCATGGGAGAGTCAGGCACGTTCGATCGTATGAAAGCTAGATACCCATCACCATCCGAGGCCTCGATCGCTTACATCGACCCGGTCGAGTGGGAGATACTTGTTGGCAACAGGAACGACGATGGGAGACTCTCGTGAGCGAACCACACGCTACACCAGGGGAGCGATCCTAGTGGCCACACTCCGGCCAGGCACGCGGGTACGACTCGCCGAGGACGCCTCGGCGGCCCTGCGCTTCCCGCCGCCCGCCGACATCGCCCTCACGGTCGTAGTGCACCGCGCCGCGCTCAACGCGCCTCACGACGCGCACACGCAGGTCGCTGCCATCGCGCACGGCGAGCTCGTGTGGCTCGGCGCGCTCGGCGAGGACGTGCTCGAGGAGGTGTCGGTCCCGCGGGACCTGGGTGCCAGAGCGGTCGTCGCCGAGCGTTTCTTGGTGGGCAGCCGCCTCTGGGAGGTCGTGCGGGTGGGAGGGCTCCTCGGCCAGGCGGGTCGGGGGCCGCTCTCGACCGTTTACGACGGCAGTGAGGCGCGTCCCTGGGTGGTCGTGGGCGAGACGATCCTCGGCGAGCTGATCGTCGTGCCGCTGAACGACGCAAGCCGCCCCAAGTGGTGGACGCCCGTGATCGCGCAGGTCCACATGCGCTTTTCCGGCAACATCAAAGACGGCCAGGCCGAGCTCGCGCACGCCTGGACCGTGCCGGCCGAGCTCGTCGTGGAGGGCGAGGTGCTCGTGGCCGGGCGGGGAGCGGTCGAGCGGGCGATCGAGGGGTACTACGGCACGGCGCAGGGGTGAGGGAGTTCTACTCCGCTCGAAACATACATTCCTCCCGCTCGAAACATCCTCGAAACATTGCGGTCCTACCGTGTTCACAGAACGACGGACACAGCCGTGAAAACCGTCGGTGTGGACATCCCGGCGTAACGGGAGAAGGAGGATTCGTTATGGCAGCGAGTATCGACAGGGACTACGTGGTCACGACGGTGGAGGAGCGCGATATCAAGTTCATCCGCTTCTGGTTCACCGACGTCCTCGGCATGCTCAAGAGCTTCGCGGTGACCGATTCAGAGCTTGAGAACGCGTTCGAGGAGGGTATGGGCTTCGACGGCTCCTCGATCAACGGGTTCACCCGCATCCAGGAGTCCGACATGATCGCGTTCCCGGACGCCAACACGTTCCAGGTCATCCCGTGGCGCCCCGAGGAGCAGGGTGTCGCGCGCATGTTCGCCGACATCGTCAAGCCTGACGGTACGCCGTTCGAGGGCGACCCCCGCTACGCGCTCAAGCGCGTGCTCGGCAAGGCCGCCGACATGGGCTACACCATGTACGTGGGCCCCGAGCTCGAGTTCTTCTACTTCGCCGATGAGCACGGGACCGAGACGCTCGACAAGGGCGGCTACTTCGACCTCACCCCGCTCGACATCGCGAGCAACCTGCGCCGCGAGACGGTGCTCACGCTCGAGAAGATGGGCATCCCGGTCGAGTACAGCCACCACGAGGTCGCCCCGTCGCAGCACGAGATCGACCTGCGCTACCAAGACGCCCTCACGATGGCCGACGCGGTCATGACGTACCGCCTCATCGTCAAGGAGATCGCGTACGCCAACGGCGTCTACGCCACCTTCATGCCCAAGCCCATCCAGGGCGAGAACGGCTCGGGGATGCACACCCACCAGTCGCTCTTCACCAAGGACGGCAACGCGTTCTTCGACGCCAACGACCCCGAGGGCTTCAACCTGAGCACCATCGGCAAGCAGTACATCGCCGGCCTGCTCAAGTACGCGCCCGACTTCTGCGCGGTCACCAACCCGCTCGTGAACTCCTACAAGCGTCTTGTGCCCGGCTTCGAGGCTCCCGTCTACGTCTCGTGGGCGCGCCGCAACCGCTCGGCCATGGTGCGCGTGCCGATGTACAAGCCCGGCAAGGAAGCCGCGACCCGCGTCGAGCTGCGCTCGCCGGACCCCTCGGCCAACCCGTACCTCGCCTTTGCGGTCATGCTCGGCGCCGGCCTCAAGGGTATCGAGGAGGGGCTCGAGCTCATGCCCGAGGCCACGAACGACATCTTCGAGATGACCGAGGACGAGCTGGCCGAGGCCGGGATTGCCACGCTGCCCAAGAACCTCGGCGAGGCGATCGAGAAGTTCGAGGCCTCCGAGACGATGAAGGAGATCCTCGGCGAGCACATCCACAAGTACTACACGGCGAACAAGAAGGCCGAGTGGTCCGAGTACATCCAGTACGTCTCCGAGTGGGAGCTCGACCGGTATCTGAGCACCATCTAGCACGCGTACCACGAGGACGAATGACGGCAACGGCGCCGGGCAGGCACGACCTGTCCGGCGCCGTTCGCGTACGCTAGCAGGCCGGGAGCGGTAGAATATGCATATGAAACGGGTCCTCATCACATCGGACGACGTGCATACGCGCGCGTGGGTCAGGGGCGCGGTCGACGCGCTCGACATGACGCTCGGGGAGTGCGCCACCGCCGACCTCGCCGCCACGCTCGTGGCCGAGGCGTTCGACCTCGCCGTCGTCGATGCCGGTACGGACCCCGAGCCGCTTGCGCACGTGGTCGAGCGGGCGCTCGCCGAGGGCTCCGAGGTGCGCCTGTTGCTCGTGGTGGAGCCTACGGTGCTGCCCTCGCTCAAGATGCCGGCGCGGCTCGCCGCCGACTTCATGGTGCGCGGTTCGACCTCCGAGGAACTCGCGGCCCGCGTGCGGGGGTTGCTCTGGCCGGGGCAGGAGGTCGGCAGCCAGGAGCTGCTCCGCGTCGACGACCTCACCGTGAACCTCGCGACGTACCAGGCGTACCGCGACGGCACGCCTATCGACTTCACCTACCTCGAGTACGCGCTCTTTGCGTTCCTCGTCACCCACCCCAACCGTGCGTACAGCCGTGAGGTGCTGTTGAGCCGCGTGTGGGACACCGACTACTTCGGCGGCGCGCGCACCGTCGACGTGCACGTGCGGCGCGTGCGCGCGAAGCTCGGCCCGGAGCTTGGCAGGCGGCTCGAGACGGTGCGCAACGTGGGCTACCTCTGGAGCGCGTAGGGGGCGGGCGCGCGGCTGCGCGGCGGTCACCTGCCTGGGGCGCACTACTGCTCGCGCACCGTGCCGGTGTACCGGTACGCCGGCCCTTTCATGCGCTCGCACGTGCCTTCGATCCCGTGTGCGGCGAAGAACGCGCACATCTCCTCTGGCGTGAAGAACGCCCCCGGTTCGCCGAGGACCTTCTCGCCGCGGGCGATCACGCGCATGAACCACCCGCTCGGGTCGAGGTCGACCACGATCACCCCGCCACCGCACCGCACGACGCGCTGGAACTCGCGCGCGGCGGCGTCCTGGTCGCGGAAGTGATGGAAGGCGTCGGTGACGATGACCGCGTCGAACACGCTTGCGTCGAACGGCATCGCCTCGGCGGTGCCGAGCACGCCGGTGATGGCGTCGACGTCGTCGGGCACGTAAGCGAGCATCTCGGGCGTGGGGTCGAGTACCGTGACGCGGGCGCCGGTCGCATCGTGCAGCCGAGCGGCGAGCGCACCGGTCCCGCCGCCCACGTCGAGCACGTGGCAGCCGTCCGGGCACTCGCCCCGCATGTAGGGGGAGAGCCATCCGGCGATATCGTCGATGGTCGCCGAGGACCAGCGGTTCGCAAAGACGCCGAACAGCGGCGCTGCCCAGTTGAAGAATCCCATCACTCACTCCCGCCGGTTGTGGGAAGGGCGTCGGACGGTCCGGGCCTCCACTCGTGAAGAGTGTTCCCGACTCAGGGTGAACGTGTCGGTGCCTCGGGTACAATCGGTACGCGACCGGCCGTCCTCGGCCGTAAGCCCAGCGCCGACCGACCGGAAGGGCTCTCCGCGATGGCTCCACGCACGATCGCCGCGATCGACGGCAACAGCCTCCTGCACCGCGCGTTCCACGCGCTGCCGCCCACGATGACCTCACCCGACGGCAGGCCCACGAACGCGGCGTTCGGGTTCGTCTCGATGCTTGCCAAGCTCGTACAGGAGCTGCACCCCGACGGGGTGGTCGTCGCGTTCGACCGCGGCAAGCCGGCGTTCCGCACCGAGGCGCTCGCGTGCTACAAGATCCAGCGCCCGCCCACCGCCGACGAGCTCAAGGTCCAGTTCCCGATGGTCAAACAGCTGCTCGAGGCGATGGGTGTCCCCATGATCGAGGTCGACGGGTGGGAGGGCGACGACGTCCTCGGCACGATCGCCCGGTTGGCCGAGGAGGGCGGGATGCACGCGCTCCTCGTGACCGGCGACCGCGACGCGCTCCAGCTCGTGAGTGACACCGTGCACGTCGTGAGCACCCGTAAAGGGATCACCGACATCGTCGTCTACGACCCGCCGGCGGTCCTCGAGCGCTATGGCGTCACCCCCGAACAGATCCCTGACTACCTCGGCCTCAAGGGTGACACCTCCGACAACATCCCGGGCGTGCCCGGCGTGGGGGAGAAGACAGCAGCCAAGCTCATCGCCGAGTACGGCACGCTCGAGGCCGTGCTCGAGGCTGCGCCCGGCATCAAGGGCAAGCTCGGCGAGAACCTGCGCGCGCACGCGCAGGATGCCGAGGTGAGCCGCACCGTGGCGACCATCCGCCGGGACGTGCCCGTCGACATCGACCTCGAGACGGTCCGCTGGGGCGGGTTCGACGCGAGCAAGGTCGCGACCGCCTTCGGCGAACTGCGCTTCACGTCGCTGCTCGACCGCGTGTTGGCGACCGATGCGGCAGCCGGCGGCGCGGCCGACGCCACGCTCGACGCCGCGGCGGACACCGTCGCGCCTGGCGGTACCGCGGGATGGACGCTCGTGGAGGGCGCCGCCGCCAGCGAGCGCATCGCCGTCTGGGCGCGCGCCGACGCGTGGCTCGGCGTGGCGCTCGACGACGGCACCGCCGAGTCGCTTTTCGCGGTGCGCCGCGACCTTGCGGTGGCGCATGCGGGCGAGGTCGCGCTCGTGGGTGGCGACGGTGCCGCCGCGGCGTTCGACGCACTGCTCGGCGAGGGCCGCGTAGCAGCCGCCGACGTGAAAACGCTCCTCCGCGAACTCTGTCCGCCGGTCGCCGCCGCGCGCTGCGACACTTCGTTCGACGCGGCCGACCCCGCGCGCCTATTCGACTGCGCGGTCGCCGCCTACTTGCTCGAGTCGAACCGCTCCGACTACGGTGTGGCGCCTCTCGCCGCCGACTACCTCGGCCGCCCGCTCGCCGAGCCCACCGAGGAGCGCAGCCGGGCCGCGATCGAGGCGCACGCCGTCGCCGAGCTCGCCCCCGTGCTCGCTGAGCGACTCGCCGAGGACGGGTCTACCGAGGTGTTCGAGCGCATCGAGATGTCGCTCGTGCCGGTGCTCGCGCGCATGGAGCGCGCCGGCGTGGGGGTGGACACCGACGTGCTCGCCTCGCTCGCCGCCGAGACCGAGACGCGCATCGCCCAGATGCGGGAGCGGATCTTCGCCGAGGCCGGTGTGGAGTTCAACATCGACTCGCCCAAGCAGCTCGGCGAGGTCCTCTTCGAGAAGATGGATATTCCGCCGGCGAAACGCACCAAGACCGGCTACTCGACCGATGCCTCGGTGCTGCGCGGCCTTGCCGCGAGCTACCCGATCGCGCAGATGCTCATGGACTACCGTGAACTCACCAAGCTCACATCGACGTACCTCCTCGCGCTGCCGCGGCTCCTCGGCGAGGACGGACGGCTCCACACGACGTTCAATCAGACGGTCGCCGCCACGGGTCGCCTGTCGAGCAGTAGCCCCAACCTGCAGAACATCCCTGTGCGCACCGAGCTCGGCCGCCGCATCCGTGCCGCGTTCGTGCCTGCCGAGCCCGGCCACCTCATGGTCGCCGCGGACTACTCGCAGATCGAACTGCGCATACTCGCGCACCTCTCCGGCGACGAGGGTCTCATCGAGGCGTTCACGAGCGGTGAGGACTTCCACGCCGCCACCGCGGCGCGCGTGTTCGGCGTATCCGTCGAGGACGTGGCGCCGGGCGAGCGCGCGCGCGCCAAGGCGGTCAACTTCGGCATCGTCTACGGGCAGAGTGCGCACGGCCTGGCCGACTCGCTCAAGATCGGCCGCGCCGAGGCCCAGGAGATGATCGACCGCTATTACGCCGCATACCCGCGGGTGCGGGCCTACCTCGACGAGGCGGTCGCGGACGCCCACCGCACGGGTTCCTCGGCCACGATGTTCGGGCGCAAGCGCCGCATTCCCGAGCTCAAGAGCAGCAACTACAACCTGCGCTCGTTCGGCGAGCGCACCGCGATGAACCACCCGATGCAGGGCACGGCCGCCGACATTATGAAGCTCGCGATGATCGAGGTCGACCGCCGCCTGCGCGCCGAGGGGCTCTCGGCGAGGATGGTGCTCCAGGTGCACGACGAACTCGTCTTCGAGTCACCCGCCGAGGAGGTCGCGCCGCTTTCGGCCATGGCGCGCGAGGCGATGAGCGGGGTCGCCGAACTCGCCGTCCCGCTCGAGGTCGACGTGTCGAGCGGGCCGGACTGGGCGAGCGCGAAGTAGGGTCGAGGTGGGGTGCCGGCCGGGCCGCCGGGCGGGACGCTGGAACCTTGCGAGCGCGTGGAGTAACATACAGGGTCGGTTCCGGGTAAAGACACTCGGTATCGACGGTAATGTTGGCCCCCGACATGTAAGGCACCTGTAGGCGACGGATTGATTGTTCTGTACGGTAACCGACGATCAGCGACCTGTAGGCGACGGACATGACCGGTGGGCCCCGATGCAGGAAGGGGCCACCCCAAGTGAACGAGTACGACAACGGCACGGTCATCGAGCAAGAGGAGTACACAGACGAGGAGATGCATGCCCTCATCGACGGTACGCTTACCGAATTCGATGAAGGCGATCTCGTAAGCGGCACCATCGTGAAGGTGGAGCGCGACGAAGTCCTCCTCGACATCGGCTTCAAGTCCGAAGGTGTCATTCCCGCCCGCGAGCTGTCGATCCGCAAGGACGCCGATCCCGCAGACATCGTCTCTGTCGGAGACTCCGTCGAGGCCCTCGTTCTCCAGAAGGAGGACAAGGACGGCCGCCTCATCCTCTCCAAGAAGCGCGCCGAGTACGAGCGTGCCTGGAGCCAGATCGAAGAGAAGTTCGAGTCCGGCGAGGACGTCGAGGGCGAGGTCATCGAGGTCGTCAAGGGCGGTCTCATCATCGACATCGGCCTGCGCGGCTTCCTGCCCGCCTCTCTCGTGGACCTGCGCCGCGTCAAGGACCTGCAGTCCTTCCTCGGCGACCGCCTCGAGGCACGCGTCATCGAGATGGACCGCAACCGCAACAACGTCGTCCTTTCGCGCCGCGTGGTGCTCGAAGAGGGCCGCAAGCACGAGCGCGCCGAGATCCTCGGCAAGCTCGCCAAGGGCCAGATCCTGCCGGGTCACGTCTCGAGCATCGTCGACTTCGGCGCGTTCG
>SKMN01000013.1 GCA_007121015.1 Coriobacteriia bacterium
AGTCCGGACTGCCCACGTCGCCGACGGTGACGGTGACCTCGGTGTCCTCGGCCCAGTCGTGGCCCCAGACGGAGTTGTGATACTGGTTGACGTAGAAATGCGGGTCGGCCACTCGCCACGGGATGTACGTCGCGTCGTCATCATCGTCGATCTGCTGCGCTGAGCCGTGCAAACCGGGATGAAGGTCGAACGGGTGCTCCCAATCGTTCTCGCCCTCGACGTTGAAGTCGGCGACCCAGTTGCCGTGCTCGTCGGCGTGCACCGTGCGTGACGAGCCTTCCCAGTGGTAGGTCTCTACGAGCACCTCGGAGAACGGTTCGGCCGTACCCGAGACGGTGTTCGCATCCATGACGATCTCGTCGACGGCGAGTGCCGTGACGACGTGTTCCTTGACGATCGTATCGGGGCCGAACGTCACGCGGACGTGATCACCGGGCTGGTAGTCGGGGAACTCTTCCCATCGATCGAAGTCGCCCCACTCATTGGTCTGGACATCGAAGCCGATCGGATCGGCGTTGACGCTGATGTTCAGCCATTCCTCGGCCGGCCAGTCGTGGCCCCAGATGCCGTTGTCGACGGGGTTGACGTAGAAGCGCGGGTTCACGACGCGCCAGTCGTAGAACGTGCCGTTACCCTGATCGTCGCGCTGGTGCGCGTTGCCGTCCATGCCCGGCACGATGTCGATCGCGGGCTCTCCGTCCGGTCCCTCCACGGAGTAGTCGACGGTCCACAGGCCCTCACTGGTTGCCTGCACGTTGCGAGTCCCACCGTCGATACCGTGGATGTCCGTCATCAGCCAGCTGTCGGCAGCAACGCCGCCGCCACTGATCGTGTCGTTGTCGACATCGATGTCGCTCACGTAGATGCCGACGACCGTGTGATTCCTGACCGTATCGCCATCGGTGACCTCGACCTCGTATCCGGCTTCGATCTCAAGGCCTTCGAGGTCCCAAAAATCGAAGTCCCCGTTGCCGTCGGTCTGGGCGGTGTAGGGGTGGACCGAGTCGCCGTCATCGATCGTGATGTCGAGCTGGGTGTCGGCGCTCCACTGGTGCCCCCAGATGGCGTTGTGGTTGATGTTCACGTTGAAGTGCGGGTTGGGCTCCTCGGCGAACCACGCGATGTAAGTGGCGTCGAGCTCCTCGTCTGCCTGGACGGCACTGCCCTCGTCGCCGTCCCCTATGTCGTACGGATCCTCGTCGGGATTCGCACCTGCGACCGAGAACTCAGCGACCCACTCGCCGGTGGTGGCATCCGCCGTCACGACGCGACTGGCGACCACACCCCCCCACGGGCCGCCGTAGACGTTGACGGTGACCGACGAGTCAGGCTCTGCAGAGCCTGAGACGGTGTCGGAGACCGGGTCTGCGATGACGTCACGCAGTTCGGTGACGACGTGCGTCTTGGTGACATCGCTGTCGCCATCCAGGACCGTGACGATGTGACCAGCCTGGACATCGAAGCCTTCGAGGTCCCACAGGAAGAACGCACCCCACTCTTCGACATCCACCGAGAAGGAGGCGAGCGTGGACACGCCGTCGCTGATCGTTATGTCGAGCTCAGTCAAGGGCTCCCAGTCGTAACCGTGGATCTGATTCCACTCGGGATTGACGTTGAAGAAGGGGGTGACCGGGACGAGGTGGATATCCTGCTCGAGGAGCACTCCCTCGTAGTCGAGATCGATGCTCCAGTGGTGGTAGCCCTGCACCCAGGCCTCGAGCGTCAGACCAGCGGACGGGTCCGACAGAGCGTAGACGCCGTAGTCACCGTGTTCGTCGACCAGAACTCTCCACGAGCTCTGCGTGTCACCAGGAACGTTGTGCAAGAAGAGCATCTGGTTCCCGATGGTCTCACCGGACTCGTCATCGTAGACGGTGCCTGTGATCGCGAGAGGGCCGGCGGTCAGTGCGACATCCTTTTGCACCGGGGTCCCGTCGAACGCGAACCGCTCGACGAACCCGTTCGCGAACCCCTCCGCGTACACCTCGATCTCGAACCTCGGCTCGGAGTCACGGGCCGGAACGTCGTAGAACTCGTACAAGCCGTTCTCATCGGTCACGGCCTCGGCGCTCCACACCGGAGGCTGCGGACCGTCGAACGGCTCGGCGATCCAGACGATCGCACCCGCGACAGGGTCTGTGCCGTCGGTCACGTAGCCGTAGATGTCCGGCTCGGGGTCTGCCGCGGTCTGTGGCGCGGCAATAAGCCCTCCCGGTGCAGTCGCCATGAGGAGTGCGACCAGCATCGTGAGGCGCAACACCACGCCCCGGATCGAATGTGTCTTGGCAAATGAACTCATGACATCCCCTCTTTCCCAACGCTCGACCATACACAGCTCTTCGAGAATTCAGTTCGATCAGGACGCGTCGACAGGAGGAGACACCCCGCTGAAACACTGACAGGGGGCGAGCGCGCACGGATACGACGACGTTGGTCGGTCTGTCATGTAAGAGGGGGCGCAGCGATGCCGTACGCAAAGTCGACGCCCCGAGTGAAGGAGCATGTGACGCTGGCGGCCCGGCATGTTCCCCCTTCCGTACCCGCTCACTCCTTGGACGCATGCTCGCGTCCACTGTCGACCATGTTTGAGCATACCACAGCGAGGCCCCTCGGGCCGTCAGCGCCGGGCCCCTCCCCGTCAGAGAGTCACCGGCACATCTCCCGCAGGTTTGCGCGGAGCACCTCGGCGAGTTCTTCCCGCTCGAGTGCGAGCGCGACGTTGGCCTCGAGCCACGAGCGCACGTTGCCGGTGTCGTAACCGCGGGACGTCATGGTCACCGCGTAGACGTCCTCGTCGTGAAGAAGCGTGCGCAGCGCGTCGGTGAGCTGGATCTCGCCGCCCCGGCCGGGCGGTGTGTTCGGCAGCAGTTCCATCACACGCGGCGTAAGCAGGTACCGGCCAAAGATCGCCAGATTGCTCGGAGCCTCGTTGGCCGGCGGCTTCTCGACGAGGTCGGTGAGCTTATAGATACCCGGCTCGACCTCGGTCCCGGCGATAACACCGTAGCGCGACACGAGCTCCGGCTCGACCTCCTCGACCGCGATCACCGAACCACCATAGCGCTCGTAGACCTCGGTGAGCCTCGGCAGACAGCCGTTGTCCGGCACGATGACGTCGCCGAGCATCACGAAGAACGGGTCGCCCGCGGTGAACGGCGCGCCACACGCGACCGCGTGGCCAAGGCCGCGCGGCTTCTTCTGGCGCACGTAGAAGACCTCGGCCAGGTCGGAGATGAGACGCACGTCGCGCAACTTCTGCGTGTTGCCGCTCGTCTCGAGAAGCTCCTCGAGCTCGATCGAGCGGTCGAAGTGGTCCTCGATGGCGCGCTTGCCCCGGCCGGTGACGAGAAGGATCTCATCCCCGCCCGCAGCCACGGCCTCCTCGACCACGTACTGGATGACGGGTTTGTCGACGACCGGCAGCATCTCTTTGGGCTGCGACTTGGTCACCGGCAGGAACCGGGTACCGAGGCCTGCGGCCGGAATGATGACTTTCATGGGGTCCCACCCTCTCGTTGAGCCGGATAGCAGACGCTCCACATTACCTACCCCGAGCGCCTCACGCCGCTGGATCACACTTCCGCGAGCACCTCGCCTGCCGCCGCGATGAACGCATCGATCTCGGCATCGGTGTGCGCGAGCGAGACGAACGTCGACTCGAACTGGCTCGGCGCGAGCCAGAATCCGCGGTCGAGCATGCCGCGGAAGTACGCGGCGTAGCGCTCGGTGTCGCTCGTCGACGCGCTCGACCAGTTCGTGACATCGAGGTGCGTGAAGAACATGCACGCCATCGAGCCGACCCGGTTACAGCTCGAGTGCACCGCCGCGCTGCCTGCGGCGCGGCAGAGTCCGTCCGCGAGCTTCTTGCCCTTGCGGTCGAGCTCGGCGTAGACGCCGGGTGCCGAGAGCGCCTGGATGGTCGCAAGCCCGGCCACCATCGCCACGGGGTTACCCGACAGCGTACCGGCCTGGTAGACGGGACCCACCGGCGCGAGGTGCTCCATGATCTCGGCCTTGCCGCCAAAGGCCCCCACCGGGAACCCGCCGCCGATGATCTTGCCGAGCGTCGTGAGGTCGGGCGTGACGCCGTAGAGCTCCTGGGCCCCGCCGAGCGCGACACGGAAGCCGGTGATGACCTCGTCGAAGATGAGCACCGCGCCGTACGTGTCGCAGAGCGCGCGGAGCCCCTGCAGGAATCCGTCGCGCGGCGGGATGACGCCCATGTTGCCGGCGATCGGCTCGACGATGATCGCCGCGACGTCCTCGGCATTCTCCTCGAGGTACGCGGCGACCGCGTCGAGGTCGTTGTAGGGCAGCACGATCGTGTCGGCCGCCGTGCCCTTGGTGACACCCGGGGTGCTCGGGATGCCGAGGGTCAGCAGTCCCGAGCCCGCCGCAGCGAGCAGCGAGTCGGAGTGGCCATGGAAGTTGCCGTCGAACTTGATGAGCCGGTCGCGCCCGGTGTAGCCGCGAGCGAGCCGGATGGCGCTCATCGTCGCCTCGGTGCCGGAGGAGACCATGCGCACCTGCTCGATGCTCGGCACGATGCGGACGATCTCCTCGGCCAGTGCCACCTCGATACACGTGGGCGCGCCGTAGCTCGTACCGCGTTCGAGTTGAGCGCGAACGGCGTCGAGAACCGCCTCCGGCGCGTGGCCGAGGATCATCGGCCCCCACGACGCGACGAAATCGACGTACTCGCGACCCTCGATGTCCCAGATGTGCGAGCCTTTCGCGCGGTCGACGAAGCGCGGCTCGATGCCCACGCTCTTGTACGCGCGGACCGGAGAGTTCACGCCGCCGGGGATGAGCTCGCAGGCAGCGGCGAACATGTCGGGGGACTTGGTGGTGTCAGGCATTGGTCGGATCGCTCCTCGGAATCGGGGTCGGTTCGCGATGTGCTTCCGTGTGTGCGCTTCCGTATTCTACACGGTCTGCGCGGTCGTGCGACGTCCGCGACGCGTCCACGTGGACACCCGGCGGCCGGCTCCGGCTACGGGCGCCGCCACGGCCACCGGCCCTCGATCTCCACTTCGAGCGAGAGCGCGAGGACGGTGCGGATGCCGATGAGGACGGCGAGGACCGCAAGGGTGTACAGGGTGAGTTCGATGGCGAGGGTGCGCACGAGGTCGGCCGCGATGAGAATCTCCAGGCCGAGGAGGATCGCGCGGCCGAACGTGGCCCTCAGGATCTCGAACGCGTGCCCATCGAGCTTGAACCGCTTGCCGGCGCGCCACACGGCGAGCACGAACCCGCCGAGGATGACCGCGGCACCGGCCACCTCGAAGAACATCACGATGTGGGTCATGATCGGAGCCAGCGCGGTATCGGCGAGCATAGGCCACCCCCTCAAGACGACCCTACTGTAGCACCCCCGCCACCGCGGCGCGCACGTCTGCGCTCACCGCACCCGTACCACCGAAGAACGTCACCGTGTCGATCGAGCCTTTGTTGGCGGAGAGTGCCTGAGCGGTGCGGGTGTTGAGGGTCGCCGTGTTCGTGAGCAGCATGACCGAGCCCGCCTTGCCCTGCACGACACCGCCCGCGAGCGCGTCGGGGAAGTTCTCACCGGTGGTGATGCCCACGCGGTCCCAGACGTGGCCCTCTTTCGTAACGGCATGGTTCGCCACGACGACCGCGGTCTCGTAACGGTCCACACCCGCGAGGCGCTTGACCTTGTCGTCGCCGAACCGCCCCACGAGGTAGCTCTCCGTCTCGGGCTTCACGACGGCCTCACCGCCGAGGACGAACACCCGGTCCACGCGCCCCATCGCTGCCTTGCTCGCGCTCGTGAGGCCGGTCGCGGGGTTTGCGAGGAAGAGCGGCCAGCCCTCGGCCGCGGCGAGCGGGGCCGCGGCGAGCGCGTCGGGGAAGTTCGCGCCCGTCGCGACGAACGCGGTGCCGTCGTAGCCTGGGTCGCCCTCGGCAATAGTGCGCAGCGCGACCTTGTCGGCGGTCTGGTAGCGGTCGGCACCGTCGAGACGCTCGACGTTGTCCTGGCCGAGAAGGGTCTCGAGCGAGGACTCGACAGTCTCGCTCACCGCCCCCGTGCCGCCGAGCACGATGGCACGCTCGGCCTCGAGGCGGCGTATCTCGTTGGCGACCGCGCCTGAGAGCGTGGAGCCCACGAGGAGCACCGGTCCGTCGAGCGCACCCGCAAGAGCGGTGCCGCCGAGGGCGTCGGGCCAGTTCATGCCGGTGGCGATCACGACGGTGCGCTTCCCGCCCTTGTCGAGACCGTCAGGGTAGGCGCGTATCGATGCCTCGATGGCGGTCAAGAAGCGGTCGTTGCCGGCCACTTCGATCACGGGGGGCAGGATCTCGAGCGTGCCGATGAGCGTGCCGATGTTACCCGCGCCATCACGGAACTGCACCGTCACCGCCCACGAGCCGGGCGAGGTGGGCAGAACGAGTGTCTTGGAGTCGGCGTACGGCTCCCACGGGCTCCACGTCACGCCGCCATCGGTGCTGAAGCTCATCGCCCCATCGGCGTGCCAGCCGCTCTCTCCGGGCTCGACCATCCAGCTCACGTCGACCTCGCCCGTCGAGTCGAACGTCGCACTCTTCTCGACAGTCACGGTCCCGCTGGGCTCCGCCGTGTCGAGCGTGATCTCGCCGGAGACGGTCGCCGTGTTGCCCGCGCCATCCTTGAACTCGACGTACACGGTCTTGGACCCGTCACCGCCGGTCAGCGTGAGGGTGGATTCGCTCGCGAACGGCTGCGGGTCGCTCCACTGGCCGTCATCGACCCTATACTGCATCGCTTCGGCCGCGTGCGGGCCGCTCGGCCCCCACTCCACCGCGCTGGCAACGGTCACCTCGGCCGAGTTCGCGTAGTCGGCACCGCCATCGATCACGATCGTCGCCGAGGGAGACGTACCGTCGATGCGCACCGTGCGCGAGACCGGCGGGCCCCACGTGCCGTGGATGTCCTGCGCGCGGACCTTGAAGTACCACGTGTCGTCGGCAACGCCGGGGATCGAGTGGGTCGTGCCGGTGGTGTCGACGTTGGTGTCGGGCTCGACTGCCAGGTCCGTCGACCACGAGTACGAGTAACCCGCCACGCCCGCGGGCGCGTACGCGTCCCACGTGAGTTCGACATCGCGGGCCTTGTGCCACGCCGTCTGCGGCGCATGCGTGCTCGAGGTGAGTGACGTGATCGCCGGCTTGCTCGTGTCGAGCACGATGGTGTCCGAGAGCGTCGCGGAGACGTTGCCGGCGGCGTCGCGGAACTCGGCATGCACGGTCTTCGCGCCATCGCCGTCAGGCAGCGTCAGGCTGACCTCGCTCGCGAACGGCTGCCAGCTGTCAGGCCAGGTCGCACCGCCGTCGACGCTGAAGCGCATCGCCTCGGCGGCCGGGCCGCTCGGCCCGAAATCGATGTCCGAGGCGACGTCGACCTCGGTCAAGGCGGTGACCTCGGCCCCGCCGTTGATGTCGATGGCGCCGGTCGGGGCCGTAGCGTCGACGCGCAACGTCCACGAAGCGACCGGTCCCCACAGTCCGATCTCGTCTTTCGCCTTGACCTTGAAGTACCACGTGCCATCAGCCTTGGGGCCGTCATCGGTGGAACCCGTGTTCTTCGCGCCGAGTAGGTTCACCTCGTCGTTGGGCACCGCCGCCGAGTCCTGGCTGAAGGAGGTCGAGTAGCCTACCACCTCGCTGTCCCACACAGGCTCGTCCCACTCGAACGTCACGGGTTCGCTTCCCTGGTACCACGTCGCCGAGGACGGGTGCGTGCCCGAGGTCAGGCCTTCGATGGGCGGACCCGTGGTCTGCGGCACCGGGGCATACCAGTGCTGGCCGTCGGTCGTGATGCGTACGCGACCGGACGCACCGGCGAGCCAACCCTTGAGCGCCGACGGGCTTCCGATCACCTGGGCCGAGCGGAGCGAGACCGTCGCAGTCTGCACCAACCCCGTCGTCCATGAATCGCCTCCGTTGACGGTGCGGCGAATCGTGCCGCCCTCACCCACCGCCCACGCGTGCTGCGCATCGAGCATGAAGACGTCCCTCAGAAGACTCGACGTGCCGGAAGTCTTCTCGGTCCAGTCCTTGCCGCCGTTAACAGACTTGTAGATCGCGCCACCGGCATGAACCGGCTTCCCGTCAGAGGAGACGGTGATCTTGCGGCCGACCGCGAGCCCGACCTGCGTGTCGGCGAACGACACCCCGAACAGGTCGGCCGTCCCGGGTATGCCGGTACCCGCCGAGGTCCACTGGCCCTTGGCCCCGCCCTGCGTCGTGCGCATGACGACAGGGCGATACCGCGAGTTGTGCCGGTCGACGCCAACGACCCAGCCGTGCGTCGAACTCGCGAAGTCTACGGCGCGCAGGATCGCGTCGCCCGCGGGCATAGAGTCATCGGGGTGCTTGTGGTCGGGACCCTCGAATACGGGCTCGCTCCAGTGCTGGCCCCCGTCGGTGCTCCGGAAGATCAACCCGAGGACGTCCTGAAACCCAGAGTCCGGCGCGTACGCCCGCGCGACCATGAATCCCTGCTGCTCGTCGGTGAAGTGAAGGTCGTAGCCGACCGCGCCGCTCCGAAGATCCGAACTACGCCACTTTGGCCTGCTCATCCGCTGCCACGACTCACCGCCATCCTGCGTACGGTACACCCATGCATCGCTTGTAAGCGCCCACCCCTTCTGGCGGTCTACGAAGCTCACCGCGACGAAGTCGCGTGTCGTCCCGGTCGAGAGCGTCTGCCAGTTCGCACCGCCGTTGCGCGTACGGATGATCGTGCCCTTGGTGCCCGCTATCCAGCCGTAGCTCGCATCGACGAAACTCACCGAGTTGTAGTCGACGCCGCTGGGCGGGGACGCAGCATGAGCCGAGGGAGGAGCGGACACGAACGGTGCTGACGTGAGCAGCAGTGCAGCGGTGAGAACGACGCAAAGCGTCTTCGAGAACGAGAATGCGCGCATACGGAACTACCCTTCTTGACCGAGGAGGAGCTGCCGGCCGGATGCGTGACGCGGTTTGTAACTTCAGTTACATGCAAACTAGCACGCGGCGTGCCGGAACCTCGGCCATCACGCACGTTTCTGCACAACTATTCCGCATATGGCGCCTGCCTTACGGCGTCACGTCTGCCGCCGCGAGTGCCGCGGTGCGCACCGCCGGTTCGATGGCGACCGGTCCGCCATAGAACGTCACGGTGTCGATCGCCTCTGCGTTGGCGGAAAGTGCTGTCTGCGTGGGACCGGCGAGCGAGTCAGGCCACGTGAGCAGCATGACGCTGCTGGCCTTGCCCTGCAGCACGCCACCCGCGAGCGCATCGGGGAAGTCCATGCCGGTCGTGATGCCGACACGGTCCCACACGTGCCCGGCCTCGGTGACCGCGTGGTTGGCGACATCGACGGCC
>SKMN01000057.1 GCA_007121015.1 Coriobacteriia bacterium
CCGAGGAGACCGAGCGGGCACTCGCGGAGCTTGCCGCAGGTGCGGCCGAGAGAGGAGCGGACCTGTGAGCAAGCGTGCAACCCGCGAGGCGTTCGGAGCGACCCTCGTCGAACTGGCGAACGAGGGTCTCGATGTCGTTGCCGTCGAGGCGGACCTCTCGAAGTCGACCACAACAGCGACGTTCGCCGACGCCTACCCCGAGCGCTTCTTCAACGCCGGCGTGGCCGAACAGAACATGATCGGCGTGGCCTCAGGCCTCGCCTCGGCCGGCCATGTCGCGTTCACCGGCTCGTTCGCCGTGTTCGCGACCGGGCGCGCCTACGACCAGGTGCGCAACACCGTCTGCTACTCCGGGCTCGACGTGAAGCTCGCGCCCACCCACTCGGGTATCACCGTGGGTCCCGACGGCGGCAGTCACCAGATGCTCGAGGACATCGCGCTCATGCGCGTGCTTCCCGGGATGCGCGTGCTCGTGCCCGCCGACTACCACGCGGCCCAAGCCGCACTCCGGCTCGCTGCGGCCACGCCCGGTCCCTTCTACATCCGCCTCGGCCGTGCTGCAGTGCCGCTCGTGCACCCGGAAGGCTTCGAACTCGAGCTCGGCCGCGCGTACGTGCTGCGCGAGGGTGCCGACATCACGCTCGCCGCGTGCGGCGTCATGGTCGCCGAGGCGCTCTCGGCTGCCGAGGAACTCGCAGCGCAGGGGGTCGAAGCAGAGGTCGTCGATGTTGCGAGTATCAAGCCGCTCGACGTCGAGACCATCGCCGGCTCGGCGCGCAAGACCGGCGCGGTCGTCGTGTGCGAGGAGCACTCGATCATCGGCGGGCTCGGCTCTGCCGTCGCCGAGGCGCTCGGTGAGAACGCGCCGGTGCCGGTGGCGCGCATCGGCGTGCGCGACGTGTTCGGTACCTCGGGTGAGCCAGCGGATCTCATGGTGCACTTCGGGCTGACTGCAGCAGACATCACCGGCGCTGCGCTCGACTTGAACGAACGCCGGTGAGTGTGGCGAAAGTGTGGTACTGCTACCGTTATTCGGAATGGCTCGTGCACAGCGTGCTATGATGGGAATAACGCAGTTCAGGGGCATGAGGCGGAGAGGGACTTCGCATGCGCGATAACGATCCGCGGCTGATGCGGGGGGGTGCTGCAGCCATCACTAGGGCGCTCGTTGCGGGCGCGCTGGTGCTGCTGTTCGCGACCGCGCTCCTGCTGAGCCCCGCGTTCGCGTTCGCGCAGACAGACGCTCCCGGGTTCGTGTACGCGAAGGCGATGCGCGGACACCTTGTCGCTGTGAACTGGGAGCCTCCGCTCTACGACACCGATCCCGACATGACCTACCGCATCTACCGCGCCGAGGGCGCCGTGCTACCTGGATTCGATCCAGCCGTCGAGCCGGGTACTGCCTGGTCGCTTGCGGGCGTGCGTGCCGGGCGCACGAACATCTCGTTCTGCGACAACGCGCCCAAGAAGACCTCGACGCGGTACTGGTACGTCGTGACCGCACAGAACTCGACTGCGGCGACGAGCCTGGCGAGCCCCGTCAACTCCCCTCACATGATGGGTGGCGCGGGCGACCAGTGGGAATTCTACCAGCCGAGCACCGTCGCCGATTCCTACCAGTGGTTCATCGGCCCCACCACGCTCGCGCCGCTCGAGCCCTCCAACGTCCAGCTGTCCGGCGCCGACACGACGATCACCGTGACGTGGGACCCGGTGCCGTCGACGAACGTCGCGCGCTACCACATCTACCGTGCTGAAGTGAGCGGGAGCGACGGCGTATGGATCGGTTCGGTCGAAGCGCCGGGGACCGAGTTCGTGGACATGGGTGTCGAGAAGTACCGACACTACTGGTACCGGATCGCCGCCGAGGACACCGAGGGCGCGATAGGATCCCGGTCGATAGAGCGGCACTTCCGCTCGGTCTCCTCCACGAGTCCTCCCTCGCCACACACCGGCGATGCCGCCTCGCCCGAAGGCGAGACGTGCAGCGTGTGTCACCGGTTGCATGAGGCCCCGAGTCCCAAACTCCTCAAGTCGGAAGGCGATACAGAGGTCGCACTATGCCTCACGTGCCACGACGGCACGGGGTCGCAGTTCGACGTGCGACGGGAGTACACCGATACGCATCTTTCGTCTCACGCAGTGACCGTGACCGCCGGTGAGGGAGTCATCGAGGCCGAAGGGGCCTTCCTGTGTGTCGATTGCCACGAGGCGCATGGGGGAGCGCAGCCGTCACCCAAGCTGTTGTCGGTCGATGGTGTGACGTCGGGTAACGGGGTGTGTTACGGCTCCGGGTGCCACGGTCCGGTCGACCCGGCCGACGGCATCGACTTCTCCGATGCGTTCGAAGCGTCCGTCCACAATACGGAGATCCCGGGTCCCGATTCGGGCACCGAGGTGAAGTGCTCGACGTGCCACCAGCCCCACGCGTCCCCCAACGAGTCGTTGTGGACCTCAGCAGAGTACCGCGCGTGCTTCCGGTGTCACGCTAACGGGCAGGACAGTATCTATGCACGCATCACGCTCAACAACGACCCCGATACTAGTCACGACGTGCTGGCTCGTGCGCAAGCAGAGAACGGCACGTACATGGCATGCCAGCATTGCCACAACACCCACGCGGTCACGGCCGACCGGCCACTCGTCGACCCGTGGAGCCCGGGCATCACCCCTGAAGAGCAGTGGTCGGAAACGAGGACGGCGCCTCTCGCCGTCGACGACAGCAGTACCGTCGAGCCGCGCTACAACGAATTCTGTTTCAGCTGTCACGGCAACGCTGGATTGCCTAAGGCAGAGGACACGTTGCCCTGGGTCGACCCGCCCGACGACAACGACCTGTTGACCAAGAACATCGAGGAGGACTGGAAGGTTCGTGTCCACGGCCGAGACTCGCGTGGTGGCGCGGTCCTCGACCCCGTCATGGGCTACGAGAACGGCCAGACGCTCTCGTGCATGACGTGTCACGAGCCGCACGGCACGATCAACAACTACAACCTGCGGGGCGACGTTCCCGCCATAGACGGCACCTTCCCCAAGGAGCGGTTGTTGCTCGTGCAGAGCCTCGATACGACGGGTCAGCCGATCCCAGGCGCGTTCGACACCCGCTTCTTCTGTAGCAGTTGCCACCTGCAGACGTCCGATCCGGCGACCGGCGACATGACATCACCACCACAGCACCAGCAGACCTCGGCGAGCAACGACAAGACCTACTACTGGTTCCCGAGCGGGTGTACCGCCTCGGATTGTCACGTCCACGAATCAACGACTACGAGGCGCTTCTAGCACGTTCCGCTCCAGCCGCAGGTCGTGCCCGCTGCGCACATCGCCCCCTGGCATAATCGTGTAATTCCTGTGCAGGCGACCTCGCCGGACACGCTTTTGCTAAGATGTGCCGTTGGGACGTGCGAAAGCCACCCCACGGCAGAGTCAGGAGTCGTACATGATAACCATGCGCAAAGTCGGGAAGACCTACGGTACCGACAAACCTGCGCTTCACGATGTCGACGTCGACATCGAACAAGGCGAGTTCGTCTTCTTGGTCGGGCACTCGGGGTCCGGCAAGTCGACGTTCATCCGGCTGCTCCAGCGCGAACTGCTGCCTTCGCGCGGACAGATCATCGTCGCAGGTCAAGATGTCGTAAAGCTCAAGAACTGGAAGGTGCCGTACCTGCGCCGCAACATCGGCTGCGTCTTCCAGGACTTCAAGTTGCTTCCCAACAAGACGTCCTATGAGAACGTCGCGTTCGCGCTCGAGGTCATCGGCCGGTCGAAGCACGTGATCCGTACGCAGGTGCCTGAGGTGCTCCGCCTCGTGGGCCTCGAGGACAAGATGGGATCGTACCCCGATGAATTGTCCGGTGGCGAGCAGCAGCGCGTCTCGATCGCGCGCGCGTTCGTCAATCGGCCACCGATCCTACTTGCCGACGAGCCGACCGGTAACCTCGATCCGGCGACCTCGCTCGGCATCATGAGCTTGTTCAACCGCATCAACAAGACCGGCACGACGGTGCTCGTCGCGACGCATGACCGCGAGATGGTTGACTCCATGCGCAAGCGCGTCATCGCACTCGAGAACGGCTACGTCGTCCGCGATCAGCACCGAGGAGTCTACGGCTATGGCGATTAACGTCGGATACTTCCTTAAGGAGTCCGTGACGAGCTTCCGCCGCAACTGGGTCATGAGCCTTGGTGCGGTCATCACCATCTACCTGTCACTTTTGCTCGTGGGCCTGTCGATGGTCACCGGCTACCTCGTGTCCGAGGTCGTCAGGTCCGTCGAGGACAAGGTCTCCATCCAGATCTTCTTGAAAGACGGGGCGGCCACCGAGGACGTGGAGGCGCTGCAAGGCTGGCTGTTGCGCGACGAGCTTGTCGAGGCCGTCAACTACGTGTCCAAGGAACAGGCACTCGACCGCTTCAAAGAAGAGATGGCCGGAAGCCCCGAGATCATCGACTCCATGCGCGAGAACCCGCTGCCGGCGTCCCTCGATGTGACGCTGAATGACCCCCGGACCGTGCAGGAGATGGTCGAGCGGATCAAGGCGCAAGAACTCTTCGTCCAGGTATGCGACAGGCCTGACGACCCCGAGCAGTCACTCAAGTACGGTCAGCAGATCGTCGACCGTCTCTTCGCGTTCACAAGGATCGTCCGCCTCGTGGGCGTCGTCTTCGTCGCGATGCTCGGCTCGGTGAGCCTCATCTTCATCAACAACACGATCAGACTCGCGATCTACGCCCGTCGCAAGGAGATCGGCATCATGCGCCTCGTGGGCGCGTCGAACTCCTTCATCAGGGCACCGTTCTTGCTCGAAGGCGTGTTGCAGAGTCTGATCGGAGCGGGTATCGCCATCCTGACGATCGTCGCGGTCCAGGCAGCGGTGTTGCCGAGGCTACAGGAGGCACTGCCGTTCCTTCCCGTCGACATCAGCCCCACAGCGATGCTCCAGCTTTCCGCGGTGCTCCTGGGAGCGGGGATGCTGATCGGTCTCCTCGGCTCAGGGTTCGCTCTGCGGCGGTACCTCAAAGTCTAGTCCGGACGTCGCGCGATCGACAGGCGGTCATCGATGAAGCGAGCAACAACCATAATCGGCCTGTCCGTCGTCGCGCTGCTCGTGCTCACGGCGACGTTTCTCGGCGGGTTCGCCGCGGGCCACGTGGCCGATGTCACCGGCTGGCTCAGGAGCGTTCCGCCTCCGAACACGACGGTGGGCGAGCACGTGCAAGAGGTCACCCGCATCCTGAACCGGCAGGCACTCAACCCCTCTTCCGAGGAGTCGATGACGGCTGGTGCGATCCAGGGCGTGCTCGACGCGCTCGACGATCCCTACGCGATCTACTTCGACGAGGAGCACTTCGAGTTCTTCACCGATCACACCGACGGTGACTTCGGCGGGATCGGCATCAACATCTCGCAGGACGAGGATACCGTGTTCGTCGTCTCCGTCATCGAGGGCACGCCTGCCGATGAGGCGGGCATAGAGCCCGAAGACGAGTTCGTGAGTGTGGACGGCGTCACGCGCGATCGATGGACCATCGACGAGGTCGTCCGGCGTGTCCGCGGACCGGAGGGCACCACCGTCGAGATCGGCATGCGCCGCGAGGGTCACGGCGAGCCGCTCACCTTCACCGTGGAGCGTGCGATCATCGATATCCCCAACGTCGAGAGCGAACTTGTGGGTGACGACGTCGGACACATCCGGCTATTGACGTTCAACCAGCGCTCGGCGGCGAGCCTGGCCGAGGAGATCGAGAAGCTCACCGCAGAGGGCGCGACCTCGTTCGTGATCGATGTGCGCAACAACCCGGGTGGGCTTCTCAGCTCCTCGGTCGAGATCGCATCGCTGTTCGTTGCCGATGGAGTCATCGTGCGCGTCGAAGAGCGCGAACGGCCTCCGATCGAGCATCGTGCGCGGGGGAGCGTCGTGACCGAAGCTCCGATCGTGTTGCTCGTCAACAACAACTCCGCCTCGGCGAGCGAGGTGCTCGCCGGTGCGCTCCAGGATTACGGTCGCGCCACTGTCGTGGGCGAGACGACGTTCGGCAAGGGGAGCGTGCAGACGGTCGAGACGTTGCGGGTCGGTGGCGGCATCAAGTTCACCATCGCCCACTACGTCACGCCGCAGGGACGGGTAATCGACGGTGTAGGCATCGAGCCGGACATCGTCGTGGAGATGGACCCGATGGCGCAACACCATGAAGACGAGCCCGACGTCCAGCTCGAGCGCGCGATCGAAGTAGCCCGGACGGCGTCGCGATAGCCGCTGTTCGCGCAGACTGGACCACAGCGGCGGCAGGCGCCTGCTGCGCTACTCCTCGTCGTCTTCGTCTTCGGAGACCACGAAGCTCGAGAACTCGAACTCCGACTCCTCGATGAGGCGCATCTGGCCTGCGCTGATGCCGGGGGTCTCGGTGTCGCGTATCGCGATGAGGCTGAGCACCGTCCCGTCGCCGCGCAGGCTCACTACGCACAGACTGTCGTCGACCGTCTCGAAATCCAGGTAGCGGAAGCTCGCGACGTTCACGAAGAGACAGCCGTTGACCGCCATCGTCGCGGACTCGGGGTCGGCCATGATCTTGACGAGCGTAGCCTCGCCGGCAGCGATCGTGTCGCCGTCGAGCAGGTACGTGAAGTGCAGAGACTCGAGCGTCTCGAGCACGCGGATCATGTCACGCGGATTGGACACGGTCCCGCTGCCGATGAAACACGGGGCGAGCGGTCGGTTACGCTGCATGCAATCACTCCAGGTTCGACGGTAAGGCAGGAAGCATACATGGATTTTGTTCCCCGGTAAAGCGTCGTGCGCCTTGGGTATGGGTGCGGTAGGCTCGGAGTGGCGGAAGGAGGCGGTGTGGCGCGAAAGAAGCGGGAGAGCAAGGCGCGCAAGGGCGGTCTGGTGGTGGGGAAGATATCGGTCAACCGCCGGGGATACGGCTTCGTCGATGCCGAGGAGGGCGACATCTACGTCGCCGCTCGCGACATCGCCGGAGCGATGCACGCCGACATCGTAGGTGTGAAGGTCAACGCGGAGCGCAGCCGGGAGGGTAGGTCCGGCGTCGTCGTCAAGGTGCTCGAGCGCGCCAACACGACCGTCGTCGGGCGCTACGAGCGACACGGCCGCCTCGGCATAGTAGTGCCCACCGACCCGCGCATCCGTACCGAGGTGTTCGTGGGCACTCGCGACTCATCGGGTGCCGAGGACGGTGACATCGTGGTCGCTCGTCTGACCGCCTACCCTTCGCGTCGCAACGCGGCACAAGGCGTGGTGGAGGAGGTCCTCGGCCACGAAGGCGATCCCGGTCTCGACATCGAGGTCATCATCCGCGAGCACGGGCTCGCGACGGAGTTTCCGGACGACGCCATCGAGGAGGCCGAGCGCACGCGCCTCGACATCGATGCCGCACTCGCCGATGACACCCGCACCGATCTGCGCGACATCTTCACCGTCACCATCGACCCGCCCGATGCGCGCGATTTCGACGACGCCATCTCCCTTGAGCATGTCGACGGCCGCGTGCGCCTCGGCGTACACATCGCCGATGTTGCCCACTACGTCCCGTGGGACTCGGCCCTGGACGTTGAGGCCCGCAAGCGTGCCACGAGCGTCTACCTCGTCGACCGCGTGCTGCCGATGTTGCCCGAGAAGATCTCGAACGAGGTCTGCTCGCTCAACCCTGACGAGGACCGCCTCGCGTTCTCGGTGATCATGGACCTTACCAAGGACGGGGCGGTGGAGTCGTACCGGCTCACGCGCTCGGTCATCCGCTCCGACCGGCGTTTCGACTACGACGGTGTCCAGTCGTGGCTCGACGGAGAGGAGCCGTTCCCGGACGAGCGAAGCGAGACGCTGCTGCGCGAGTTCGCCCGCGTCACGAAGGCGATCGGCAAGCGTCGCGTCGCACGCGGCGGACTCGACTTCGAGACGGTCGAGGCCAAGGTGATACTGGCCGAGGACAACGTGACACCCGTGGAGGTGAAGGTCCGCGAGCGCACGGATGCCACCAACATGATCGAGGAGGCGATGATCCTCGCCAACGAAGTCGTCGCCGGGCACATGACGAGCGCCGACGCGCCGATGATCTACCGCATCCACGAAGACCCCGACCCCGACGCGCTCGCGCAGGTCGCGGTCATCCTCAAAGAGTTCGACTACCCGATCAAAGACGTCCATGGCGCCTCGCCCGCGACGTTCCAGCGCATCATCGCGTTCGCGCACGACCGTCCCGAGAAGCGGCTCATCAACTCGCTCATGCTCCGCGCCCTCCAGCGGGCGCGATACGTCGATTTCCTCGGCCCGCACTTCGGACTGGCGAGCGAGGCGTACACGCACTTCACGAGTCCCATCCGCCGCTACCCGGACCTCCTCGTGCACCAGCTGCTCGCAGCGCAGCTTACCGGCGAGTTCGACCGCGATCCCGCGGCCGCGATAGCGCCCGAGCTCGAGTGGCTCGCCGAGCACTGCTCGTCGATGGCGCGCGAGGCCGAGTCGGCAGAGAACGAGTCGGTGAGCATCAAGCTCGCACAGCTCATGGCCGAGCACATCGGCGAGGAGTTCGAGGGCATCATCACCGGGGTGCACTCGTTCGGACTGTTCGTGCAGCTCGACAATACTGCCGAGGGACTCGTCCACGTCTCGACCATGGGCGACGACTACTACAACCTCGACCCGGAGCGGTTCATGCTCGTGGGCGAGAAGCACGAGCGAGGGTACCGCCTCGGCGAACGCATCCGCGTGCGTCTCATCGACGTGAGCGTGGCCGAGGGGCGTATCGACTTCGAGATCGCGTAACGGGGCGGCGGCGCGCGGCCTCGCATGTGCTGCCCGGTCGGGCAGCGTGCAGCCACCGCCTACATCGCGTGCTCGGCGGTCGCCGCGATCGCCGCGTCGATCTGGCGCTTGAGCGCGGGCGGCAGGCCGGGGATCTCGAGGTCGAGGAAGCCGCGGGTGATCATGCTCACGGCCTCATTGCGCGGGACTCCTCGGCTCATGAGGTAGAAGACCTCCTCCTCGGCGATGGGGGAGATGGCCGCCTCGTGCGAGAGCTCGGCGCCGGGCGCGCCCTCGCTCGCTAGGTCGGGGATCGCCCATTGCACGGACTCGGATGACTGCACGATGCCGCGGCAGTCGAGGTGGGCCTTGCACTCGTCGGTGCGGGCGATGAGGCGACCGCGCGAGTAGACGGCGCTGCGGTCTGCCGAGACCACGCGCGCGA
>SKMN01000052.1 GCA_007121015.1 Coriobacteriia bacterium
CCGGTTACTTCGAGGTCGCCCAGGACAAGGCCAAGGACGGCGCATGCCTCAAGTGCCACCGTTCCGGCACCACCTCGGGTATCGGTCTCAGCCACTAGTACCCACGCATCATATCGATCGGGTCTGTCGATCGAGCGCACTGAAGGAGCCGGCCTCGCAAGGGGTCGGCTCCTTCATGTGTCGCACAGGATCGCGCCGGATTCCATCCCATCCACATCTTGGTACGGCGGGTGCTACCTGTATGTATGTTAAAATCGACGCTCAGGAGCGTCTTCGTGCCGACCACCTTGCTGTCCTCTAGGTATTGAGGCATGCCATGCGACGAGAGTCCTCCTCCGGCACCCGCCGGTGGATCATATGGATGACCATCACCGTGCCCATCGTCATCGTACTGGCGGTGGGAGGGTACGGTGCTTTGTCTTCTCCGGGATGCGACTCGTGTCATACCGGCGAGCTGCTGGTTTCCGCTACCCAGGACTCATCTCATGCAGGGATCGAGTGTGGGGCGTGCCATGCGCCCTCGGCTACCGGAGACCGTCTCCTCTTCGGCTTCCGACAGGTCGGCCACATGGCCTTCCCACTCCTCGGCGACGAGGGGAGGGAGTGGGCCGCTGTACCGGACACCCGCTGTCTCGACTGTCATGCGGTGATCGAGACGGCAGTGGTGCGGGCCAGTGGACTGATCGTCGATCACCGGGTATGTATCGAAGGCTCGCAATGCACCGATTGCCACTCGGCGGTCGCCCACGGTGAGGCGGTGTCGTGGGTCCGCACGTACGACATGGAGACCTGCCTCGAGTGCCACGTCTCGGAAGACCTCGCCGACTGTGCGACCTGTCACGTTGGGCGTCTGCCTGCAGACCGGATCGTCACCGGTGTGTTCGCGATCACCCACGGGCCCGAGTGGGAGCGCACGCACGCGATGGGCAACTCGGCCACGTGTGTCGCGTGCCATACCGCTGCCGACTGTGGCACCTGTCATGGCCCGGGGATGCCGCACGGCCCCACGTTCATGAGAGAGCACGCCGAGATATCCTTGCAGCCCGAGGCTCAGTGCCTGGAGTGCCATCAGTCCCGCTTCTGTGACACCTGTCACGGCCTCGAGATGCCGCACACCGAGCGGTTCATCGCCGAGCATGCGGCTCCCGCATACGACGACGAGGCGCTGTGCAGGCGGTGCCACGTGGAATCCGATTGTATCGTGTGTCACGAGATGCACGTTCACCCGGGCGGTGCCATAGGAACGCTGCAGGAGGTGACGCCCGATGAACGGTGATTTCGATGTCGCACGGTTGCCAGAGATGCTGGTGACCCTGCTCACCGATCCCGGGTCGAACCTCGAGGCCGCACTCGTGCTGTACGCGATCATCGGGATCACCCTTCTCATGGTGCTCATCGTCGCGATCATGATCATCATGGCGACTTCCGACGATGAGGAAGTGGAGGCGGTCGGGTCGGAGGCGTCGGGTCCGGGGCGGATGCCGGGCACGACGGTGCCTGCGACTACAGGGCCACAGAAGCCACGTGACCCTCGCGCGCCACTCGTGACGTTCGGCGTGACGCTCGCTATCGTCGCTGCGGTGTGGGTCGCTGCCGGCTATACCACGGCACACTCGGCGATATGTACCGGTTGTCATGTGGTGACACCGCACGACGTCGCTGAGGTCGACAGGGACCCGCACGCCGCTGTGTCCTGCGTCGCCTGCCACGAACCGGGTGGACTCGTTGGTCGTTACACCGCCGACATGCCGTCGCGTGTCCTTCACTTCATCGACGGCGTCGTCGATCCGCGCGTTCAGGAAGACTATGGCCGCGTCAGGCAGGCGGCATGCACATCGTGTCACGCGGTCGATGTCGTGGGGATAGCCTTCGACGAGCTTCGCGGGATCAGCATGTCTCACGCCGAGCCCCTCGAGGCATCTGCTCGCTGTCTCGATTGCCACAGGATGCAAGATGGGGTGGTCGGCGCGCACAACGCCGGCATGAACCCCTGTCTGCGCTGCCACGACTCACTCACTGCCTCCTCGGAGTGCAGTACCTGCCATGACGAGGATGCCGCAGTGGCTGCACGGGTCCGCACCGACTCGCTCGCGAGGGTCCAGATCCCCGAGGTCTCGTGCAGCGGCTGTCACGATGAGGTGCGCCAGTGCGACCCGTGCCACGGTCTTCGCTTGCCGCACACCCAGGAGTTCATGGTCTACGCTCATTCGCGGTCAGCCGCGGTGGACATCTGGTACAACGATGGCCGGGGGTGTCAGGGTTCGGACTGTCACACACCCGTACGGCGTCCGTGTGCGCAGAGCGGATGCCACGGCTCGCTCATAGGCGAGGGACACGGAGCGGGAATGGCCGATGCCCATCAGAACGCGAGTTCGGAGAGGTGCAACACGTGTCATCAGCGTTGGGCATACTCGCCCGCCCGCGACTTCTGTCTCGACCTCTGTCACGCTCCCGCCGCGATCGAGTACAGTCCCCGATAGGAGCGCGTGATGCCTGAGAGTGCCCGCGATCTCCTATCGAAGGCGGCGTGGGCACCGGTCGCGCTCATCGTCCTGGCGTTCGTGTCGTCCGGGGCGTGGATGGTCACGCGTTTGCCCCCGGTCCCCGCAGCCAAGGCGCTTCAACTGGGCGCGGTCGGTATCTGGCTGATAGTGTTCGCCGCAGGATGGGTGCGGCACGGGAGTCCCGACCGCCGTGTGTCGGCAGGCCTTGCGGCGGTGCTCACCGCGGTGGCGCTGTCCTACATCGCCGGCGGGTGGTTCTTCCAGGTAGCCTTCTACGACCTGTACGCGAACATGCCGCTCGTACAGTGGCTCGCCTTCCCGATGGTGTTCGTGCTCGCTGCGCGGATGATGTTAGAGGAGCGCACCCTGCGGGGTGCACTGGGGATCGTCGTGGGCATCGGCGTCCTCATCTCTGCGACGATGATCTATCAGCAACTCACCACCAACGCGAACTGGGTATTCGGCACGACCGCCTACAGTATCACCGCGCTCGTCCCACTCATACCTGTCGCTGCGGGACTCGGTCTTGCCGCTTCAGGCGCGTGGCGATGGGCCTGGCTCTGCGCGTCGGTGTTCGTGTCCGCGGCCCTGGCCTTCTTCTCGGCATCACTCATGGGCGCGCTTGCGGTCGCATTCGCCGTGCTCGTCACGCTGGCTGTGTGGCCCGCTTCGGTGGATAGGCGCGCTCGGGGCCTCAAGCCCATCCGGCTGGGTGCTGCTTCGATGGCGGTGCTCATGCTGGCCGGAGTACTGTTCGCGCAAGTCCCCGCGCTGAGCGGGAGGTGGGTGAGCCCCGATGCCTTCGACTCGCCCAGCCTGGTATCGCGGACGCAGCTTTGGGCGGGTGCCCAGGATATGGTAGCCGAGCGTCCGGTCCTCGGCTTCGGGCCGTCAGGGTACCGCGTCTCGGCTGTCGAGTACCTCGACCCCGAGCTGTTCCAGTTCGGACCGGACGTCGAGGGAAGCATCGATCCCACCGTCTACAGCCCGCAATCGCCGCACTCGATCCTGTGGGAGATACTCACGCGCCTCGGCCTCGTAGGCCTCGTCGCGTTCGTAGCGCTTGCCGCTGCGTGGGTTTCGGCGCTTGCCGCTCGTCTCGGCCGAAGGGGTCCCGCGCACGGCCTGCGCATGGCGCTGGCAGCAGGATTCCTCTCGGCGCTCGTGGCGATGCTCACCAACCCGGTGGTCTTCCCGATCGGACTGTTCGCCGCGGTATCCGCCGGTCTTGCGGTGGCGCCACTGTCGAGTGCGGAGCCTGACGGAGACAGCATGCCCTCCCGGCGATTCCGCCAGGCTACGGGTGTGAGCGGTCTCATCGTCGTGGCCGTGTCGGTCTGGCTGTTCGTGGGGGAGTGGCGCGCGTACACCGCGCCGGCGGACGATCCCTTCGCCGCGATAGCCGCGCACGAGTCGACGCTCCGGGTCCTGCCCTCTCACCCGACCACGACCCGCCGTCTGCTGGAGACCCGCCTCTTGGTTGCAGCGGACGGATCGGAAGTCCGCGTAGCGCAAGGCGACGTCGATGCCGCTCCGGCCTACATCTCCGAGTACGCCCCGAACCTGGTGAGCCTCGCTGCCTACTCGCTCGCCCAGGCGGAGCGCACGGGGAGGTCCGACATCGATTGGGAGCGTGACCTCCTGGCGCGGGCCGCCGACAGGTTGCCCCCCATACCGTCCCTCGTCGCCGAGGAACTCCACGCGGCCCTCCTCGTGGGCGATCCAGAAGCGGTCCGCGCGGCGATCCCCGATGCCCGACGCTGGGGCGGACCGTATCCGTTGACCGAGGGCTACCTGCAGCGCGCGGAAGCCTTGCTGGGGGATGCCGAGTAGGCGCGGTGGGATTCCCCCACGTCACCCCAGGGATATGCCCGTCGCGCAGACCTTTCCGCGATGCCATCGTGATGGGCGGAACGCTCCATCACGACATCGCAGATCCCCACTTTGGAGCGCATCAAGAACGACCAGCCGAGCCCGCTTCCGGGTGCAGGTATTGACCGGTCCGGGACTTCGTGAGATTATGCACTAGCGGGTGCGTGAAATGAATCACAAAGTTAACGAGACTTAGTGCGAACCCGCAGTAACTGAAGGAATGTTGCGCGCTAGGGTTGCCGGGGGGTGGCACACGTGAGTCCCATGGTCGGTCGGACCCCTCACGTGCGTCCATACCCGATCCTCTTCATGTTGCTCCTGGCCGTCGGGCTTGCCGTCCCGCAGTCTGCTTCGGCTGGTACCTGGTCCCCTCAGGAATGCATCGCATGTCACACGACGTTTCCGGACGCACACCCCCTCCACGACTGCGAGGCGTGTCATAGCAGGTACGACGCGTCCAAAGACCCAGGTGATGGCCACTACTGGACCGCCGATAGGCCGGCAGGCAGCTGTGTAGGCGGCACGGCGTGTCACGCCAACCGAGGCACCCTGGGCAACGGCTACGATCACGGTCACTGGTTAGGATACGGGGAGCCGCCAGGCCCATTCGACTACTACCCGCGCTCACCCATCTCGCACTATCTGAACAGGTACAGCGCGTGGGACCTCCGCGTGTACGAGTGCGATCTCTGCCACTCCAGCGAGTATCCGCACGTCCCGCAGCACGACGATGCAGCGCTAGAGATCAAGCGCCAGACGCTGTCCGAGGGGGTCGTGGCCGACGCCGAAGACGTGCAGCACCTCGGCTCGGCGGTCACGTACACGCAGGCATCGTACTCCGAGGACGACTCGGGGGAACTTGTCGCGCTTGACGACGATCCGGCGAGCGAGGACTCGGCCGACCTGCTGACGCACGGAAACTACACCGCGAGCAGCACCAAGTGCGGTATGTGTCACTCGGTGCACCGTGCAGCAGGGGACGGCGAAAGTCTCCTCCCGGTCGCTGATGCCTCGTGTGCAGGCTGTCACCGCGCCGGTTCCACCACGGTCACCGCAGTCGTGGTCAACTGGGAGTCCGGTGGCCCGCACGGAGCAGGCGACGACGCACGGTGCATGGAGACCGGGTGTCACACCGACAACCCGCATGGCGTGGGAGGATCACGATACGCGATCGTCGCCGCCAAGCTTCTCAGCCCGCGTGTCGATGAACTGCTCGAGGCGGCGGCAGCCGACCCGAGGTCCGGCATAACGGAAGACGAACTCAACGGATTCGGCTCGTGGGACGAGGCGACCCGTTCCGCCGTGCGCACCGGTTACAGTTGCAACGTCGAAGGGTGCCATTTCCAGTCGATGACCGTCGTCCTCAGCAAGGATTACTCCGAGGACCGGTGGGCTAGCTACGGCACCTCGCTCTCAGAGTACCGCGCCACGGTGTCGAAGACCGGTCACCTCACAGTGGCCGAAGCGAACAACGAGACCGCGTTCCGGGCGGTGGAGTCGTGCGTGAGTTGCCACGACCAGACCGATACGGCCACCCTCAACGAGTACGGCGGCGGGACGACGGTATCCGGGTACACCTTCCCGCACTCGCAGACGCCCCTAGGTGTCAACAACACCGATTCCAACAGGGCGTGGCTCTGGATGACGATCGCGGGCAATGCGGGGGGCGACGACTTCGGCTACATGCGGACACCGTCCGACAAGGCCAAGGACGGCGCGTGCCTCAAGTGCCACCGCAGTGCAGGAAACGCGGCCGGGATCGGCATCGACCGGTGATCTCGCAGGCGAAGCTCGGTCCGGCGCAAGCTTTGCCGGGGAAGTTAAGTGAGTCTCACCAAGATTGACAGGGGTGAGACACTCTGAAATAGTGTGACTCGGGTCACAAAGCTCGCGCGACGGTCCACTCTCGCATGACCCACCCGACACTCACTCGTTGGGGGGACAGTGGTTATCTGGGATTTCGATGGCCGTCTCGAGTCGCGGTCGTCTCGGATGTTCCTGGTTCTAGTCTCGTGCGTGTCGCTGTTCTTCTTTGGAGCCGTCGCGAGCGCGTCAGCGGTGTCCTGGGATATCGACGACTGCGCATCGTGTCACACGGGATATCCTTCCGACCATTCGCTTGACGGTTGCGAGTCATGCCACGAGCAGTGGCCCGGAGGAACAGAACATCAGTTCACCGTGGATCGCCCGGCCGGCAGCTGCATGAACGGGGGCTACTGTCACGGGGGAACCGGGCCGGGCTACGAGCACGGCCAGACGATCGACGAACCGGGGTCTCCCGACAACTACTACCCCGAGTCACCGATCTCGTACTACTCGACGAGATCGAGTCTCGTCGCACCGGACTCCAGGGTGTACACGTGCGACTTCTGCCACTCCACGGCGTACGCTCACATCTACCAGCACGATGAGGCGGGTCTTGAGGCCGCGCACCTGAGCGACATCGCGGGAACATCGTGTGAGAACTGCCACAGCGATCAGCTCGCCGAGGAGTCCGGGCATCCCTCCTGCGACACGTGCCATACGAGCACCGATCCGGTCGTAGTGACGGCCATCTCTGAAGGCGATACCGGCTGCGGTTCGTGTCATGCCGGCTACCACGTGCATACGTGGAGCTATCCTGACTACTACGCATGGACGATGCCCGCCGGCGACGGCAGCGGGCCGCTCCTTTCCGAGATAGGGGACAACCCGCAGCTGCCGGGCGTTCACGGCAACTACTCGGCAAACACCGCCAAGTGTGGCATCTGCCACTCGGTGCACCGGGCATACGGTGAGGGTGTCAAGTTGCTGCCGATCGCCGATGCGACCTGCGCGGGCTGTCACCGTGCTGGCGCGACGACCGTCACCGAGGTCGTGGTCAGCTGGGAGACGGGCGGACCGCACGGTTCGGGAAACAACGCGAACTGCACGCAGCGCGCGTGCCACATGGACAACCCTCACGGCGCAGGGGGATCGCAGTACGTGATCATCGCCGCCAAGCTACTCGATCCGGCGACCGACATCCAGCTCTCGGTAGCGGCATCGGATCCCGGCTCGGGCATCACGGTCGACGAACTCAACGCGCTCGGCACGTGGGACGAGGCGACCCGTTCCGCGGTGCGTACCGGCTACAACTGCAACATCGAAGGATGCCACTTCCAAACCCTTCTCGCCGTCCTCAGCCCGGGCTACTCCGAGGATCGCTGGAGCACGTACAACGATCCGGATGCCGGTAGCGACGGTCACGGCCCGTACGTCGCCAAGACCGGTCACCTGAGCGTCGCTGCTGCTGACGGCGAGACCGTCTTCACGCCGGTCGACTCGTGCATCAGCTGCCATGACCAGACGGACACGGCCACCGACTACGATCTGCACGGCCTTTCGACCGTGTCCGGCTACACCTTCCCTCACTCCCAGACGCCGACCGGCGACAGCAACACCGGGACCGACCGTGCGTGGCTCTGGATGACGACCTCGGCCAACGCCGGCGGCGATGATCCCGGTTACTTCGAATCCGCCACCGACAAGGCCAAGGACGGCGCGTGCCTCAAGTGTCACCGCAGCGCGGGGGACACGGCCGGCATCGGCATCGACCGGTAGGGGCGCTTCCTGCTCGGCGCGGGAGAGCTTGCCGAGTGCCGGGACCGGCGCATTCCTAGTGTCGGGCCGCAGTGTCGTATAGACTCGTATCAACTCGATCACCCGCTTCCAAGAGGAGTCATGCCCGTGCCCGACACCCCTGTCTTCGCGGCGATTCTCGCCGGAGGCAGCGGTCAGCGTTTCTGGCCGCTCTCGCGCGAACTCTCCCCCAAGCAGATGCTCACCGTCTTTGGCGCCGAGTCGCTCATCGCCCAGGCGGTCCGGCGGCTCGACGGTGTGGTCGAACGTGACCGGGTGTACATCGTCACCAACGAGCGTCTCTTCGACGAGATGCGCAATCACCTCTCATCCCATCCCGACCGGACGCTGCACAAGGTCCGCTACCTGCAAGAGCCGCTCCCGCGCAACACCGCGCCGGCGATCGCGTACGCCGCGGCCACCGTCGAGCTCCTCGACCCCAGCGCGGTCCTCGTGGTCCTCCCGTCCGACCACATCCTGCAGGCAGGCGGGGTGTGGCGCGACTGCATGGAGAGCGCCGTTGGCCTCGCCGAGGCCGGCTACCTCGTCACCATCGGCATCACGCCGACCCGTCCCGAGACGGCGTACGGCTACATCAAGGCAGGGGAGGCGTTGCCCGGGTTCGAGGTGGGCGCGGCGCACCCCCGCAGGGCTGCGCGATTCGTCGAGAAGCCGGATGCGGAACGGGCGGCAGAGTTCCTGGCCGAGGGTGGCTACTCGTGGAACGCTGGCATCTTCGTGATGGGTGCGGGGCGCATCCTCGAGGAGATGGAGGCGTTCGACGACACCGCCGATATCGCGCGCACCTCGCGATGGCTGGCTGCAGCCCAGGCCTCGGGCGATTGCGACCCGGACGAAGCGAGGGAGCGGTTCGGCGCTCTGCCATCCATCTCGATCGACTACGCGGTCATGGAGCGCTCGGACAGGGTCGCTGTGATCCCCAGCGCTTTGGACTGGAGCGACGTGGGGTCCCTCGAGGCGCTCGGAGACACCGCCACGCCCGACGAGGCCGGGAACGTGCGGGTGGGCCGGGGTGTGGATATCGACACCACCGGCTCGATTGTATACAGCACCGACCGCCTCGTCGCCACCCTCGGCGTCGAAGACTTGTTCGTGATCGACACTGCCGACGCTACCCTCGTGGCGCGAAAGGACCGCGCACAGGACGTGCGTCTCGTGGTCGACGCGCTCAAGGCAGTCGAGGCCGAGGAG
>SKMN01000029.1 GCA_007121015.1 Coriobacteriia bacterium
CTCGGTGGGCTCGGTGGGCTCGGTGGGCTCGGTGGGCTCATCAGCTTCGCACCCCGCGAGACCCATGACCCCGAACGCGAGCATGAGCGCCATCGCAAGCATCAACAGTGTTCTGGCCTTCTTCATCGCTCCTCCTTGAATCCTTCATGGTCGCACCTCCGGCGACGGAGGCACCCCTACGAAACACCGCTTGTAAACGATACACTAAACACCTGTTGTTGGGACATATATGTTTCGCGATGCAGCACCTGCGGTGCCCTATGCATCTTCCTCGACTGCGACTTCGAGTATCGGCAAGTCGCCGACCCACTTGGTGCGGACCGTGTCGAGTACTCCCCCGGCAGCGAGCGTGTCGAGTGCCTCTCGAACGGCCGCTGAAAGTTCGGTCGCGTCGGGCCCGACCGCGATGCCGAGCGAAGTCGCCGGAGCCAACTGCGCCGAGAATGCGATGTCGTCGAAGTCCCGCATCATGTAGGCTCCCACGAACGCGTCCCCGGCCACAACGTCGACCTCGTCGGCATCGAGCAGTCCGAACGCCTCACGCAGGGTCTCCGTGACAGTAAGGCGGTCCTCGCCGAGTTCGTACGCGAGCTTCCAGTACGACTCCGAGCCATCCTGGACGGCGATCCCGAGCCCGCCGAGACGGTCGGGGGTGACGGTCGTCTCCGCCGACGAGAAGAGCGCGGGTCCGCTCGCCGCGTAGAAGCCCGCGAACGACATCTGCACCACGGTCTCCTCGGTCAGCATGGCCGACATCACGATGTCGGCCACTCCTGAGTCCAGAGCAGCTGCTCCTTCGCCGAGCTCCACCTCTACGAACTCGGCTTCGAGACCGAGTTCTCTCGCAATGGCCGAGGCGATGTCCACGTCGATGCCTGCCTCACGGCCCTTGTCCACGCCCGCGAACGGCGGGTGCTCGAGGTCGATGCCGATGCGTAACACCCCTTCCTCGCCGATGACCGGCGGCTCGAGCGCCGGAGTGAGATCGGGCTGGGGTTCCTCGGCCGCCGTACAGCCGACTGCCGTCATCACGAGCAGCGCGGTTAACACGATGCCTGCTACGTGCGGGAAACGCATACGATCCTCCTGTTCGACGCAACGGGGTGCTTTCACTCGGCTGACCTGGTCTTTGACCCCACACTCGCGTACTGGGACGGTCGCTTGATGCCATCTCACTACTGGCCCTCTCGCCCGCCGGAGCGGGCGGTACGACTTACCCCTAAGGCGCGCCATGCTCGCGCGAAGGCTTGGCCTTCGGCTTACGTGGGTCCCTTTGGCCGCGCCTACCTTGGACTAGGGCGCTTGCGCGCCCGCAACCACAGACCCGAGTGAAAGCAGGCGTATTCTACCACGCGCGGGCGACAGCACCGACCCTCACCTCATCGGCACCGGCCGCGAGCAGCGCCCCGGAGGCCGAGTCGACCGTCGCCGCAGTGGTCACGACGTCATCGACGAGGAGGATCCGCGAAGGTACGCGCACGCCCGCCGCCACGGCGAAGACGTGCGCCACGTTCCGTGCGCGTTCGACCCTGCCGAGCACGCGCTGGTCCCGTGCGCCCTGGACCGTAAGCGCCTCGAGGACCGACACGCCGAACGCACGGGCCACCTCGGCCGCCACGAGCCGGGTGTGGTCGAACCCGCGGCGCTTGAGGGACGCCGTCGAGGCCGGCACCGGCACCACGGCGTCCGGCCACCCGGACCACGTCGCGGCAGCCTCGGCGAGAAGACCGCCGAGGACCGGCCCAAGCCTGCGCTCGCCGGAGTCCTTGTAGAGCGCGACGCATCGCGCAAGCGGCGGCACAAGCGAGCCGACGCATACGGTTGCCGAGAACGCCGGTTCGCTCTGCCAGCACTCCGTGCAGACGAGGTACCCGTACGGCGCACCGCACCGGGGGCACGCGCCCTCACGCTCGATGAGCGGCAGTGCGTCGCGGCACGCGGAGCAGAGCGTCTCGCCGGGCAGGTCGCATCCCGCGCACCGCGTGGGCGCGAGCAGTTCGAGCACACATCCGAGCAGGTCCACGGCCTCTCCCCGCCGCCGGCGGGCGCCGCCTCAGACGATAAGCATCTGCATGAGCGGGATGGTGAAGACCGAGAGCGCAGTCGTCACCAGCACCGCCGAGGCCAAGAACTCCGTGTCGAGTCCGAAGCGCGTCCCGAAGACGATCGACAGCATCATTGTCGGCATCCCCGCCTCCAGCACGACAAGGCGCACCGCATCGGTCTCCGCGAGGAGGAGCGGGCCGACCGCGAGCGCGACGAGCGGAGAGAGCCCGAGCTTCACCGCGACCATCGAGGCGAGCGCACGCTTGTGCGAAGTCACCCGCTGAAGCTTGATGCTGAGCCCTACCGACACCATGATGAGCGGCACCACGATACTAGCGAGTGCGTCCAACCCGTCGCTTACCACGCTCGGAATCGCCAGCGGACGCGCTGCGAACGCGACCGCGAGAGCGATCACCGCCGGGAACGTGAGGACCTCGCGGAGGGGGTTGGGCACCTGCTCGCCCGAGGCGCCGTACCGGGCCGCGATGAAGACGCCTACGAACAGCAATGCTCCCACCGTGCCGAAGATGTCGTAGAAGATGGCCTTAACGAGGCCGGACTCGCCGAGGAGCGCCTGGGAGACCGGGTAGCCGATGTATCCGGTGTTGCCGAGCGCCCCGAATACGATGAGGGCACCCGCGATGTTCCTCGGCAGGCGCAACGCCCGGGCGAGCGCCCACGCGGCGACGAGCGAGACCACGAACGCGATCCAGGCGACGAGCGCGATCGTGGCGAGCTCTGGGCCGAGTTCGGCGCCGTGCACCGAACGGAACACGAGCGCTGGCAGGCCAACGTAGATGATGATGGTGTGTATGGGGCGCGCGTCCTCGGCGACGAGGGCGCCGGTCGCCCGCAGCACCCAGCCGACGGCGACGAGGGCGAGCAGCGTGAGGACCGTCGTTGCGAGTTCGACGACGCCCACGGTCCGGCCCTACCCTCTGCGGATCTCGTCGAGTCCTCCAGCGCCCGAGCACGTCGCGGCGAGCGAAGCGGCGTAGTCGGCGCGGGCGACCCCGCACTCGGTGATGATGGCGGTCACGTAGGCGGCCGGCGTCACGTCGAAGGCTGGGTTGTAGACGGGCACGTCGGGCGGGGCCATGCGGAACCAGCCGTCGAAGTGGTACGCGCCGCCCTTGCGGGAGAGCCGCAACTGGTGGCCTTTGGCGACCGGGACCTCGTATGCGCCCGCCTCGGTGAGCGCATCGAACGCGCGCGAGGCGACGGGCGAGTCGGGCTCGAAGGTGCCCGCGACGGTGAAGCCGGTGACCTCGCGCGGGTCGCGCTCCTCGATGACGATGTCGTCACCGCTCGGAAGCGTGAGGTCGACGGTGGAGGTGGGCGCGGCGACGTAGAAGGGGATGCCGTGCTCCTTCGCGAGCACCGCGAGTCCGTACGTGCCGATCTTGTTCGCGACATCACCGTTGGCGGCGATGCGGTCCGCCCCCACGACGACGGCGTCGACAAGCCCGGCGCGCATGATGCTCGCTGCCATGTTGTCGGTGATGAGCGTGTGCGGGACGCCGGCCATGCGCAACTCCCAGGCAGTGAGGCGCGCACCCTGGAGGACCGGGCGCGTCTCGTCGACCCAGACACGCGTGACCTTGCCCTGCTCGGCAGCGGTGAAGATCACGCCGAGCGCGGTGCCGAAGTACGCGGTCGCGAGCGAGCCGGCGTTGCAGTGCGTGAGGATGCGTGAGTCCGGCTCGATGAGCGCCGCTCCGTGCTCGCCGATGGCGCGGTTGCGCTCCTCGTCCTCGGCCTGCATCGCGAGTGCCTCGGTGACGACGAGCTCCCTGAGTTCGCCCAGGGGAAGGTCGGCGTTGTCGCGTGCGACCGCCTTCATGCGCTCCGCACCCCAGAACAGGTTGACGGCGGTGGGGCGGGTCGCGGTGATCTCGTCGGCGACCCGCTCGATCTCGGCGAGGAACTCGTCGACGGTGGCGATGTCGTCGGTCTCTGTCACGACCCACAGCGCCACGCCGAGAGCGGCAGCTACGCCGAGGGCAGGTGCGCCGCGGACCGCAAGCGTGCTGATCGCCGTGCACACGCCCTCGTAGGTGTTACACACGAGCACGTCGCCCACGAGCGGGAGTCGCGTCTGGTCGACGAGCAGGACTTTGCCGTCCTCCCACCATATCGTGCGGGGGATGTTGTCGATAGCCGGTCCGTCAGGCACCTAGACCGTCCCCTCCTGCCAGGACGCCAGATAGCGCTCCTGTTCCTCGGTGAGCGTGTCGATCTCGACCCCCATGGTGGCGAGTTTGAGAGCGGCGATGGCTTCATCGATGTCGCGCGGGACCGGGTAGACGCCCGGCTCGAGCGACGCGTGGTTTGTCGCCATGTACTCGGCGGAGAGCGCCTGGTTCGCAAAGCTCATGTCCATGACGCTCGCCGGGTGACCCTCGGCACACGCGAGGTTGACGAGACGGCCGTCTGCGAGCAGGTAGACGAGGCGGCCGTCGGGCATGGTGAACTCTTCGACGAGCGGGCGGACTTCGCGAACCGCCGTCGCCGTCTTGCGCAGGTGGGCGATGTTGATCTCGCAGTTGAAGTGGCCCGAGTTGCAAACGATCGCGCCGTCTTTGAGCGCCTCGAACATCGGCGTGTCGATGACGTTGATGTCGCCGGTCACCGTGACCCAGATGTCGCACTGCGCGGCTGCCTCGACAGCGGGCATGACGCGGTACCCGTCCATGACGGCCTCGAGTGCACGCAGCGGGTCGACCTCGCAGACGATGACATTGCCTCCGAGACCACTCGCGCGCATCGCGATCCCGCGGCCGCACCAACCGTAGCCGGAGACCACCACGGTGCGCCCGGCGATGAGACGGTTCGTTGCGCGGATGACGCCGTCGATCGTGGACTGGCCGGTACCGTAACGGTTGTCGAAGAGGTGCTTGGTATCGGCGTCGTTCACGCTGACGATCGGGTAGCGCAGCGCGCCGTCGGCCGCCATCGCCTTGAGGCGAATGACGCCGGTCGTGGTCTCCTCGGTCCCGCCTATGATGTCCTCGAGCGCCTCGGGTCGCTCGGCGTGGATGCGGCCCACCACATCGGCACCGTCATCCATCGTGATGTGCGGGCGGTGGTCGATCGCCGCGTCGATGTGCGCGTAGTACGTCCCGGTGTCCTCGCCCTTGATTGCGTATGTGCGGATCCCGTAGTGCTCGACGAGTGCGGCCGCGACGTCGTCTTGCGTCGAGAGCGGGTTGCTCGCGCAAAGCGCGCAGTCGGCTCCGCCGGCGGCCAGCGTGCGCATGAGGTTCGCAGTCTCGGTGGTCACGTGGAGGCACGCGCTGATGCGTAGGCCATCGAGGGGCCTCTCGGCCTCGAAGCGCTCGCGGATGGATGCGAGCACGGGCATGTCGCGGTCGGCCCACTCGATGCGGGCCTTGCCGGCGTCGGCCAATGCGGGATCCTTGATGTGATGCTGCATAAGAGAACCTTTCAGGGGAGCCGCCAGGGTCGCTTTGGCGGATGGCTGGTCACAGTTTCCGTAGTATAGCAATCACCAGGCGCGTGAGCCGATCGGCGGCGTCGCGCCCGGCCTGGAGGACTTCCGCGTGGCTCAGCCCGGGTCCCGCGGCGACGTTCGTGACGAGCGAGAGGCCGAGTACCCGCATCCCGAGGGCCCGCGCCGCGATGACCTCCGGCACCGTCGACATCCCTACGACATCAGCACCCACACGTCGCACGTACGCCACCTCGGCAGGCGTCTCGTACGTCGGGCCGAGCAGGCCCGCGTACACGCCCTCTCGCACCGGTACGACTTCGCCCGCAGCAGCCTCGCGCGCCAGCGAGCGCAAGTCGGGATCGTAGGCGTCACGCATCGGCACGAACGGCGAACCGCCCGGCGGGCCGGGCCACCCCACGAGGGGGTTGGTGCCCGTCAGGTTGATGTGGTCGGCGATGAGCACTATGTCACCCGGCGCGAGGTCTTTCGCAACCCCTCCGGAGGCGTTGGTCACGACCAGCGTGTCGCAACCTGCCGCCGCAGCCATCCGCGAGGGCCACGCGGCGTCGTGCGCACTGACCCCTTGGTACTGGTGGATCCTTCCGGAGAACAGCATCACGGGAAGATCGGCGATCCGGCCGAGGACGAGCGATCCCGCGTGGCCGGCGACGAGTGGCGCGGAGGGGATGCTTTCGAGCTGTGCGTACGGGATCGCGCGAGCGTCTTCGACGAGATCGGCGAGGCCGGCCAGTCCCGAGCCGAGCACCACCCCCACGCGGGCCGGGTCGGTCGCAGCGTCACGGACGCGCGCGACGTCCGCATCAGGCACGCCGAGGATCCGCTCGGTCATGGTGGGCCTCCTTCGACGGACGTATGCAGCGCGCGCCTGGCGCGCGCACCGCGTCGGCTACCGCATCATGACCTCGTCGATCGCGTCCCGGCCCCGCTCGCAGATCGCACCCGGACCGCCGAGTAGGAAGATGTGGCCTATCGTCGAGCGGTTCTGCTCGAGGAACGTCGCGGTCCCGGAGAAACAGGCGCTGGAGTTGGTGAGCACGAGCGGCTTTCGCTGCACTCCGGCGAGCACGCCACCGGCGAGCGCGTCGGCATACTCGACACCCGTCGCGATGTAGACCTGGCTCGCCGTGAACGCCGGCGTCGTCGCCATCGCGTACCGCGCGACCTCTGCCGAGGTCGCGTACCGGTCGCTACCCGCCAGACGCCTCGGCGATGCACCCGAGGCCGCCGCGACCTCGGCCTGCACCTCGGTGGAGATGGCAGCGGGACCACCGACCACGAGGACGGTCGAAGGGCGCGCAGCGCCAAGGTATGCGCTCGTGTCAGCGTCGAGCGTCTCTTTGGGTGTAAGCAGGATGGGTATCTTGCGCGCGTACGCGAGCGCGGACGCGGAGGCCGCGTCGGGCCAGCTCGTACCGCTCGCGACGATCGCCGTCGAGCCGCCGGACGTCGCACGTATCAACTCAGCCGCCTTACGGGCGGTATCGTAGCGGTCGATACCGTCGACCCGCACGATCTCGGCGCCGGGGAGCCGAGCTGCGATCGCAGCCTCGGCGATGCCGGAGACAGCAGCGGTACCACCCATAACGTAGACCGTCGCGGGCGCAAGCCGCGCAAGCTCGGCCGCGGTCTCTGCAGGCAGATAGCCGCGTGCAGTGAGCAGTAGCGGGCCGCCAACCGTTCCGGCGAGCCCTGAGCCGGTCAAGGCGTCGGCATAGTCCTCGCCACTGGCGATCACGACCGCAGGAGCGCTCGTGGGGAACGCGCGCACCGAGACCGCGGCGGCGGTACCGTACCGGTTCGACCCCTGGATGCGCGTGATCGGGAACCCGGTGAAGCGGAAGTTCGTCGACAGGAGGCCGAGTCTCGTGCGGACGACACTACCGGTCACCTTGACCGAAGCGCCGTTGCTGAAGCGGAAGGTGACGTAGCGCGCGTGCCCGCTCGCCGCCCGGTCCACGTTCGCCCCTGTCACGTACGCCGGACTCGCCGGCACGCCCACGAGGGGCCGCAACCTGTCAGCCAGCTGCGACCCGGTGAGCGTGACCTCTCTGTCCGAGGGCCACGGTGCGTACGGCGGCGTGGCGAGATGCTCGTAGATGTCGGGCACCCCGCGCAGTTCGGGCATCGGCGTGCCGGCCACCCACACGTCCTCGTTGTTCGCCGTGTGCCCGCCGGAGTGCGAGAAGTAGAACGTCTGCACCGTCCTGCTGCCGTACCGTACGACCTGGTCCCGCGTCGCATCGACAGCGGCGTTGGTCGATGCCGCCTCCCCGACCCACACCCCGTTAGAGTTACGCGCTCCATACCCCTGGTACGCCTGACTCCACGTCGTGCAGAACAGCTCACCCGTGCTGACGTAGGCGTACGAGCGCGCCGCTACAGCCTGCGCCTTGAGCGCCTCCGGGTGCCAGCTCGAGATGCTCTCCCGGGGGACGACACCGTAGAGGTACCACTCCATCGGCAAGACGTTGAGCATCTTGATCCTGCCACCGGATGCACTGAGCACGAGGTTCCCGCGGTACTTGGTGTTGGAGAACCCGTAGATGCCGCTCGGCTCGGCCACCTCGAGCAGGGGCGGATTCCCGCCCGAAACGCTTACGGTGACGGAACCGCCGAGTGTGGTCTTCGATCCGTTGGGCGCGGTCACGACGATGCTCGAACCACTCCCGGCGAACGTGTACGTGCCCTCCATCGAAGGGACGCCACCGATCACGAGACGCTGACCCGCCTGACCGGGACGGAGCCTCCACGATGTCCGCGTGAAGCCGGCGTTCGCGCTCGACGCGCCGGGATCGACGTTCACGCGGACGGTCTTCGCAGGAACGGCAGCGACGGTGGTGCCGGAGTAGTAGCGACCGAGGATCCACCGGTAGTCCTTCCCGGCAAGCGCCGATCCCTGGGCGCCATACTGGCTCATCCCTATACCGTGACCGAAGCCGGTCCCCCGCACCGTGAAGGTGGGCACCGACTGGGCTTCCAGTTCGGTAGCGGCAGCCCGCGGAAGGGGCACCGAGACTGCTGCTAGGAGACATGCCGTCAGGCACGCGGAAAAGAAGCGGATGTGCAGACTGCGACTCACGAGCGACCTCCGTCGTTGCTACGATGCGGCCATCCACCTACCGATGATAGCATGGTAGCCACGGCTCACGCCCAGGGCGACCTTGCGATTCCCTGTCAGGCGGACTCGCGGATGCGCCGCTCCCGGACCGCGGCGACCAGTGTGCCGAAGAACAGCCCCACTAGCCCGGCGCCCAGCGTGGTGACCATGCGCTCCCGCGTGCCGGAGACCGTCTCGATGACCGGATCCCCGTCGACCGTGTAGACCTGTTCCATGGACAGGAGGATCGCCTCGTTCGTTGCCAGGTCACGACGGACGTTCCACAGCTTGAACTCCAGGTCGCTCTCTTCCCATCCCGATTCCATCTGCACGTCCTCGAGGAACGCGAGCGTCTCTCGAGACTCCTCGACCAAGATCCGCTGCTTGCCCAGGTCGAGGATGGAAAGCTGCTCTTGCCACTCCACGACGAGCGCGGCGAGCTCGGCGGCCACCCGCTCCGCCTCGGCCGCGTCCTCGCTCTCGAATTCGACGTACAGGGCGATGGGCGTGCCTACGGTGTAGATGTGCAGACTCTCTCTGAGCTCATCGGCGGGAAGTCCGACACGTGCGGCCGCCTCCTGCCTGAAATCGACGCCGCGCACCGAGTCGAGCAGGGCATCGGGACCGGTGAGACCCGTGAAACGCCTGAGGGCCGATGAGTCGATCCTCACCGTCGCTTTCGCCACGTACCTGTCGGGGACGTCTCCGGCCACGACGTAACCGACCGCGGCGGCTACAAGTGCCGCTATCAGAATCAGGAGCCACTGTCGTCTGAAGAAGGTCTTCAGTACATCGAGGACGGCTCGTACGGTCATCGGGATACCTCCTTGGTGGAAACCGAAAGGCGCGTCGCCACGGCGGTGAGCGCCAAGAACAGCCAGAGATACTGGAAGTACAGATAGTACTGGAAGAGGGATTGTACGAGTATGGAGAGGAGTCCGGCCACGCCGATCGCTTCGTAGACGTTCCATCCTCGATGCCGACGCTTCCTGACCATCCACACGACGCCACCCACGAGGAGCAGCTGAGCGAAGACGCCGGGCAGGCCCATCTCGGCCCAGAGCGCCAATGGCAACTGGTGCGGCTTGAGGATGTACACGAGCGCGCCTAGGTGCCGGTACGGCGGGTACGCGACCTCGTAGGCAGAAAGCCCCGTGCCGAACACCCAGTTGTCGCGGATCATGTCGATGGTCGAGTCGAGCATGAGCACTCTCGTGCGGATCGACGTGTCGCGGTCGATATCGGCGAAGGATGCTACCCGCGACACGGTCGCATCGGGGGCCGCGACCGTGACCGCCACCGCCAGCACCACGAGTACGCCGATGAGCCATTTCCGGCGGTCCTTCGGCGCGGCGAGGACGAGGGCTACGATGCCCGCCATCACGCCGAGCCATGCGGTGCGCGAGAGCGTCACGATCATGCCCCACGAACAGAGCGCAGCCGGCATCAACCACAGGAACGAATGCATGGCCTTGCGGGCCGCGATGGACAGGCCGACCGCCGCGAGTATCGCGAGCGACAGGAGCGTCCCGAGGTAGTTCGGGTCGTCGAAGAACGCCGCCGGCCGATGCGTCAGGCCGTCGATCCCGACCTGGGTGTGCACGTAACCGATCCCGGCGTCCGGTGCGATCGACTGGACCACCGAAACGACGGCAGAGAGGCTCGCGGTGACCACGACGAGAACGACGAGGAAGCGAAGTGAGCGCTCACTACGCACCCACGTCACGAACGCGAGGAAGAACACCCACATGAACACGAGACGGACCGTCGACATCACGGTAGCGGCCGGAGCGAGCGATCCCGGAAGCGACCAGAGAGCGGCCGCCAGCAGCATCGCGATCCCCACGTCGATCGCCGACCAGCGCGGTCGTCCGTCATCGGGATCGATGACCCAGCGAAGCATCCAGGCCATGAGCGTCAACAGGAGCGTGAGGTGGAACACGGTCACGGTGACCGGGGACGTGATGATGCGACCTGCGGTATCGAGGGGTGTCGCGAGAAGCATGAGCCACAATCCGCGCTCGGGCTCGGCCAGCACGAGGAGAACGACAGCTGCCGCGATCGCGAAGCCGAGGACGCCGGCGATGACGGCGAGCGGACTCAACCCGCCGAGCCCCACAAGAGCAGCCGCCGCCGCACCGCTGACGGCCGCACCGAGCACCCACAGGCCCCGCCCGTCGACGGCGTATACATGTCGCAACTCAGACATCCCTACCACCGGTCACTCCGGTGAGGACCTCGGCCACCGCGCCGGCTTGAGAACGGCGATGGTAGCGAGCGAGCACGTCCTCCCTCGGCGAGTGCGAAAAGGTCCCCGCCGCCTTTGCGGCCGCCATGCGATCGAGTTCAGCGGCGATCCGGTCGGGGCTGTCGTTCGCAACGACGGTCCCGCCGTCCGCCTCCTCGATGAGCCGCGCGGCGACACCCCGTTCGGGTCCGACGAAGAGCACCGGCATCCCTATCCCAAGGTACTCGAAGAGCTTGCTCGTATAGATGGCCTCGGCTCCCGGATGATCGGTGAGCACCACGAGGCCCACGTCGGCCCGCGCGACGATGCCGAGTGCTTCAGCATGCGGCTTGAAGCCATGGTACGTCACGATGTCGCCCAGGCCGCGCTCCGCGACGATGGCGCGAACGAACGGTGAGTCCGGGCCCACCGCGTCGATGCACAGGTCCCCGGCCGAGCTGCCCGACCGCTCGACGTACCGTGCGACGCCGTCGAAGAAGACCGTCGGATCCGTCGTGCCATAGAAGCGGCCCATGAACGCCACGCGGAGCGGCCCCGGAGCGGGCGCCCACAACGGTAGGTCGGCCGGGTCGAACCCGTTAGGCACGACCACCGTCTCGGCCGCTCCCGTCTCACGCGCCTCTGCGGCGATCGGTTCCGACACCGCCACCACCGCGTCGGCGGCCTCGAGCACACCCTTCTGCAGCGCGCGCGAACGGACCTGCTGGCGGCTTGCCTCCGGCCACGTGTAGCCGAGGTTGCCGGCCCATGCGTCGCGCAGGTCGACCACGTACCCAACGCCGAGCATGCGCGCCGCGCGTGCCCCGGCCACGAGGGCCGAGTGTGGAGGCCCGCTTGCTATGACCGCATCGAACGCGACCTCCCGGCTCCAGCGGACAGCCGCGGAGGGCACTGAGCGAGACCATACCTCGGCGCTGTCGATGAAGAAGTGTCGCGCGAGCCGGGTACTCACGGGCGCTCGGACGGCCGCGCGGCCCAGGTCGACACCTGCGGCAGCAGGACCACCGGACGCCGGCTGCCGCCTCGCACGCTTGAGAGGCGCGATCGCTCGTGCGATCGTCGCTGCGACGTTGCGGTCCGGGAGGTATCGGGCGTCCACATGGGACACTTCAGCGAGAAGTGAGCCATCGACCGGCGTACCCGGGACCGGGGTCGCCGAAAGCACGTACGGCTGCCACCCGAACTCCGGAAGATAGCGTGCGAGCTTCATCACCCGCTGCACGCCGCCACCCGCTGAAGGGGGGTACTCATACGCTATCATGAGCACGTTATGGATGCGGGATCGTGTCACGACTCGGAATGGTACACGAACCCCTGACCTCCAACCACAACGGTCAGAGCGACCATGAGACAACGACCACGTGCCTAGCAAAGGAGTCTGCGTGCGCATCGGCATGGTGCTGCCCAATCTTCCCTACCCTCCGGACATCCGCGTCGACAAAGAAGCCGAGGTCCTCGTCGCCGCCGGACACGAGGTCGTCCTCTTGTGCCGTGGCGACGGCGTCCTCCCCGCCGAGGAGCGTGTCGGGCCACTCGAGGTGGTTCGCCACCGGGTGCACCCCGACACCCCCCTGCGCCGTCGTGCCGACTCCGCGATCTTCCACGCCACCATGGATTCACCCTCGTGGAGACATGCGATGATGTCCCTCGTGACCGACCACGGGGCACAGGCCCTACACCTTCACGACCTCCCGTATGCCCCCTCGCTCGTACGGGCGGCACGCGCTACCGGCGTCCCCGCCGTGCTCGACCTCCACGAGAACTACCCCGCCGCGATCGCGCTATGGGGCCGTCGGCGTTCCTCGCGGCTCCTCTTCTCCCCCACACGCGCCGCACGGCTCGAACGTCGGGTCATCCACGAGGTCGATCGCGTGGTCGTCGTCGTGGAAGAGGCCAGGGAGCGGCTCCTCTCGCTCGGCGCAGACCCCGCTACCGTTCACGTGTTCGGTAACATGGAGCCCCGGGGTCTCGTACCAGACCGGCCGATACCCCTCGACTTCTCGAACGGTCTGCACATCGTCTACGTGGGCGGCGTCGCGCCCCATCGGGGACTCGACACGGCGGTCGACGCTATGCCAGCCGTGCTCGAGAGGGAGCCCTCGGCGATGCTGACGATCGTCGGCGCGGGCGAATCGCTAGCAGGGCTCAAAGAGCGGGTCGCCGGACTCGGTATAGGCGACAACGTCCGGTTCACGGGCTTCCTGCCCCTGAGTGAGGCGATGGAGCGCATCCGCGAGGCGAACGTCACGCTCGTCCCGCACCACCGCTCGCCCCACACCGATTCGACCATCCCGCACAAGCTGTTCCAGTACATGGCGCTCGGCCGCCCGGTGATCGTGAGCGACTGCGCCCCCCTCGCACGCGTCGTGCGCGAGACCGGGTCGGGCCTCGTCTTCCGCGCAAGCGACCCGGACGACCTCGCGGCCCGGCTGCTCGAGATGACCGAGACGGAGCGGGCCGAGGCGATGGCGGCCGCCGGGCGTGCGGCCGTACTCGACAAGTGGAACCTCGAGACCGACGCGTCGGCGCTGACGGGCCTCTACGACGAACTCCCGTAAGGCGGAGCCGCTACCGCTCCGAACGCTTGTCGAGGAAGAGCACATGCCCGGAGAGCGCGTTCTCGACCCCGGGCGAGATCGCTACCGGCCCGCCTAAGACGTAGACGTCGAGGATCCCGGTCCCTGGCGCGAACGCTCGCTCGTCGAGCAGCTCGGCGACGGCCGGATGCAGCGAGTCGGACCTCGTAGTGAGCAGCACGGTGTTGTAGCGCGCGGCGAACAGCCCGCCTCCGACCGCGTCGGCGAAGTTCTCACCGGTCGCGATCGAGAACCGCTCGAGCGTGTGGCCGGCATCGAGCGCATGCTCGGCTACGACGCGCGCGGTCTCGTAGCGGTCCGAGCCATACCACCGCTCGCCCGGGAAGATATCCATCTCGTCCTCGTACGAAGCGACCGTCGTGGCCTCGATCGCCCTCTCACCGCCGATGACGAGGAGCTCGTCCACGGCCGCGCCCGTCAGGTACGACATCGTGGACGCGTCGGTCTTGGCCGGCGGCGTGAGCACGACAGGGTAGCCGCGTCGTGCCGCGTACGGTGATACAGCGAGAGCATCGGCGAAGACCTCGCCCGACGCGAGCACCGCTTTGACCGGGAGTCCTCGGTGATCGGCGAGTCTCCACGCGATCTGCGCGGACGTCTCATAGCGGTCCTTGCCCGAGATGCGCTCCACCTTGAGCTTGAGACCGCGAGAGTTCCTCAGTTCGCCTATCGCGCCGCTCACGACCGAGGAGACTGCCCGTTGGCCGCCAAGCACGATCACCGTATCGACATCGAGGCGCGCAATCTCCTCGACCAAAGCCTCGTCGAGCTTGTCTGCGTAGGACAGCAGGAGCGGCGCGCGGAGAGCGTGGGCGAGCGGTACGCCGCAGAGCACGTCCGGGAAATCGTGTGCCGCGGCGATGACGGCGGTCTTGGCTCCCAGCGGGAATCCCTGCTTGGATATCTCGATGGCGGTCTCGATGCGGGTCGCACCAGCGAGCCGGTGGAAGTCGGGCGTGAAGCGCCGCTGGACGAACCCGTCTTCGCCCCAGAGGAACACCTTCTGGATGAAGTTCGCCGAGTCGTTGTTCCACTCGCTCAAGATGAGTCGTGCGTCCCCATGGTAGCCCGCGACGATCTGCGGGTTGTTGTACCGGGCATGCGGTCCGGGAGACTCGATGATCGCTCCGAGTCCCGTCCACGACTCGCCACCATCGACCGAGCGCCACCACGTGATGTCTCCGCCACGAGTCGCCTGCGCGGACTCGTCGAAGATCGTCCGCGGGTCGTCGAGCCACTGATCGTCCGGAACCCCGCCGGTCGTCAGGAATGCCTCTATCGTCCCGTCCGGCAGGAACTCGAAGGTTCCCGAATCGAAGAAGTTGTCCGTGGTGCCGATGGTCGTATGGACCCACTGCTGGCCGTCCCACCGCGAGAACCGCCACTCGTACGTAGCGTCGAGGTGGGTGCCGATCAGATACAGGACGGCAGGCGTACCGGAGGCATCGCGGCGCAGGACCACCTGGTTGGTGAAGTATCCGTCCTCTTCCGGAACGACGGCGGCCGTTGCATCGAGCGCCGCGAAGTCGCGCGCCTCGTCCACCGCGACACCCCCGGCAGCCGTCCACGTCCCCTCCGCCGACCGCTCGAGGTAGTAGACGCCGCGGCGCACCATGAAGTCGGTCCCGTGGGGCGGAGTGAAGTCGCGCCGTATGGCTGCGACCGCGGTACCGTGGGCGTCATCGTGGTCGACGTTGACGTACCAGTAGCTGCCCGTGGTCGTCGGTTCCGATGACTGGTAGACCGAGCCGTCCACCACCATCTCGGGCGTGCCCCACACGATCGAGCCGGCCGTCACCGTCGTCGAGCGTGTGACCTCCCAGTCACCCCTGGTCGGCGCCGTCGCTCCGTCTCTACGGTAGTACAGCGCTATCGTCCCGTCGGACTCCATGACGGGTTGGGGGTAGGTCGCTGCGATGACGGACTTCGGGGACCCTACGGCGACGGGGCCGAGCGCCTTCCACTCGGAGATGTCGCGCGGACGGACGCTCCTGGCGTGCATCAGGTTCCCGAGGTGCCCCCCGTAGAAGACCAGGAGGTGCCCGTCCGGATCCACGACGAGCGCCGGAGCGCCGTGGGTGTTCGTGCCGAGCGAGTTCTCCCCGATCGCGTACGGCCCGGTCCACTCGGCCGATGAATGATCGTATGCCATGACGTACGAGTGCATGCCATAGCCCTGGTAGACGATGTAGGTCTGGTCGATGACGGGGTCGTGCACGGCTTGAGGCCGGATGACCATCTCTTCGTACGTAGGGGCTCCCGATGCGTCCTTGCCGAAGAAGTCGGCGTACCAGGCGCCGGCGGGACTCGCCGTGAGCAGCAAGCAGGCCACCAGAAGACTCAACACGACACCGCGCATTCTCACAACCACTCCCGTCGCCCAAGCACGCCCAGACTCCGGAAAGTATACCCGACGCGCCGGGCGCCTGTATGCCGTACAATCCTGTCCGTCACCGGTCTGTCACTCACCATCGACTGCCTACACCCGGAACACGGTGGCAGACGTCTCGAAAGCGGCGGTGCTGTTGCTTAAAGACATCCTCAAGAGTGCAGGTGGCGATGCGCTGAAGTACTTCCCGGTGCGTCTTGTCCCGGCACTCACGGCACTCATCACCGTGCCCGTCTTCACTCGCATGCTCACAACGGCCGACTACGGCGACTTCGCCCTGGTCACGTCCACGGTCTCTCTCATCGCCCTCGTCGCCACCTCGTGGATAAACGGCGCGATCGTCCGCTTCTACTGGGCCTACGACAAGCTGGGCCGCAGGGACGACTTCATCGGCAGCACCGTCTGGTCGCTCGCGTCGACACTCGGATTGGCTGCGGCCCTCGCCCTCGCCTTCGGCTACCTGTTCGCCGACGTGCTGCCTCCCGGCATCGTGCGCCTCTTGCCCATCGGCGTGGCCTCGCTTGCGGTGAACAACTTCATGCTCTCGTCGTTGCAGGTGTACCGTGCGGCGAACAAGGCTTCAGCCTACGCGATACTCTCGGTCGCCACCACCATCACTGCCACCAGCATGTCGATATTCTTCGTGACCGTCCCGCAGCTCGGCGCATACGGTATCCTGCTCGGCGCTGTCCTCGGTAACCTCATCCTGTTCCCGTTCAACCTCTACCACCTCCGCAAGGAGGGCAGTCTCTCGCCCCGTCACCTTAAGCGCGACGTCGTGAACGACTTCGCCGGATACGGTTTGCCGCTCGTCCCTGCCGCTATCTCGTCGTGGCTCCTCGTACTCGCAGACCGCTACATCATCGGCTTCATCCAGACCACCGGGGAGGTAGGGCTCTACTCGGTGGCCTACGGCCTCGGCGACAAGGTCATGCAGCTGATCGTGATGCCGCTCGCGATCACGATGGGTCCGGTGATGATACGGACGTTCGAGCAGCAGGGGCAGGACCTCGCTCAGCAGGTCCAGTCGCAGTTCACCCGTTACTTCTCGATGGCGACGATGCCGCTACTCTTTGGCATCGCCGCCGTGGCGCGGCACTTCATGGGCGTGTTCACGGGAGCCGAGTTCCGCGAGGCGTACCCCATCCTCGCCATCGTCGCGACGGCAGCGATGCTCAACGGCCTTGTGCAGATCGCCGGGACCGGGGTCGCGCTGCACAAGCGCACGACCATCACGATGTCCAACACGCTCACCGCCGCCGCGTTCAACATCGTGGCGAACATCGCCCTCGTACCCGTCTACGGGTACATGGCGGCGGCATACACGACCGTTGCCTCCTACCTGCTCCTCCTCGGCCTCACCTACACGCGCAGCAGGCCGTACATGGCCTGGCACATCCCGTGGTTCGACGTCGGGCGCATCGTGGCGGCCGCGGCGATCATGGGCGGAGCGATCTTTGTCATCTTCGGACGCCTGCCTGCGAGCGTAGGTGTCCTCGCGGTCGAGGTCGTCTTCGGCATCGTGGTCTACGCGGTGGCGCTCCTCGCCCTCGGCGGCCTGAAGCCCGACGAGCGCGCGTTCGCCGGAGAGCTCGGCCGTGCCGCTCTGGCGCGTCTGGGGTGGCGTCGCCGATGAGAGCCGTGCTCCTTTCCGGACCGCTACCCGGCACCGCGCAGACGTCGATAGGCGGCGTCGCCGTGCACACCCGCATGCTGGCCGAGGAGCTCGCCCGCACTGGACGCGCCGTCCGCGTCCTTGACGACTCGCACGTCGCGGGCGCCACACCTCCCAGCGTCGACGGCGTCCGGGGTGCGGCTGCGGCCCGCGCCGTCGCACTGGCAGCTCGTCGCCCACTCACCACTGCCTCGGTCGCCGTTCGCTCGGTGGCTTCGCGCGACCGCGCCAAGCTCGGCCTCCCCTTGCGCACCGCCGTCGTGCGCTCGCTGCTCGTGGCCTCCGCCGCCGAAAGGGCGGCGCAAGACAGTGTCCTCCACATCCAGCAGGCCGACTACCGTCCCCTCTACGCCGACTGGGCCGGACTCGCGATGCCAAGACTCGTCACCGTCCACGGGCTCGGCACCCTGCGCGACCCGGCCGCGCCGCCCGCTCTCGCGCAGACCGTCGCGGCCAACCTCGCCCACGCCCGCTGCGTGGTCGTGCCGTCGCACGCCGTAGGGGCCGAGGTCCGCGACCTCGGTGTGGCCGAGGACCTTCTGCGCGTGGTGCCCAACGGTGTCGACCTCGACATCTTCCGTCCCCGCGATCGCACGGGATGCCGTCACGAGCTCGGCATCGATCCGGACGCGCCACTCGTCGTATATCTCGGACGGCTCACCGCGGCCAAGGGGGTGGGCGATCTTCTCGCCGCGTGGCCCCGCGTCACTCGCGCGGTCCCCGCTGCGACGCTCGCACTGGTAGGCCCGGCCCTCGAAGCGTTCGACACGGCCTTCGCGAGAGGCGTGCGCGTCGAGGGCGCCGTCGAGACCGCCGATGCCGCACGCTGGCTGGGGGCATCGGACGTCGCCGTCGTCCCGAGCCACTACGAGGCGTTCGGGTTGACCGCGCTCGAGGCGATGGCTTCGGCACGTCCGGTCGTCGCGACCGCGGTCGGCGGACTGCCTGAGGTGGTGCCTGACGGCGCAGGAGCCCTCGTGGACCCCCACGACCCCGACGCGCTCGCCGAGGCGCTCATCGGCATGGTGCGTGATCCCGACGCGGCGCGTGCGGCCGGTGAAGCGGGAGCACGCGCCGCGCGTGCATACTCGTGGGAGGCGGTCGCACGTGCCTACGGCTCGCTGTACGATGCGCTCTAAGGGCCCCTCCCGGTCCGAGACGCCGTATCGTATGCTACACGGGGCACACACCGCCACGGCGCCCGTCGTGCGACCGGCCATCGTGAAAGGAACCGACTGAACCGCATGCGCGTACTCTACCTCCACCAGTTCTTCGCGACCCGGGAGTCGTCCCTCGGACTGATCCGCAGCTACGAGTTCTCGCGGCGCCTCATCGAGCAGGGTCACGAGGTGACGATGGTCACCAGCAGCTCGCGCCTTCCGGAGTCCTACGACGAGCGCGTCTTCACCGAGGGGGAGATCGACGGCATCCGCATCCGGTCCGTGCGCGTTCGATACGCGAACGTCATGGGCTATGCCCGCCGGATGTGGTCGTTCGTGCTTTTCACTCTCGGCGCCACGTGGCTTGCGGCAACGGCGGGCAGACACGACGTCGTCGTCGCCACATCGACGCCGCTGACCGTCGGCATCCCGGGGTGGGTGGCGGCCAAGCTCACCCGCACGCCCTTCGTCTTCGAGGTGCGCGACCTGTGGCCGGAAGCCGCGATCCAGATGGGCGCCCTCTCTCGCACCGGGACCATCGGGCGCGTGGCGAAGGGGCTCGAACGCTTCTTGTACCGTCACTCGCACTCCGTCATCGCCCTCTCACCCGGCATGGCCGAGGGCGTCGTCGCCGAGGGCATCCCTCCCGAGCGCGTCCGCATGATCCCCAACTGCTCCGACCTCGACCTCTTCCACCCCGGCGACAAGGATCCCGAGCTCCTCGAGCGCTTCGGGCTCGACGGGACGTTCGTGGTCGGGTACGCCGGAGCGATCGGGCCCTCGAACGCCGTGGAAGCGCACGTCCCCGAAGCCGCCCTCATCCTCGAAGAACGCGGCCGAGCAGACATCGTGTTCCTCATCGCGGGCGAGGGTAAGTCCCTCCCCGAACTCGAGCGACTCACCGCCGAACGGGGCAACGTGCGACTCGTGGGCTCGCTACCCAAGCGCGACGTCCCGCGCCTGACTCGCACCGCCGACGTACTCATGACCCTCTTCGCCGACGTCCCGATACTCGCCACGAACTCACCGAACAAGTTCTTCGACGCGCTCGCCTCGGCCAGACCGGTCATCGTCAACCAGCCGGGCTGGACGCGTGAGCTCGTCGAGGGCCACGACGCCGGCGTCTACATCCGCGCGGGCGACGGCCGCGCGCTCGCCGACGCAGTCGAGGGACTCGCTGACGACCCCGGGCGGACCGCGCAGATGGGGTGCAACGGCCGCGCGCTCGCAGAGGAGCAGTTCGATCGCGACAAGCAGGCAGAGCGCTTCATCGCGGTGCTCGAAGAGGCCGCCGCATCACGCCGTCGGCGCTGAGCGATACCTGGCAGAAGATCGTAGTCGCGCGGCGGCCTGGATCGTCCGGCGGCACGCGCGGCGGCTCCACGCCCGCCCGTCAGCGGCCCTCCGCCGCGTCCGTCCAGGTCTCGAAATCCTTGCCTACCACCACGAGGATGTCGGTCGTGAACTGGTACATGCCCCTACCCTCCACGACCCGGGCAGTCGGTAGCTCGCGCGCGACCTGTTCGGCCACGTGCTGGCCCGACCTGAACACGACGAGCGTCTCGTCGTAGACGAACTGGTTCGCGTTGCCCACCTCGTCTACCGCATACCCTGCACCGCCCAGGATCTCAGCGGTCTCGGCGGCGCTCCCGTTGATGCCGGCCCCGTTGCGCACCGTTATCGAGATGCTCGACGGCTCGACGAGTTCCGGCTCGGGCACCGTCGTGTCGTCGAACGAACGTCCGCTCATCATCGCGTCGATGAGGGACTCCTTGTTCTCGGTGTCGGTCCATACGTACGGGGACCTCCACTCGCCGAGGAGTGTGGCGGTCTCGATGTTCTGCGAGCCGATGTCGTGCATCGCATCGGCGAAGTCGATCATGTCGCCGAGTCTCATGTCGGTGGACATATACTCCGCCATGCCACGGATGATCGAAGGGATCTTGAGCACGTTGCCGGGCTTGCTCATCTGCTCGGCGAGCGCGAGGAAGAAGGTCTGCTGGTTCTGCATCCGCGTGAAGTCGGCATCGGGGAAATCGCGAGTGCGCACGAACGTGAGTGCGTGCTCACCGTCGAGCAACTGGTAGCCGGCGGGTATCTCCTTGGCCCGGAGCCCCGGGCTGTGGCTCGCCGCACGCCAATCATCGATGTCGTGCTCCACGTCGATCCACACGCCACCGAGACCGTCGACCACGTGCTGGAACCCGGTGAAGTCGATGCTCACGTAGTGGTTGATCGGCACGCCGAGGAAATCGCGGACCGTCTCGACCATGAGGGACGGTCCCCCGTGGAACGTGGCGGCGTTGATCTTGTTGACCCCGTACCCAGGGATCTTCGCACGCGTGTCGCGGGGTATCGACAGGAGCCAGACCTTCTTCGCGTCGGTATCGACCCGCGCCAGGATGATCGTGTCCGCTCGCGCGTTCTCGTCCTCCCATGGCCGCGCGTCGCTGCCGAGGAGCAGGACGTTGAACGGCTTGCTCCGTTCCCGCTTCTCGAGGACCTGCGTGAGCGACTCGTCGATGCCCGGCTGCAGGTTCATCGTCCTGCCTGCAGCGTGTAGCTGGTAGTACGCCCACGCTCCCCCGGAAAGGACGAGCGCGACGATCGCCAGGCTCAGCCCCGCGAGCACGCGCTTGATCGCGCGCTTCCGTCGCTCCCCGTGGACGCGCATGCGTGGTGAGCTCTCGACCGTGCGCGATGCGGCGCGGCGCTCGCCGCGAGGAACATCGAGTCTGCGGCCGAAGCGCCGTGCTTTGCGTGAAGAACGTCTACCCACGTGCTACTCGTCCATCCCTTCGCCACCGCCGAAGCGGCTCTCGAGTTCGCGTACTATCGCCTCCGCGGCGTGCCCGTCCCCGTAGACCGCCGGCCTCTCTTCGGGCCGACGCATCCCGCTTACGCCTGCGATGATGCGCTCGCGATCGGTGCCCACCAGCGTGTTCCACCCGAGTTCGACCGTCTCGGTCCATTCGGTCTCTTCCCGCAGGGTCACGCACGGCACCCCGAAGAAGTACGCCTCCTTCTGCATCCCGCCCGAATCGGTAAGAAGTCCTGCCGAGGAGCGCAGGAGCGCTACGGTGTCCATATAGCTTAGCGGAGGCACGGGTACGATCGATCCCGCAGCCTCCACATCCTGGTACAACCCTGTGGCCTCGAGATTCTTGCGGGTGCGGGGATGTATCGCCCACACCACCGGCCTGTCAAGGGCGGCATACGCGCTCACGACCGAACCGAGGAGTTCAGGGCTATCACTCGTGGACGCACGGTGTATGGTAGCAAGATAGAAGCCACCCGCCTCAAGACCGTAGTGTGCGAGCACCTCCGCAGCATCGATGCGCTCGGCGAACAGGCGTGCCGTGTCGAGCATGACATCGCCGACGAGTGCTACCCCCTCCGTGATCCCCTCCGAGCACAGGTGGTCGACTGCCACCTGCGTAGGGCAGAGTAGCAGGTCGGATACGTGGTCGGTGACGATGCGGTTGATCTCCTCGGGCATCGCGCGATTGAACGAGCGCAGTCCCGCCTCGACGTGCGCGACCGGGATGGTGAGTTTCGCTGCGGCGAGTGCGCCGGCGAGCGTCGTGTTGGTGTCGCCGTAGACCATCACGACATCCGGGGCCAGCTCCATCAGCAGTTCCTCGAGCATGCCGAGCATCTCCCCGGTCTGCCTGCCGTGTCCGCCCGAACCCACCGCGAGGTTGAAGTCGGGCTGGGGGATACCGAGCTGCTCGAAGAACACGTCGGACATCTCGTGGTCGTAGTGTTGCCCCGAGTGCACGAGGGTCTCCTCGTGGCGCTCGCGCAACGTCCGGCAGACCGGTGCGGCCTTGACGAACTGGGGTCGCGCTCCCACTATCGACGCGACCTTCATCGGCGGCCGAGCACCCCTGAGACGACCTCGACGACCTCGGCCTGCTGCTCGCGCGTGATACCCGGGAAACAGGGCAGCGCGAACGTACGGCCGTCGCACGACTCCGCGACCGGCAGCGAGGGACGGTCCCACCCTTCGAGCGTGTCGAAGGCACCCTGCTCGTGGAGGGCGAGCGGGTAGTAGAGCGCGGTACCGATGCCGGCCTCGCGCATCGAGTCCATCACCAGCGTGGCGTCTTCGGCCGAGTCGGCCTTCACTATGTAGAGGTGGTAGACCGCCTCACCGTACTCGCGGACAACCGGTAACTCGAGTCCGGCCACGTCGGCGAGCAACTCGTCGTAGACCGCCGCGGCATCCCGGCGCTCGGCGTTCCAGCGATCGAGGTGCGGGAGCTTGACGAGCAGGATGGCCGCCTGGAGTGCGTCGAGGCGTGAGTTGACGCCGAACGCGTCGTGGAAATACTTGCGGTCAGAGCCGTGAGCCGCGATCTGGCGCGCGCGCGCCGCCACCTCTTCATCGTCGGTGGTGAGGATGCCGCCGTCACCGGCACACCCGAGGTTCTTGCTCGGGAAGAACGAGAACGCCGCTGCGCGCGCGAGCGAGCCGACCCGGCGGCCTTTGTAGGTCGCGCCGATCGCCTGGCAGGCGTCCTCGATGACGATGAGACCGTGACGCTCGGCGGCCTCGAGCAGCGGGTCCATGTCGACGCACTGGCCAAAGATGTGTACCGGCAGTATCGCCTTTGTGCGGTCGGTGATCGCGGCCTCGAGCTGGCTCACGTCCATGTTGTACGTGCCGGGCTCGATATCGACGAAGACCGGCCTCGCGCCCACGTGGACGATACACTCGACAGTCGCCCAGAAGGTGAATGGCGTGGTGATGACCTCGTCCCCTCGGCCGATACCGAGAGCCGCCATGAGCAAGAAGAGGGCGTCGGTACCGTTGGCACAGGCCACCGCGTGCTTCGCACCGCAGTACTCGGCGATCGCTGACTCGAGTTCGGCGACCTTGGGTCCGCCGATGAACGCCGCATCCGCCATGACCTGACCGACGGCGGCGTCGAGATCGGTCTGCAGCTCACGGTATTGCGCCTTGAGATCGAGAAGCGGGATGCCCACAGGCCCTCCTGTCCGCTCGGGTCGGCGTGCGTCGCGACCCAGTTGCGATCGCACGATCGACGTCCGTCCATTGTCACACCCACGTGCCCACTCGCAGTCCGCCAGCTCCATCTGTAACAGAGCCGTTGACTCGATGCCGGGCTCCGAACCCGTCCCTTCCGGCCTGTCTCACGACTCGGGGAGCCCCGTGGAGACCGGTGCTCCCCCTTGGCGCATCGACTCGTCGACCGCCTCGAGGACGCGTACGACCGCCAGGCCGTCGCGACCGTCGGAACGCGGGACCTGTCCGGTGGTGCAGCAGTCGAGAAAGTGTTGGATCTCCAGAGCGAGCGGCTCTGCCATGTGCAGGTACGGCACGCTGATGTCCCCGAACCGCAGCGTGAGGTCCTCCCCGTACCCGAGCGCCTCCTTGGGCTCCACGCCCTTGTCGTAGATCCACACCTTCTCCGTGGCCTGCATGTCGTCGAAAACGAGCATCTTCTTGCTGCCGACGATCGTGAACTTCCTCGTCTTGTGAGGGTCCAGCCAGCTCACGTGGATGTTGGCCATCCTGCCCGAGGGGAAGTGCAGATTGGCGAAGACCGTGTCCTCGACTCCGCCGTTCAGGTAGGCGGCGCCTGTGGCGCTCACCTGACTCGGGATCTCGTCGAGCAGGTAGTGCACGATCGACACGTCGTGCGGAGCGAGCGACCAGAACGCGTTCTCCTCGGTACGGACCTTACCGAGGTTGAGGCGCTGGGAGTAGAGGTAGAGCACGTCGCCGAGCGTACCCGAGCCGATGACGTCTTTGATGTAGTTGACCGCTGAGTGGTAGACCATGAGGTGGCCGACCATGAGCACGAGCTCTCGCTCCTCGGCCAGGCGTACGAGTTCCTCGGCGTCCTCGCTCGTGAGCGTGAGCGGCTTCTCGACGTAACAGTGCTTGCCGGCCTCGAGGACCAGCTTAGCAAGCGCGAAGTGGCTCGGTGCCGACGTCGCAACCACGACGGCGTCGAGGTCGTGGGCCGCGAGCATGTCGCAGATGTCGTCGGTCGTCGCGACGTCCGGATAGAGCGCCGAGAATCGCGCGAGGTTTGCCGCGTTGGCATCGCACGCGACGACGAGCTCGGCGTCGCCGAGCTTGTCGAGGTTGCGGACGATGTTCGGGCCCCAATAGCCGAAGCCGACGACACCCGTCCTCACTGGCGTACGGCCGCTCATAGTCGCACCACGTTCTCGCCGTCCAACGCGCTCAAAGCGTTGCGCGTGTCGAACACGAGCGACGCGTGCCGCGCCAGGAGATCGTAGTTCACGACCTTGTGAGCCGTGACGACGAGTACGACGTCCGCCGCGGCGACGGACTCGGGCGTGAGGTCCACGCGCTCGACGTCACTCCCGTTGATGGAGAACCGCTCAACGTACGGGTCGTGGTAGACGATCTCCGCTTCTTTCTCGAGCAGGAGCTCGGCGATGCGGATGGCGGGTGATTCGCGCATGTCGTCTATGTCGGACTTGTACGCCACCCCGACCATGAGCACGCGTGAACCGGCGAGGGGCTTGCGGTGGCGGTTCATCGCGTCCATGAGCCGCATTATGACGTAGTAGGGCATGTTCTCGTTGATGCGGCCCGACAGGTCGATGAACTCGGTCCGGAAGTCGAACTCCTTGGCCTTCCACGACAGGTAGAACGGGTCGATCGGGATGCAGTGACCGCCGAGCCCGGGTCCGGGATAGAACGGCATGAACCCGAACGGCTTGGTCTTTGCCGCCTCGATGACTTCCCACAGGTTGATGCCCATGCGGTCGCAGAGCATGAGCAACTCGTTCGCGAGCGCGATATTCACACCGCGGAACGTGTTCTCGAGAAGCTTCGTCATCTCGGCGGCGCGCGTGGAAGAGACCGGGACGACGGTGTCGACGTAGCGGCCGTAGAGAGCTACAGCGTGCTCGGTACACGCCGGCGTGACCCCGCCGACCACCTTGGGCGTGTTACGCGTCTGGTACACCGGGTTGCCCGGGTCGACACGTTCTGGCGAGAACGAAAGAAAGATGTCGGTCCCGACCACGAGCCCGCTCGACTCCAGGATCGGCTTGATGATCTCCTCGGTGGTGCCGGGGTACGTGGTCGACTCGAGCGTCACGAGCATCTGCGGATGAGCGTACTCGGCGATGGCGCGTGCCGCGCTCTCCATGTACGAGGTATCGGGCTCCTTCATGTCGTTGAGCGGCGTGGGGACGCATATCGCCACGGCATCCGCGTCCGCGACGACGGAGAAGTCGTCGAACGCCTCTATGAGGCCGGCCTCCACGAGCGGTGCCATCTCCTCGCTCGGCACGTCGGGTATGTAGCTTTGTCCCGCGTTGACCGCGTCGACCTTGCTGCGGTCGACATCGATCCCGAGTACCCGGTGGCCAGCCTTGGCCATCTCTACGACGAGCGGCAGCCCGACGTAGCCCAGACCCGCCACCGCAAGTACCGCGTCACCGTTGTCTATCCGTTCTTTCAGTCCCATCCGACTCTTCTCTCCGATGGCCGTTGCAGTGTGCGTCCGTGCGAGCCGGACGCCCCAAAGACCCGTCTAGTCTACAGAAACACGTCGTTCGATGCCCAACATCGCGTACGCCTCTTTCAATCGGCGCGCCGCGGCCTCCCAATTGAGGTCGCGCTCGATGATCTCGCGTCCTCTCCGGCCCATCTCCCGTGCTGCCTCGCGGTCGCTCGCGAGCGCGACGAGTCCCCGTTCGACATCGGCGGGATCGCGGTCGTCGACAGCGACACCCACGTTGTGGTGCTCGGCGAAGTCACCGATCCACGAACCTTTCGTCACGATGATCGGCAGTCCCGATGCCATGCCCTCCATGGCCTTGACCGGCAGACTCGTACGCCAGTTGAGCAGCGAGTTATCGTAGCACGCATAGACGGCGTCGCACCGGTGATAGAGGGCGGGTATCTCTTCGGGTTCGACGCGCCCGGTGACCTCGACGCGCTCGTAGGACGCGGCCATCTCGGCGACCTGCGCCTCGGCAGGACCGCCGCCCACGAGCAACGCTCGCATCTCGGGGTGCGGCTGAATCGCCTTCATGAGGCTTGCGAGCGAGGGCACCCAGCGCTTCTGGCCGATGAAGCTCACGACGAACTCCGGTTCGTCGCGGGTGACGACCGAGTAGCGCGCCGGATCGGGCGCGTTCTCCACGACAACGATCCGTCGCGCCCCGAGCTCCTCGTAGTAGTAGACCTGACCTTCGAGGACGGTGATGACGACGTCGGCACGCGGGATGGACCGATGCTCCAAGTATCGCGCGGCCGCCCGCGCGACGACCCCGGCGAGACCGCGCTGAGGCAGCGCGCGGCTCTCCCGGTAGATCTCGTAGAAGTCGAGTACCCAGCGCGGACGGGGTCCGCGCGCACCACGCGACCCGCGCAGCGTGCGCAGAGCCGCGGGCACCGTGTCGAGATTGTGGCAGTGGACGACGTCCGGGCCGATCTCGCGCGCCCGCTTCGCCGCCGCACGCCAGTACGCGAGGTATCCGGCCACGTTGCGCATGCCGGCGCCGTGACGCGCTTGAAGTCCGATGTTCTCGATGCGCCACGTGCCCATGTCGAGGACGGGTGGATGGACGCCGGCGCGGTCCCACGCCAGCACGGTGATGTCCCACCCGTCCTCCGCCAACGCGGCCGCCTCTTTGGCGATGCGTGGGTCCGCGGTGCCGTCCGCGCTGGCGAACATCACGACGGCGGTATTCATACACCCTCCCCCGTTACATTGCCGGAGACGGTCGGCGAGCCGGCGATCACGTCGGCGTACACCTCGGCGAGTCTCGCACCGACAACTGCGGGCGAGTACCGCGACGCAACACGCTCGGCGATGCGCTTCCCGTCGTAGGTGGAGATGCCCTCGGCGAGCGCGGTGATGGCCTCGGTGAGCGCGATGTCGTCGTCCGGGTCGACGAGGAGCCCGTCGCCAGGATCGACGATCCCCTCCGGTCCTCCCGAACGAGTCGCGACGACCGGCAGCCCGGTCGCCATCGCCTCTATGAGGGCGATCCCGAACCCTTCCCGCCGCGACGGCAGTACGAACGCGTCGGCGGCAGCGAACTCCCGGGGTACGTCATCGCCGAGCAGCCTGCCGGTGAAGCGCACCCTCCCCGCGACACCGAGCCGGGCGGCAAGCCCTTCGAGCGCCGCGCGCTCGCGACCGTCTCCGATGACGGTCAGCGTGAGGTCCGCGCCCCCCTCGACGAGGCGCGCGAGCGCCGTGAGCAGCACATCATGACCTTTCTCCGGCGAGAGGCGACCGAGGGTGACGAGCCGCAGCGGACCGTCGTGACCCGGTCGTTCGACGTACACGAAGCGTGAGGCGTCGTAGGTATTGGGCACGACGGTCACCCTGCGGGGGTCGACGCCGAGTTCTGCGATGCAATCACGGGCCAACGCCCTGCTCACGCACACTATCGCCGAAGCGCTGACGGCAGCCGCGGTGGCCTCGCGGCGCCAGCGGGGGTTGGCGAGGTTGGAGTACAGATCGAGCCCGTGGACGGTGAGCACGTACGGTAGCCCCGCCCGGGCACAGAGGCGCCGCCCCGCCGCGCCACTCGGGTAGAGGTCGTGCACGTGGACGAAGCGAGCGTCGACGCGTTCGCGCGCGCGCTCGAACGCCCCGTGCGCCGTGATCGCGATGAGCGGGGCGACCGTGGCGTATCCGATGCGACGCGGCAGCACGGGATACCGGGGGTAGGAGACCGGATGCCCGTCGTAGGTGGTCGAACCCTTCACCCATGGCTTACCGAGGACCCGCGCGACCACACGGGGGACCCACGGAGCCGGTGCGACGATCGACCACGTCACCCGCTCCGCCGTCGCGGCGACCTGGTCGGCGACGAAGATGCCCCGATACGGCTCGTCAGGGTTGGGAAAGAGCTTCGCGAAGACGACCCCGCCTCCGAGGTGTGCGGCGTCGCGGCCGTCGGTAGCCGAGGAGCGGCGTGCCATGTCGGGCGTGGTGGCCACGTGCCTACTTGATCGCGAACATGAGCTCGCCCGCACACGCGAGCTCGTCGCCGACGTACGCTTTCGCCTCGCCGAACCCGATCGGGCCACGGCGCTTGGTTATCTCGCACTCGATACGCAACGTGTCGCCGGGCCTCACCTGCCGCTTGAAGCGCACCTTGTCGATGCCGCCGAAGAACCCGATCTTACCCGCGTTCTCCGGGAGCGCGAGCAGTGCGACCGAGCCTACCTGCGCCATCGCCTCCACGATGAGCACTCCGGGCATGACCGGGTAGTCGGGGAAGTGCCCCGGTACCCAGAACGCATCCTCGGTCACATCGAGGTAGCCGACGGCACGCTCGCCGGGCACCATCTCCTCGACGCGGTCGACGAGCAGGAACGGTTCACGATGCGGGATGATCGCGCGTATCGCGTCCTGGTCCAACATGTGGCGCTTCCTCTCCGCTTGCCCTCAGCACTCCGGCGCTGCGGTCGATTCGATGTCCGCGCCCAACGACGCGAGTTTCTCGACGAATCCCTCGTACCCTCTGAGGATATGGTGCACCTCTCCCACCTCGGTGCGCCCGTCGGCGACGAGGCCGGCGAGCACGAGCGCGGCTCCTGCTCTGAGATCGGTGCTGCGCACGGGGGCGCCGGAGAGTCCCGGGGTCCCTTTGACGAGCGCATGGTGCCCTTCGATGCGGATGTCGGCACCCATGCGTACGAGTTCGTCGGCGAACATGAACCGGTTCTCGAAAACGTTCTCGGTGATGACACTATCGCCGTCGGCGAGCGTCATGAGGACCATGAACTGAGGCTGCATGTCCGTCGGGAACCCCGGGTACGGCAGCGTCTGGACGTCGGTAGCCCTAAGCGGACCGTTGCGGGAAACGGTGATCGCATCGTCGGTGGCACGAACCTCACAACCGGCCTGTTCGAGCTTGAGGAGCACCATCTCGAGGTGCGACGGCGACACGCCACGCACGGTCACCGGCCCGCCCGTGAGGGCACCCGCGACGAGGTACGTCCCGCACTCCACGCGGTCACCGACGACACGGTGTTCGGCGGGTGCGAGAGCCTCCACGCCTTCGACCTCGATCGTGGACGTTCCCGCACCGGTGACACGCGCACCCATGGCTGCGAGGAACTCCGCGAGGTCGACGATCTCCGGTTCGCGCGCGGCATTGTCGATCACGGTGGTCCCGCTGGCGAGCACCGAGGCCATGAGCAGGTTCTCCGTCGCACCGACGCTCGGGAATTCGAGCATGATGTGCGCGCCCACGAGCCCGCCCGGAGGCGCAGTGGCCTCGATGTAGCCGTGCTCGAACGCGAACTCGACCCCGAGCGACTCCAGGCCGCTGATGTGCATGTCGACCTTGCGCGAGCCGATGTTGCATCCACCCGGCATAGCCACGCGGGCCCTGCCGAGGCGCGCGACGAGCGGGCCGAGGACCGCGATCGAAGCACGCATGCGAGAGACGACCTCGTAGGGCGCCTCGGCCGAGGAGAGCCTCGTAGCGTCCACGCTCACCGAGTCGGCATCGCTGTCGACGACGGCGCCGAGTCCGCGTACGACCTCGATCATCGTGGCAACGTCGCTGATGTCGGGGACGTTGGCGATACGGGAGCGTCCTGGCGCGAGGAGCGCTGCTGCGAGCAGCTTGAGTGCGGAGTTCTTCGCGCCTGCCGCCTCTACCGTACCGGTGAGCGTGCGACCGCCTCTGATGAAGATGGAACCCACGAACGCGACCCGCCTCTCTGCGACCACACGTCGATCCGGTCTCCGTTGACGATACAGTGTACGCACAATGCGACCGCGTACGTAACCATGTCGTCAGGAACCACCACCGGGACGACAGAGGCGGCGAGTGCATGCGCGCTCGCCGCCTCTCGGTCATACACCGATATCTAGTGGCCCTTCTCGGCCACCTTGATCTGCATCTCGCACCACTTGAGATCGGCTTCGCACTGATCGATCTCGCTCTCGGCCTCATGCGGCAGCTCCGCCATGAGACGCTTGGTGTGCTCGAGCGCCTGCTTCGCACGCTCCACGTCGATCTGCGACGCGGCCTCCGCTTGGTCTGCGAGGATGATGACCTTGTCCTCATGGACCTGGATGTAGCCGCCGGCGATGGCGAACCACTCCACCTTGTCGTCTCCGTGCATGACCCGGATCTCGCCCGGGTCGAGCGCGCTAACGAGCGGCGCGTGGAGCGGCAGGATACCGATCTCGCCGTCGATCGTGGGAGCGACGACCATCCGCACCTCGTTCGTGTAGACGATGCGCTCGGGTGTCACTATCTCGCACAGTAGGGTGCGTTCCATACCGCTCGTCAGCCTCCCTAGGCGGTCGCGGCCATCTGCTCGGCCTTCTCGAGGGCCTCCTCGATCGTGCCGACGTACCGGAACGCCTGCTCGGGCACGCTATCGTGCTTCCCGTCCACGATCTCGCTGAAGCCGCGGATCGTGTCCTCGAGCTTGACGTACTTGCCTGCCATACCGGTGAACTGCTCGGCAACGAAGAACGGCTGCGAGAGGAACTGCTGGATCTTGCGCGCACGGGACACGGCGAGCTTGTCCTCCTCGGACAGCTCGTCCATGCCGAGGATGGCGATAATGTCCTGGAGGTCCTTGTAGCGCTGGAGCACCTGCTGCACCTCACGCGCGACCCGGTAGTGCTCGTCCCCGACGACCTCCGGCGTGAGCGCGCGCGATGTCGAGGCGAGCGGGTCGACCGCCGGATAGATGCCGAGCTCGGCGATCGAGCGCGACAGGACGGTCGTAGCGTCGAGGTGGGTGAACGCAGTGGCCGGCGCGGGGTCGGTGAGGTCGTCGGCGGGGACGTAGATCGCCTGCACCGAGGTGATCGAGCCGGTCTTCGTCGACGTGATGCGCTCCTGGAGCTCGCCCATCTCCGTCGCGAGGGTGGGCTGGTAGCCGACCGCCGAGGGCATACGGCCGAGTAGCGCCGAGACCTCGGAACCGGCCTGGGTGAAGCGGAAGATGTTGTCCACGAACAGGAGCACGTCCTGGCCCTGGTCGCGGAAGTACTCCGACGCGGTCAGGCCGGCGAGCCCGACGCGCAGACGCGCTCCCGGAGGCTCGTTCATCTGACCGTAGACGAGCACGGTCTTCTCGATGACGCCCGACTCGCTCATCTCGAGGTAGAGGTCGGTGCCCTCGCGGGTACGCTCGCCTACACCGGTGAACACCGAGGTGCCACCGTGCGCCATGGCGAGGTTGTTGATGAGCTCCATGATGATGACGGTCTTGCCCACGCCGGCGCCGCCGAACAGGCCCGTCTTACCGCCCTTGATGTAGGGCTCGAGCAGGTCGACGACCTTGATACCCGTTTCGAAGATCTCGGTCGTAGGCTCGAGGTCCTCGTACTCGGGAGCTTTGCGGTGGATCGGGTAGTAGTCCTCGGGCTCGATCTCGGGCTTGCCGTCGATGGGCTCGCCGAGCACGTTCCAGATGCGCCCGAGGGTCGACGGCCCCACAGGCATCTTCATCGGGCTACCGGTGTCGGTCGCCTCCATGCCGCGGGTGATGCCGTCCGTCGACGACATCGCGACCGCTCGCACCTGGTTGCCGGGAAGGTGCTGCTGCACCTCCGCGACGGTCGCGACGTGACCGATCGGGCTCTCGGCATCGACCTTGAGCGCGTTGTAGATCGCGGGCATCTGGTCCGGTGCGAACTCGACGTCGAGGACCGGGCCGACGACTCGTACGATTCGTCCGACGTTCATACGGGATTCCTTACCTTCAGTGGCTGCCATCTACTCCTCCAGTGCGGCCGCGCCGCCCACGATCTCTGCGATCTCGTTGGTGATCGCGGCCTGGCGCGCGCGGTTGTAGCTCCGCGACAGGGTGACGATCATGTCGGACGCGTTGTCCGTCGCCGACTTCATGGCCGTCCGCCGTGCGCCGTGCTCGGACGCGGCCGACTCCATCAGTGCTCGGAACACGAGGGTCTCGACGTAGGTGGGCAACAGGCGGCGCAAGACGCTCTTGGCATCGGGCTCGAACGTGTACTCCGCCCGCACATCGGACCCTTCGGCCGCTTCCTCGACCACACGACGCTCGATAGGCAGAAGCTGATGTATCTCCGGCCTCTGTTCGGCGACGCTCCTGAAGCGGTTGAACACGACGTAGACCGCGTCGATCTCCTCTTGGGCGTACGCCTCGATCACATGTGCGGCGATCGACTTGGCATCCACGAACGTCGGCTTGTCCGAGATGTCGCGGTAGGTGGCTATCGGCTCGATGCCCCGATACTTGAAGTACCCGGCCGCCTTCTTGCCGACAGCGATGACGTCGACCTTCACGCCCTCCGCGGTCTCATCGCGGATGACGTTCTCGGTCATCCGGAGGATGTTGCTGTTGAACGCTCCCGCCAGTCCTCTGTCCGAGGTGACCGCTATGACCACGACGCGCAAGCGATGCGGGTGTTCCTCGAGCAGTGGGTGCTCCGCACCCTTCGCGTACCGCGCGACGTTGCCGAGGACCTCCATCATCGAAAGCGCGTACGGGCGTGCGGACTCGATCTTCTCTTGGGCCCGCTTGATCTTGGCGGTAGCGACCATCTCCATGGTGCGCGTGATCTGGCGTGTCGACTCGACACTCCCGATCCTGTTCTTGATGTCGCGGAGATTCGGCATTCCTCGCCCCTAGCTCGCCGTGAAGGACGCGGAGAACTCCTTGATGGCACCTTCGAGCTTCTCGGAGGTCTCGTCGGACAGGGTCTTCTCTTCACGGATGGCGGCGCCGATCCCGGGGTGCACGTTGCTGACGAAGGCGAGCAGCTCGTCGCGGAAACGCTGAACGTCCTCGACAGCAAGCTCGTCGAGGAAGCCCTTCGTCCCGGCGAAAATGGCGACTACCTGCTGCTCCGTAGGATAGGGCTCGTACTGGCCCTGTTTGAGGAGCTCGACAAGGCGTGCGCCACGGTTGAGCGTGGCCTGCGTGGACTTGTCGAGGTCCGACCCGAACTGGGCGAACGCGGCGAGCTCGCGGTATTGCGCGAGGTCGAGACGGAGCGAACCGGCCACCTGCTTCATCGCCTTGATCTGAGCGTTGCCGCCGACACGCGAGACCGAGATGCCTACGTTGATCGCGGGCCGGACGCCCTGGTAGAACAGGTCGGTCTGCAGGAAGATCTGGCCATCGGTGATGGAGATGACGTTGGTGGGGATGTATGCCGAGACGTCACCGGCCTGGGTCTCGATGACCGGCAGGGCCGTGAGCGAACCGGCGCCATGCTCGTCGGACATCTTGACCGCGCGCTCGAGCAGGCGGCTGTGCAGGTAGAAGACGTCACCGGGGTACGCCTCGCGGCCCGGCGGGCGCCGGAGCGTAAGCGACATCTGGCGATATGCGACGGCCTGCTTCGACAGGTCGTCGTAGATGCAGAGCACGTGGCGGCCCGGGTTGTCCTTGCTCGCGGGCTTGCCGTCCTCGCCGTTGTACATGAAGAACTCACCCATGGCACAACCCGCCATCGGGGCGATGTACTGCATCGGGGCGGGATCTGCCGCGGTCGCGGAAACGACGATGGTGTAGTCCATCGCGCCGTACCGCTCCAGGGTCTCGACCACGCCGGCGACGGTGGAAGCCTTCTGGCCCACCGCGACGTACACGCAGATGACGTCGGCGCCCTTCTGGTTGATGATCGTGTCGATCGCCACGGCCGTCTTACCGGTCTGGCGGTCGCCGATGATGAGCTCGCGCTGACCACGGCCGACCGGGATCATCGAGTCGATGGCCATGATGCCGGTCTGCATCGGCTGGTGGACGGGCTGGCGCTCGATGACGCCCGGGGCGCGGAACTCCAGCGGACGGTGGCCCTCGGCCTGGATCGGTCCCTTGCCGTCGAGCGGTTCTCCGAGCGGGTTCACGATGCGACCGAGCATAGCCTTACCCGACGGGACCGACACGACGCGACCCGTGGTGCGGACGGTGTCGTTCTCCTTGATGAGCGTCGTGCCACCCATGAGGACGGCGCCGACCTCGTGCTCTTCGAGGTTGAGCGCCATACCGTAGACGACCTGGCCGTCTTCGCTCTCGAACTCGAGCAGCTCGCCGGCCATGGCGCCTCTGAGGCCTTCGACGCGGGCGATGCCGTCGCCGAGCTGGATGACTGTGCCGACCTCGCGTACATCGACCTCGGCCTGGAAGCGCTCCAGCTGCGCCTTGAGAACGTCGTTGATGGCGCTCGCGGTGATCTCAGCCACCTTGCGCCTCACCTCCCTGAGATGCGGTAGACAACTGCGTGCGCACGGCTCCGAGCTGGGAAGCAAGGCTCCCGTCGAGGACGCGACCCGCAACCTTGATGATGATGCCACCGACGATCGAAGCGTCCACCCGCTCGCGCAGGTTGACAGGTCGCCCGAGAGAGGCGACGAGCTTGTCGGTGACCGATGAACGCAACTCCTCGTCGAGCGGCACGGCCGTCGTGACCTCGGCGACGACGATACCCCGCTCGGCCTCGGCGATCTCGCTGAAGAGGCGAGCCATCTCGTCGAGGACGCCGGCGTTGCCTCGCTCCACCGCAAGCGTCACGACCGTCACGACCTCCGGCGACACCGTCGATCCGAATATCTCGCGCAGTATGTCACGCTTCTTCTCGGCCGGAACGCCGGCGTCGGACAGCGCGTTGCGCAGATCCATATGCCCACGTATCGCGTCGACGACGACCTGCAAGCCCTCATCGACCGCGTCGACCGCGTCGGCGGCGGAGGCGAGGTCGAAGAGGACCCGTGCGTAGGTCCTTGCGATCTCGCTAGTTGTCATTCATGCCTCCCACCTCGGAGAGGTACTTGTCGATGAGTGCCGCGTGGTCGGCGGGCGAGAGCTTCTCGCCGAGGAGCTTGCCTGCCACAGCGACCGACAGGTCGGCCACTGACGACTGCAGCTCTACCATGGCCGCCTGCTTCTCGGCCTCGATCGCCTCACGGGCCTTCTCGATGACCTGTGCCGCCTCGTCGTTGGCCTTCGCCACGATCTCTTCCTTCATCGACTCGGCTGCCTTGCGGCTCTGGTCGACGATCTTGCCCGCCTCCAACCGCGCGGCGGCCATCTGCTCTTTGTACTCATCGAGTAGGCGCTCGGCTTCGACGCGCGTCTCCTCGGCTTTCTCGAGCGACTCTTTGATCGAGTCGGCCCGCTTCTCGAGCACGTTGGAGATGGGTCCGAAGGCGAACTTCTTGAGTAGCAGGAAAAGGATGACGAACGCTACGATCGAGGGCCAGACGTCCGCGAGGACGGGCACGACCGAGATAGCGGATTCGCCCTCTTCAGCTGCGTATGCGACTCCTACAAGCATGGCTTACGAAACCTCCACTCTGCGGTGTCGGCCGCTTAACCGGCGAGGATCAGAGCCAGAACGAAACCGAGAAGCGCGAGCGCCTCGGTGAACGCGATGGCGATGAACATCGTGGTCTGGACCTTACCGGCCATCTCGGGCTGACGCGCCATGGCCTCGACGGCCTTGCCGCCGATGATCCCGATACCCAGACCCGGGCCGAAAGCGGCGAGGCCGTACGCGATGCCTGCCCCGAGTACGTTCAGAGAGCCTTCCACCAGTGATCCTCCTTCATTCCCGGGCCTCTGCGGGCCCCTGTTCGACCAACCATTCGAAGCCGGCATGCGCCAGCAATAGAACCGTGACTAGTGCTCCGATGCGTGGAGCGCCCCACCGATGTAGACGGACGTGAGGATCGCGAACACGTATGCCTGGATGAACGCGACGAACACCTTGAAGGCATACATGATGACGAGCATGATCAGGCCGAAGCCGGTCATGGTGATGCCGAGTGCGCCGAGTTGCTGAGCGCCGAGGATCATGAATATCCCGAAGATGCCGAGGATGATGCCACCGGCGAACATGTTGGCGTAGAGACGGACGGCCAGCGTGAGTGGGCGCAGGAAGTGTCCGACGACCTCGAGCAGGAAGATGAACGGACCGAGCGTGAACCGCCCGAACGCAGGCATCTCGCGCACTCCGCTCGGGATGAAGCTCTTCAGGTAGCCGATGAAACCGTTCTTCTTGAACCCGATGGCGTTGTAGACGATGAACACCATCACCGCCCACGTCGCGGTCACGCCGATCGAACCGGTACCGGGAAGCGAGCCCGGGATGAGGCCGATGGCGTTGTTGAAGAGGATGAAGAAGAAGAGCGTGCCGATGAACGGCGCGAACTTCAGTCCCTCCCTGCCCATATTGTCGACGCACAGGTTACGGATGAACTCGTACCCCGCCTCGACCACGTTGCCGATGCCCTGCGGGACGAGGTCCACCTTCTGTGCCGCGACAAGGAAGAACACGAGCGTGACGACGAACGCGATGATAAGGAAGAACGTGTAGTTCGTGAGCACGAGCGGGTCGAGGGCCGCGATCGTTCCTTGATCGTCGTCCCACGGCAGCACCGAGTAGTGGTGCAGCTTGTGTGCGAGTTTTTCCGCAAAGCCTTCCACGCGGTTCCTTCCTCCTTCACCGTGACCGGGCGAGAACCTTGCCGTACCTCATGAGTTCGATCGTGTAGAGCACGAAAAAGCCGCCCGCTACTCCGATAGCGAACGGCACGAATCCCTCGGGAATGAGACGGCGATACGCGAAGAGCGCCCCCACGGCGATCAGCATCCTCACGAACAGCGAGGCTGCGGCGAACGCAAGGCCGTGCTCGGGAGCGTCCGGCGTCATCGTCCGGAAGCTCGAGCGGGACGCAAGCAGGAGCCCGGCGCCGAGAACGGCTCCGAGCGTCAGCGCGACCGCCCAGTGTGAGAGCAGCACAGAAACGCTATCGGCGAGTGCGGAAGTCAGGAATCTACCCCTCTATCCGTGAACACACCTTACGCAGTCTCTTCCGGTGTCCCGCATGTCAGGCTCCGTGCGTGCCACCGTCGCCTACGCGTACCGGCGCGTGGCTGACGAACCCGTGCAGACCCCTCGGAAGCGGCCCTATCGTACACGAAGGCCGACATGAGGACAAGCGCGCGCTAGCTGCTCAGACGTCACCGTTCGGGAGGCGCGACGCGCGCACGTTCGGCACCTCGTCACCGTCCTCGTCGGACGCCTCTTCGACGATCTCGACATGGTGGTGCGCCGCCTCGAACAGGCCGAGCCACGACGCCATGAACGCCGAGAGCCCGGCGAGGACGACGAAGGCCACGAGCTTGATCGAGATGGGCGCGAACCGCACAGCGTAGCCTCCGACCGCGAGAGCCGCAGACCACACGTAGATGATGAGCACGGTCTGGCGCTGGTCGAAACCGCGTCCGAGCAAACGGTGGTGGATATGCCCCCGGTCGGCCTCCTGGATGGGTCGCTTGTGCCGTATGCGCCTGATGATCGCCGATGCGGTGTCGAAGATAGGCACACCGATGATGAGGAGCGGGACCGCGAGCGCGATCGCCGCCACCGACTTCATGACACCGAGCAGCGAGATGCTCGCGAGCGCAAAACCCAGGAACATCGCCCCGGAGTCCCCCATGAAGATGCTCGCCGGATTGAAGTTGTAGCGCAAGAACCCGACGCACGCTCCGATGAGAGCGGCCGCGAAGATCGCGGCGACGGGCTGGTTCGACTGCATCGCGAGCACGAGGAAGGTGGTGGCCGCGATCGCAGTCACTCCGGCGGCAAGGCCATCGAGGCCATCGATGAGATTGATGACGTTCGCGAAGCCGACGATGTAGACGAGGGTGAGCGGGATGCCGAGCAGACCGAGCGCGATAAGCCCGCTGCCGAACGGATGGCCGATGAAGTCGATCCGCACGCCGGACCCGATGACGACGAGAGCCGCGACGATCTGGCCGATGAGTTTGGGTCCCGGCTCGAGGGTGACGATGTCGTCGAGGAGTCCGACGGCGAATATGATTCCGAGACCGGCGATCACGCCCCCGACCTGCGCCCCGCCGATCGCGACAAGTCCTCGCCACCCGAAATGGATCTCGCCGGCGTATTGCACGGCAAGGGCGGTGCAGAAGCCGGCGAACATGGCGATGCCACCGAGCCGCGAGATCTCGCCCGTGTGGACCTTGCGGCCTCCAGGCTGGTCCACGAGGCCGAAGTGCAAAGAGGCAGCACGGACGACCGGGGTGAGCGCAAACGTCACGGCTGCGGCGATGACGACGAGCATCGCTATGTGTTCGACGCTCACGAGCCGCTCAGCCGTTCACGATCGCGCGAGGTCGCACGCCGGCCTCGGCGAGGATCTCTTCGGCCAGGGGATCCGGGTACGGGTCCCGGAAGACGATGTCGACGACGCCGGCGTTCACGAGGATCTTGGCGCAGAGCACACATGGCTGGTGTGTCGTGTAGACGGTCGCCCCATCGATGACGATCCCGTGCCGAGCCGCCTGGATCACCGCGTTCTGCTCGGCATGGATGCCTCGGCAGAGCTCGTGGTGGCTACCCGATGCGATGTTGCGCGCCTCGCGGACACAGCCCGCGTCCTCGCAGTGCGCGAGCCCCGCCGGCGTTCCGTTGTAGCCGGTAGCGAGGATGCGCCGGTCTTTGACGAGGATAGCGCCGGTCTGTCGGCGCATACACGTGGAACGCCCGGCGACCTGCTCGGTGATGCTCATGAAGTATTCGTCCCACGAAGGACGCGGCATAGTATCTGGGACCTCCGTGCCTAGCGGGTACCGAACAGGCGGTCACCGGCATCACCGAGACCGGGGACGATGTAGCCGTGGTCGTCGAGGTGGCTATCGACCGCACACGTGTAGATCGTGACGCCCTCGCAACACCTCACGACCTCCTCGATGCCCTCCGGCGCAGCGATCAGCACGAGGAGGTTGATGGCCTTGGCACCGCGTTCGCGCAGGAATTCCACCGCTGCGGCAGCCGAACCCCCGGTTGCGAGCATCGGGTCGACGATGAGGATGTCCCGCTCGCCGATGTCTTCGGGGAGCTTGCAGTAGTACTCGATGGGCTTGAGCGTCTCCGGGTCGCGGTACAGGCCGATGTGCCCGACCTTGGCCGCCGGTATGAGCTGCAGGATGCCATCGACCATGCCCAGCCCCGCACGCAGTATCGGGATCACGGCGACCTTCTTGCCGGCGAGCACGTAGGTGGTGGCCTCGGCGATCGGCGTCCGCACCGCCGTCTGCGCAAGCTGGAAGTCGCGGGTGGCCTCGTACGCCATGAGCATGGCGAGCTCGCGCACCAGCTCCCGGAACTCCTTCACGCCGGTACCGGCATCACGCATGAGCGAGAGCTTGTGCTGGATGAGCGGGTGGTCCATGACCACCACGTTCGGATACTCCTCATGCATGCGCTTCGCCACGATGCGTCTCCTTGCGGCCGGTCCTGCCGAGGCCCTACAGCTCCGGATAGAGGGGGTGCGCATCGAGCATCGCCTGGACATCGGTGGAGATATCGGCAAGCCGCTGCTCGTCGTCACGGTGGAAGATCGCGTTGGCAAGCAGGCACCCGACGGTGTGAGCCTCTCCTTCCGAGAAGCCACGGGTCGTCATCGCAGCGGTGCCGACACGGATGCCGCTCGTCACGAAGGGGCTCTCCGGGTCGTTGGGTATGGCGTTCTTGTTCACGGTGAAGCCGACCTTCTCGAGGAGGGCCTCGGCGTCCTTGCCCGTGATCTCGGCCGGACGCAGGTCGACGAGCATGAGATGATTGTCGGTCCCGCCGGACACGAGACGCAGCCCGCACTCGGCCATAGCGGCACCCATCGCCATCGCGTTCACGACGACCTGGTCGATGTAGGTCATGAACTCAGGCTGCATGGCCTCTTTGAACGCAACGGCCTTGGCCGCGATGATGTGCTCGAGCGGTCCCCCCTGCAATCCGGGGAACACCGCTTTGTCGACCGCGGTCGCGTGCTCCTCTTTGCAGAGGATGAAGCCGGAACGCGGGCCACGCAGCGTCTTGTGCGACGTCGAAGTCACGACATCGGCGTGGGGGACCGGTGACGGGTGGGCGCCGGTGGCGACGAGTCCGGCTATGTGGGCCATGTCGACCATGAGCACCGCATCCACGTCCTTGGCGATAGCGGCGAACCGCTCGAAGTCGATCGTCCGCGGGTACGCGCTCGCGCCGGCGATGATCATCTTGGGCCGATGCTCGCGCGCAAGGCGCTCGAGCTCGTCGTAGTCGATCGTCTCGGTCTCCATGTCGAGCCCGTACGGGACCACGTCGAACCACTTGCCCGAGAAGTTCACGGGGGAGCCGTGCGTGAGATGGCCGCCCATGGCGAGGTCCATGCCGAGGACGGTGTCGCCCGGGTCCATGAACGCCATGAACGCGGCCAGGTTGGCCTGTGCGCCGGCGTGCGGCTGCACGTTGGCGTGCTCGGCTCCGAAGAGCTCCTTGGCCCGGTCACGTGCGAGATCCTCGACGATGTCGACCTTCTCGCACCCGCCATAGTAGCGCTTGCCGGGGAGGCCCTCGGCATACTTGTTGGTGAGCACGGTGCCTGCGGCTTCGAGGACGGCGGGCGAGACGAAGTTCTCACTCGCGATGAGTTCGATCGTGCCCCTCTGTCGCTCGAGCTCGGCATCGATAGCGGCTGCTACCTCGGGATCGACTCCCGGTATGTACTTGAGTGTCATGACAGCGTCTACTCCCCTTCTCGGTCTCGTGCCGGCCTCCGGGCGGCCCCGACGGCCGGGTTACCCCGCGGTGTCCTCGAGCGCGGCGATGGCATCGACGCGCCGCTGGTGGCGTCCCCCTTCGAACTCCGCCGCAAGGAACGCGTCGACTATCTTGCGTGCGATGTCCTCGTCGACGTACCTGCCACCGATCGTCACGATGTTGGCGTCGTTGTGCAGACGCGACATCCGTGCCATCTCCGGGTCGGAGACGTTCGCCGCGCGCACGCCCCTGACCTTGTTCGCCGCGATGGCGACCCCTATCCCCGAGCCGCAGACGAGTACGCCACGGTCGGCCGCGCCAGACGACACGGCCTGGGCCACCCTCGCCGCCGGTTCGGGGTAGTCGACGGAGTCGTGGTCGTGCGTCCCCACATCGTCGACGTCGAACCCTGCTTCCCTGAGGTGGGCTTCGAGCTTCTCTTTCATGTCGAAGCCCGCGTGATCGCTCCCGATGGAGATGCGCATCGAAGGGTACCCCCGTAGACGACGTGACGGATTCGGCGGCGACTCCCGGTCGAGAGCCACCGCCGATTGTATACCAGCGCGGGGACGATGTCGCTCGAACGCCCTCGCTCCGTCGAGGGCTACGTGCTAGCCATCGCAGCGGCCATGATCTGGTCGGTGGGGATCGCACCTTCGCGGACGATCTCCGGCTCGGGCCCCGTGCACAGCACCACCGTGGAGGCCTTGCGGTGCGCCGTCTCGCCGCCGTCGAGCGCCACGTCCGCGGCGGCGATGATGCGCTCCTCGACCTCGTCGAACGTTCCCGGCGCGGGCTGCCCCGCGGTGTTCGCCGAGGTCGCTATGATCGGCCCGCCGGATGCCTGGATGAGCTCCATGACGACCTCATGGTCGGGCGAGCGCAGGCCCACCGTCCCATCATCGGCGCGGAAGTCTTTGTTGACCTCGTCTGAAGCCTTCACGACGAGAGTGAGGGCCCCGGGCCAGAAAGCTCTAGCCAGGTTGTGCGCATACTCCGGGACCTCGACCCCGTACGTGTCGAGCAGTGCGTCGTCGTTCTCCACGAGCCAGGGCAGGGGCTTGTCGAGAGGCCGGACCTTGATGTCGAAGATCTCGTGCGGGCCGATACAGGAGTGCGCGGCAGCACCGATGCCGTAGACCGTTTCCGTCGGAAAAACAACAATCCCGCCGTCACGAAGTACCGTTGCGGCGAGATTGATGACCTCGGCAGAGGGATTCTCCGGGTCTATGCGGAACACCTTGTTCATCGCGACCAGCCTCCTTCGTCGTGCACGACTGCCCTGGCGAGACCTAGAGCCGAGGACCCCGGGCGACGACGACCCTGTCGCGTTGAGCGAGATCCCTCACGACCCTTACTTCTTGATACCACTCTTCGAACCCTTCCGCAGCGGATTCCACACAACTCTCATCGAGCTCCATCGCAAGCGTGCCTCCGGGCGCGAGCCATCCGCGTGCCTCGACGGCGATCCGGCGTGCCATGTCCAGCCCATCGGGGCCGCCGTCAAGGGCGAGTCCGGGCTCGAAGCGGGCGACCTCGTCAGGAAGGCCGGCGAGGTCGGGCGTAGGGATGTAGGGTGGGTTGGCCACCACGAGGTCGACCCTGCCACGCAGCTCTTCGAGCACGCCGGCGAACAGGTCGCCTTGTTCCACGGTGACGCGCGCACCGACACCGAGACGCTCGGCGTTCAAGCGCGCGGTCTTCACCGCGAGCTCGGAGACGTCGGTGGCGAACACGCGGGCCGAGGAGTCCTCGAAAGCGATGGAACACGCGACACAGCCCGAACCGGTACACAGATCGACGACCACCGGTCGCTCTACCGTGGCGATCGACGCCCTGGCTTCGTCGACGAGCACCTCGGTCTCCGGACGTGGGATGAAGACCCCCGGGACGACGTGGACGACGATGTGGCGGAAGGGCATCTCTCCGGTCACGTACTGGAGCGGCTCACCCGCAGCTCTGCGCTTGACCCCTTCGCGCAGCTCGATGCGCTCACCTTCGCTCAGCGGACGGTCGAAGTGCGCGTAGAGCTCGACACGGGAGAGGCCGGTGGCTGCCGAGAGCAACCACTCCGCCGAGCGGCGCGGCGCATCGACGTCCTCTCGCTCGAAGTAAGCGCACGTCCACTCGAGCGCGTCTCGCACGATCCAGACGCGCTCGACCATCTCAGACCACCGCCGCCAGACGCTCTGCCCGGTCGGCTGCGGCGAGCGCATCGATGATCGGCTCGATCTCCCCCATCATGATCGCCGGGAGGTTGTGGACGGTGAGCCCGATGCGGTGGTCGGTGAGCCGGTCCTGAGGGATATTGTACGTGCGGATCTTCTCGGAGCGCCCGCCCGAACCGATCTGACTCCGGCGTTCCTCGCCGAGCTCCGCCTCCCGTTTCTCAAGCTCCATCTCGTAGAGGCGTGCGCGCAGCACGCGCATCGCGTTCTCCCTGTTCTGCAGCTGGGACTTCTGGTTCTGCGACTGGACCACGAGGCCGGTCGGCAAGTGGGTGATGCGGACCGCCGAGTCGGTGGTGTTCACCGACTGCCCGCCGGGTCCGCTCGAGCGGAACACGTCGATCCGCAGGTCGTTCTGGTTGACCTCGACCTCGACGTCCTCGGCCTCGGGCAATACCGCCACCGTCGCCGTCGAGGTGTGGATGCGGCCACCGGACTCGGTCTGCGGGATGCGCTGCACGCGATGCACGCCGGACTCGAACTTGAGTCTCGAGTACACTCCGGCGCCTTTCACCATGAACGAGACCTCTTTGTAGCCGCCGACCTCGTTGGCCGAGGCGTCGATCTCCTCGACCTTCCACCGCTGCGACTCGGCGTACCGTACGTACATACGGTAGAGGTCGCCAGCGAACAGGCCCGCTTCGTCTCCTCCCGCGCCGGCGCGGATCTCGACGATGACGTTCTTGTCGTCGTTGGGGTCGGGCGGCAACATCATGACCTTCAGCTCGTCCTCGAGTGCCTTCCTGCGCTCCTCGAGTTCGTGGAGCTCCTCGCGGGCCAACTCGCGCATCTCCTGGTCGGACTCGGTGTGCATGATCTGCTCGACATCGTCGATGCCGTCGAGCACGCCGAAGTACTCGGTGATCTTCGTCGCGAGCGGCGCCATCGCGGCGTGCTCCTTGGCGAGGCGCGCGTAGGCTTTCTGGTCAGAGAGCACCTCGGGATCACCGAGGCGTTCGGTGAGTTCGTGGTATGTCGCAAGCATAGATTCGAGCTTGTCACGCATAGCGGGATGTTCCTTCTCTCCGCGAAGTGGGTGTGGATGAAGCGTAGCACGTCGGGCAGGCGCGCGGTCCTGCAAGCCCGAGCTACGGTTCGGAGGACCACCCGCGCGTGTGGAACCGCCAGAATACGCGGGACGCGACCACGAGAGCGGTCGCCACGGCGACGTATACGACACCGAGCACCGGGCGGGACAGCGCGGTGAGCCGCAAGAGGTGCCCGAGGGCGACCATCGACAGCACCACCGCCCACGAACGAACGGAGAAGAACCCGAGCACCGGGGCGCTCGGTCCTCGCTCGCGTATGCGAGCAGCGGCTTTCCTGGCGACCGGGTCGAGTACGAAGCGCGCTTTCAGCACCCCGAGCACCACGCCTCCGGCGATCAGCGCGATCGCCAGGTCGACGGGAAGAAGCCACCCGATGCCCCGTACGCCCAGGATCGCCGCCCCCGTCGCCCACAGTAGACCGGCGAACGCGAGTTGCGCTCGCTCGCCCCGGGCGGTGACCGGAGCGACCGCGGGGGTGTCGGTGTCGGTCGTCATTCGCATGCGCGCGTCTTATGCACGTACCATGCCTACCCGCCCGCGATCGCGACGTCCGTCCCGACGTCAGCCGGAGGGCTCTCCCCCTCCTCGCGCTCGATGACCGCCTTCATCGCCGTGACCGCGATCTCGACCATGCTCTCGTCGGGCTCACGGGTGGTCATGCGCTGAAGCTGAAGGCCGGGCCAGAGCACCACTTTGACGATGGGATTGTCGGGCGTCTTGCCCGCCCACTTGATCACTTCGTAGGCAAGTCCTGCGATCAGCGGGAGCAGTACGATCCTCAGCCCGATCGCCACGCTCAGAACGACGAGACGGTGGTCGGTCCCCATGAGGTCCGTGATAGCGCGGACCGGCACGAGGGAGAACACGACGATCGCGATGACCATGACCATGAGCAGGAACGACGTGCCACACCGCACGTGCAGCGTCGTGTGTTCCTGGATGACCCGTGGCTCCAGCGGGAGTCCCCGCTCGTAGGCGTGGATCGTCTTATGTTCCGCGCCGTGGTATGCGAACACCCGCTGGATGTCGCGCATGCGGCTGATGGCCCAGATGTAGAGGAAGAACGCGACCACGCGCAGCACACCGTCGACGATGTTCCAGGTGAACGGGCGCTCGGTCGCACCACCTACGAGCAGGTTCGTCGCCACCGCCGGGAGGATGATGAAGAGCAGTACGGCAAGCCCCACACCGAGCGTCATCGACAGCGCGATCTCTTTACTCGACAACTTCTCTTCCTCGGTCTCCCCGGCGTGCTCGGCCGAGATCGAGAACGCTTTCATGGCGAGCACGAGCGTCTCGTAGAGACCCACCACGCCCCGGATGACCGGCTTGCCGAGCCACGGCCGTTTCGAGACAGCGGTCTTGAGGTCGTGTGCCTCGAGGTGGATCGAGCCGTCGGCCTTGCGCACCGCGACCGCCCAGTTGTGCTTGCCGCGCATCATGATCCCCTCGAGGACCGCCTGTCCTCCGATATGCGTGTGCTTGATGGGCATCAGTCACGTCCTTTCTGGCCGAGGAGGTCCTTCGCTTCGACCCCGGCGGGGAGCTTGAACACGTCCATGACCGCGAGGTCCGTGCCCGCCATCGTAGCGAGCGGCACGAGCACGTGCATCGGCTACGACCGACACGTCGGAGCGCGACTCCCCGGAGTGGAAAGCAAAGCGTGTAGGAGCCGGGTCACTCACGTCGAGGAGCCCTCTCGAACGGCTCGCCGCACGTCATGACACCCTCTCGGCACGGGCCGCGGCGACACGAGGCGCCCGCGTCCATGAAGACGTAGGGAGCGGTGGGCTCGGCGAGACCGAGCATGGCCGAGGCGACCTCACGGATCTCCCACTGGGCCCGCTTGCAGCAACGCAGCTCGAAGAAGTGCAGCAGTTCGCGAACGTTCATGGTGACGGCGATCTTCGTCTCCATCGCGTTGGGCAGCAGGTAGCGCGCGTCCTCCGCGGGCACACCCGTGTCGATGAGTCCGCGGTAGGCCGCGAACGCAGCCGCGGTCGCCTCCTCGAACCGTTCGCGTGCGACAGGGTCCGCAGCCACCGCCGGGGGCACGATGAAACGGGGTTCCTCGGCGTAGGAGACGTAGCGCTGGGACTGCTGGTTGTACGACGCCAGCCGGTGCCGCACGAGTTGGTGCGTCATCGCGCGCGAGACTCCGTCGATGGCAAAGGTGTACGTCGCGTGCTCGAGCGCTGAGTAATGCCCGGACGTCATGATCGTTCGCAAGACCTTGCGCACAGCCTCTGCCGCCATACCCTCCATCAGCTCCGCCGCCCCGACCGGTGCGTAGCACAGCCGCGCCGCCACGGCGACGGCGCGTTCGGGCTCAGGCGTGTGGTAGAGAAGGCGGACGTCCAACGGGACCTCTTCCGGACAGGTCGCATGCTCGGTAGACGAGAAGGGAGGCGAGTCGCCTCGCCTCCCTATTCTAGCAGCGTGCCCTCACGTCGGGGCTACTCGGCAGACTCCTCGGCGGGGGCCTCCTCGACCGCGGGCTCCTCGGCGGGGGTCTCGTCACCTACCGCGTCGGCCTTACCGGCAGTGCTCGCCCGCTCGACCTCGCGCACGGCGGCACGAGCGGCCTTCTCGGCCTCCTTGGCCTCGCGGACCTGGCGCGCGGAGAGTGCGGCCTCCTCGGCAGCCTTCTGGCGCGCCTCTCGCTCGGCGGTCTCCTTCTCGATGACCTGAGCGGCCGCGTTGCCGAACTTGTCGGAGAAGCGCTGGACGCGACCACCGGAGTCGACGAGCTTCTGGGTGCCGGTGTAGAACGGGTGGCACTTCGAGCAGAGCTCGACGTGGAGGTCGGGCTTGGTCGAGCGGGTCTTGAACGACTCGCCGCACGAGCACGTCACCGTGCTCTCGACGTAGTCAGGGTGTATACCTTTACGCACGTACGTTCACCTCCGTGAGATGCGCTCGGTTTCCGACCGAGCGCGGACAGCCGAGGTAGGATACCACGCGCGCAAGCCGGCGGGAAGAGTCCTCTCTGGCGCCTTACAGATCGATACCGTTGCTCTTCTCCTGGGCCTTCTTGGCCATCTTGGAGAGGAACTCCTGGTTCGAGGCGGTCTGTCGCAACCCCTTGATGAGCATGTCGATCGCCCGCTCGGAGCTGTCCACGCCGTGAAGGATACGACGCAGGCCCCATACGAACGGCGCTTCCATCGGGTCGAGCAGCAGCTCCTCTTTGCGCGTGCCGCTCGTGACGACGTCGATCGCGGGGAAGATGCGGCGGTCGGCCATGCGGCGGTCGAGCCTGAGCTCCATGTTACCGGTACCCTTGAACTCCTCGAAGATGACCTCGTCCATCTTCGACCCGGTCTCGACGAGCGCCGTGGCGAGGATGGTGAGCGAACCGCCGCCTTCGATGTTGCGAGCCGCCCCGAAGAACCGCTTTGGCGGATAGAGCGCGGTGGAGTCCACGCCTCCGGAGAGGATGCGGCCCGACGCCGGCGTCGCGAGGTTGTACGCACGGGCAAGACGCGTGATCGAGTCGAGCAGGATCACGACGTCGTACCCGGTCTCCACGAGGCGCTTCGCGCGCTCCATGAGGAGTTCGGCGACGGCGATGTGGTTCTCGCTCGGCATATCGAAGGTAGAACTCACGACCTCACCGTGGATGGAACGCTCCATGTCGGTGACCTCTTCGGGCCGCTCGTCGACGAGCAGGCACATGAGGTAGGCCTCGGGATTGTTGGCGGTGATCGACGCCGCGATCTCTTTGAGGATGGTGGTCTTGCCGGCCTTGGGCGGCGAGACGATCAGGCCCCGCTGCCCCTTGCCGATGGGGGCGATGAGGTCGATGATCCGCGCCGTGAGGTCGTCCTTGCCGCTTTCGAGCTCGAGGCGGAACCTCTCGTCCGGGTAGACCGGGGTGAGATCGCGGAATTGCTTTCGCTGTCGCACTTCCTCGGGAGCAAGACCGTTGATCGAATCGATGCGCTGGAGGGCAGGATACTTCTCGCTCTCCTTGGGTGGTCGCACCTGCCCGCGGATGAGATCGCCGCGCCGCAGTTCCCCTCGGCGGATCTGGGACATCGAGCAATACACGTCGGAGTCGCCCGGCAGGTAGCCCGCGGTGCGGATGAAACCGTAGCCCTCGGGCAACACGTCGAGGATGCCGCTGATCTCGATGAACCCCTCCGCGCGGATCTTCGCCTCGAGCACGGCGGCGACAAGGTCCTCTTTCTTCTTGAGCATCTTGAGGTCGAGCCCGAGCTCGGTCGCCATGTCCTTGAGTTCGGGGACCTTCTTCTCCTCGAGCTCCGCCCGCGTCACCGAGGGCTTGATCTCTTGCTGCTGCTGGCCGCCACCGCGACGACCCCGCTTGCGTGGCCTGGCGCTCATGAGTTCTTGACCTTCTCCCAGTCGGCGAGGAATGCTTCCCGTCCCCGATCGCTGAGCGGGTGCTGCACGCACTTCTCGAGCACCCCGAACGGGACGGTAGCGATATCTGCGCCGAGCAAGGCGGCCGACACGACGTGCTGCGGGTGCCTGACGCTCGCGGCGATGACCTCGACCTCGTGTCCGAAGTCGTAGTTGGCGAGCGCCGCGATCACGTTGCCGAGGTGCTCGATGCCGTCCTCGGAGATGTCGTCGAACCTGCCGATGAACGGCGAGACGTACGACGCACCCGACCGGGCCGCGAGCAACGCCTGCGGCACGGTGAAGCAGAGCGTCATGTTGATGCGGACGCCTTTCTCGAAGAGCGTGCGCGTCGCCGCGAGCCCCTCCGGCATGGTTGGCACCTTGACGACGACGTTGGGGTGGAGCGCCGCGAGTTCGACGCCCTCGGCTACGATCTCGTCACGCTTGAGCGTGACCGTCTCGGCGGACACGGGCCCGTCGACGATCTCGCAGATGCGCACGACGTGATCGTGGAAATCCGCCAGTCTTCCACCCTCTCGCGCGTAGAGCGACGGGTTAGTCGTCACGCCGGCCAGCACGCCCCAACTTGCAGCCTCTTCGATCTCAGCGATGTTCGCAGTGTCTAGAAAGAATTTCACGCTCCCGATTCCTCCTTCTTTCGGTCGTCCGCGGCGCGGACGACGCCCTGTTCCCCTTCGAGCACGGCACTGACGATGTGCTCGAGTGTCTCTGCTACCGTGCGGTCGAGCTGGTGACTGTGGATGACCGGGATCCGGTGCTCCTCGGCGAGTTCCTCTATGTAGTGCCCGAGCATCCGGATGCTGCCGAAGTTCGTGCGGTACCGCTCGAACGGCCGCAGGCCGTCTGTCTGCACTTCTCGGATGTAAAAGTGGCTCCGATGAGAATCCTCATCATCTACCGCGATGACGATCTGGACCACCCGCGCGCCGGGGAAGTCCGCCGCGTCGATGTATCCAGGAACCAGGTGGACCCCCTCGATGACGAGGCTCACGCTCTCCTTCACGCTGCGCTCGATGAGCGACCTGATTCCCGTGGCCACCGCAGCGGTCTGTTCCCGGAATCCGATGATGACGGGATCCGCGCCGTGGGGGACCGGGACTCGCAGACTGCGCCACGCATCGAACGCGCTCTCGTGGATGGCGGGCATGAGTTCCGGTGTAAAGATACCACGCATGACCTCACGAATGGAATCCGTCGATACGAACCGGGTGATACCGATCCGGTGCGCGACCTCGGCGGCGATGGTCGACTTACCCACGCCGGTGGTCCCGCCGATGAGGATGATGAGGGGCATGTCGAGCTTGCCGATGGCCGCGAGACGCCGGTAACGGTCCGCGTACTCGGGGCCGACCATGTGCTCGAGGTACTCGGTGGCGAGCGTGCGCAGGCGCGAGACCGTGATCGCGAGTTCGTCTCTCTCGCGCAGATCCTCCTGGATCGTCTGTGCGACCGTGTACGCGGTCGACGGCGGTAGCCCCGTCGCGGTGAACGACTGGGCGAGCAAGCCTTTCGAGAACGGCAGTCCGTGCGCCTTGTCGCTCAGGATTATCGTCTTGGAGGTGTGCGGCACGCGACTACGCTCCTCTCTCCGCGCCTCGCGCGAACGCGAGGCTGGTCGCCTGATCGATGACTGCGTCGAGGTCGCCACCGTCCACGGAGACCGGCACGTTGTCGCAGAGCACCGTGGGCACTCCGGCCTCCTCGCCGACGGTCGCGACCACGTCGATGGCAGCCGCCTTGAGCTCGGTGAGGAGAACGTCGTATCCACCGGCGTGCTCTTTCATGTCGTCCCGGAGCAACGAGCGGTTCGAGAGGTTCGCGCTCGAGCCCACGACCGTGCACCCGTACTCGGCCTCCAGGTGGGAAGCGAGCAGGTGCAACACGGGCTCGGGCGCCGTGGTCGCGAAGAACACCCGCGCACCGTCGACCGGCTCGATGGGAGCGGGCCTGAACGTGGTCGCGACGACCGGGACGTCCGGCCTCATCTCGCCGATCGCCTCGGCGATCGCGGCGACCTCGGCGGGTGTGGCGTTGGGCTCCTCGGCGGTCGCGAGGATGACCGCGTCGGCCCGCGCGAGCCTGAACGGGCCGAAGTAGTCGCGCACGTACGTCATGCCGCGACCCGCACCTACGACGAGGATGTTCGCGTCGGCGTACACCGGTGGTATCGCGGCTCCGGAGCCCTCGAGCACGAGGAGCTCCTTGCCGAGGGTGTCGGCGAGGCGCGCGCCCTCGGGGACGTTGGAGAAGAACGTCTCGCCCGCCATGCCCCCGCCGCACCGCCTGCAACCGACGGTCGTCACGCGGCTCATGACCGCGTCCTCGTAGTTGTCCGACGACGCATGCTTGCCCTGCCGAGCGAGCTCGAGCAGGTCGGGGGTGGAGAGTTCGACCTCGTCGCCGCGGATGAGTTCGGGCTCGTTGGGGCCTCCTCGGCCCATCGCCAGCACGACGATGTCCCTCCCCTGCGCGGTGAGACGGCGCGCGACGTACGCCGAGAGCGCGGTCTTGCCCACACGCTTGCCGGTGCCGATGAGGCCGAGGGTGGGCGTGTTGGTGCGCAGCCGGGCGCTCGGGGGCGCGAAGTGGAAGTCGGCTCCGCGGTACTCCACCCCGTGCGCGAGCGCGAGGCCGGCGTAGCGGAAGCGGTCGGCGGATGTGACGACGGGCTCGTCGGAGAGGTCGACGACCGCACACGGCTCGTAGCGCTCGATCGCGGCGACGATCGCCTCCTCGGCACTCTCGCCCGTCACGAGCGGCACGCCATAGGCGTCGAAACCGGAGTCGAGGTCGACCTTCTCGGTCCCGCCGAGGAACACGGCCGCCGCCACCTCGTGCTCGGCCGAGAGCGCCGCGAGGGCGAAGCGGACGACCGGAGGGTAGTGCTCGCCGTCGATGAGCGCGACGATCCGCGTCATGTCATCACCTCTTCGGTCCCGGCACGCCAGCGGCAGTAGCGACGGTTGACGTCCTGGAAATCGGCGACGCACTCGGCATCGTTGAAGGGCTCCTTGAGCAGTACGCGGACGCGCTGGGAATCGTAGACCTCGATGATGTTGTAGCAGGGCCTCACGTTACCCCGGAGGCGGTGCGAGCACGCCGTGCCGGCGTTGACGATGAGCATGTCTTCAAGTCGCCACACGTTGGGCACGTGCTTGTGTCCGCAGAGCACGAGGTCGGTTCCGCAGTTGGAGAGTACGCGCAGCATGTCCCCGGCATCGTAGACGATGTTGCGCTCGCGACCGGTCCCCGGCACCGGGACGAGATGGTGATGCATACAGATGACCCTGAACTCCTCGGGCTCGTTGAAACGCTCTTCGACCCAGCGATACCGCTCCCGGCCCACTCGCCCGGAATCGAGATCGGGCTCGCTCGAATCGATGCCGAGCAGGCGCATCCGGTCGACGACGAGCTCGCGGCTCCGCGCGCCGAACAACTCGCTGAAGTGCTCGTCGCCGACGTTGCGGGCATCGTGGTTGCCCATCAAGACGAGCCGGTGCTCGCAGCCGATGCGGTCGAGCAGCCGCTTCGCCTGGCGGAACTCCTGCCTGAACCCCATGTCGGTGAGGTCGCCGGTGACCACCACGACATCGGGACGCAACTCGTTGAGTTCGTCGATGACGCGCGATGCCAGGCTCGGGATGTGGTACCGCGAGCCACAGTGCAGGTCCGAGATGTGCGCGATGACGAGCGGTGACCTCTCGCTCACGGCGACCCCTTCCTCAGTCACGTTACCGCGGCAGCGCTTGGCGTATAGAATCGGGGTCCGGCGAGTGTCCACCGAACCGCTCGAACATGCTGCCGAACCCGATGAAGCTGCGCAGCAGTCCGCTGAGATCGGGCTCCCTGTACGTCACGACGCGCGGCTCTCCCACGATGCCACCGAGTTCGGTTGCGCGGTCGAGCGCGTCGTTGAACGTCCCGACCGAGTCGATGAGTCCCATCTCCTCGGCCACCATGCCCGGCCAGATCCACCCGTTCGCCATCTCTTCGACGTCCTCTACGGGCAGGCCCCGGCCCTCGGCCACGGTCCTCACGAACTCGTCGTAGGCGATGTCGAGCCACTCTTCGAACAGCGCGGTCTCGGTGGGCGTCATGCTGCGATACGAGCTGCCGGCGTCCTTGAACTCGCCAGCGGTGAGCACGGTGAACTCGATGCCGAGCATGTCGAGCAGCCCCTCGACGTTAGGTATCTGCGCGATGACGCCGATGCTGCCGATCGACGAGGTGGGCGAGGCGATGATCTCGTCGCACTGCGAAGCGACCATGTACGCGCCGGACGCGCACACGTCACCCACGCTCACGACGACGGGCTTGCTGATGCGAGCCATCTCCATCGCTATTTCCTGGGAAGCCGCCACCGTGCCCCCCGGCGAGTCGACACGGATGAGTATCGCCCTGATCGCAGGGTCGGCCTCGGCGGTGAGCAGCTGGTCGACGAAGTACTCGGGGGTCACGATGCCACTGTAGATACTGCCCGTACCGGCGATGACCCCGTCGAGGTGGATGAGCGCGACGGCGTCACCGGTGGGCCAGGCGGGGCCGTCGCTGAACGACGCTACGAACGCCAGGCCGAAGCAGCCGCAGAAGCCGAGCGCGAGCACGATCACCACCGCGACCGCGATCTTCCACCCCGCGCTCGAACGGGATGGGGACTCCTGCATCTGCATCGCTGATGGCGAGGGTTCGACCGGATCGGTGCCGTGCTCATACATGGAGGTTCCTCCGTGGACGGTAGCGCCGGCGTTCGGCGCGGGAGATACGGCGGTACTGCGTATATTCCCCGACTTCGGGTTCGCGGGTCAACCGGCGCTATCGCCCCGCGCGACCGTCATCGGCCGCCCCTACCCGCGGCGGTCCGCTCACATCCGCTCTACCGTCGCCCCCGACATGTCGATGCCGAGGGCGAACGGCGGGTGACGGTGGGGCAGGTGCGTGACGGCGGCTGTCGCGGCTGCAGCCACCCTGGCCGCGCGCTCGCGTGCCGCGTCCCCGTCCTGGGCGGACACGAGCCCCACCATCGTGGGCCCGGCGCCCGAAAGCACCGCTCCTGTCGCTCCCGCGTCGATCAGGGCCGCCCGGACGAGCTCGATGTCGGGTATGGCGGCGCGCCGGTACGGCTCGTGGATGCGGTCGGTGAGCCCGGCCGCGAGGGCGTTCTCGTCCCCGAGCGAGACCGCCGCGACGAGCAACCCCGCCCGCCCGGCGTTGAAGGCCGCATCGGCGTGAGGGACCTCGGCCGGTAGCAGGGAGCGCGACTCTGTGGTGGCGAGCGAGTGCGTGGCGCGCACGAGCACGACAGCGAGCCCGCATCCCGGCTCGATCCTCAGGGACCGGGGTGCTCCGTCGTACCAGCACACGGTGAAACCGCCATGAAGCGAGGCCGCAGCGTTGTCCGGATGCCCCTCGATCTCCGTCGCGAGCGCGAGGATGTCTGCGTGCGACAGCCCCGCGCCGCTGAGCGCGTCGCCGAGCATCAGGCCGCCGACGACCGCCGCAGCCGACGAGCCGAGCCCCTCGCCCGGCGGCACACGGTTGTCGCACCGGATGTGCGCGCCGCCGCGGACGCCTGCCTCGGCGAACACGCGCGCGGCCGCCTGGGCGACCGGGTTGCCGGCATCTCGCGGGAGGGTCTGCGCGCCTTCGCCGGAGAGCTCGACCGTCCATTCATCGGCCACCTCGGCGACGAAGGTGTTGCGCAGGTCGAGCGCGAGTCCGAACGCGTCGAAGCCCGGGCCGATGTTGGCACTCGACGCGGGCACCGAGACGCGGACGCGGTGAGACACGCGGGGCCTCAGAGGTCCTCGACGCGGACCACGGTGCCGATCGAGTCCACGACGTCGAGCTGCTCTACCTCCGCGAGGGCCGCCCGTACCGCCCGTTCGCTCGCGCGATGGGTGACGTAGACGATCTCGGCGGTGGGCCCCTCGTCGGTCTTCTGGATAACGCTTGCGAGAGACACCCCGTGGTCGCCGAAGAGTTTCGCCACCGCGGCGAGCACGCCCGGCGCGTCCGTCACGAGCACGCGGATGTAATAGGCGGTCTGCAGCTCCGCGAGGTCCCGGATGGGGAGTTCCTCGTTGCACGTGCATCCAACGAGTCCGAGGCACCCCCGCGAGATGTGGCGTGCGACCTCGATGACGTCGCCGACGACTGCGCTCGCTGCAGGCAGCGACCCGGCCCCCTCCCCGAAGAACATCGTCTCACCCACTGAATCGCCCACGACGTAGATGGCGTTGTAGACGCCGTTTACACTCGCGAGCGGGTGGGCCTCAGGGATCATGGTCGGATGCACGCGGATGTCCACACCGCCGTCGGTGCGCTGCGCGATCGCAAGCAGCTTGATGGTGTAGCCCATCTCGGCGGCGTAGGAGACGTCGGCCGCGGTGAGCGAGCGGATGCCCTCGGTGGGCACCTGGTCGAGCACCACGCGGCTGTTGAACGCGATCGACGCGAGGATCGCGATCTTGGCCGCCGCGTCAAAACCGTCGACGTCGGCCGTGGGATCCGCCTCGGCGAAGCCCTTCGCCTGAGCCTCTGCGAGCGCGGAATCGTAGTCGAGACCGTCTTCGGCCATGCGGGTCAGCATGTAGTTCGTCGTGCCGTTGACGATACCCATCACGCTTTCGACCTCGTTGGACACGAGGCAGTGCTTGAGGGGACTGATGATCGGGATGCCCCCGCCGACGCTCGCCTCGAACGCGATGTCGACGCCAGCCGCCGCGGCCGCATCCATGACCTCCTGACCGTGGGTCGCCATGAGCGCCTTGTTGGCCGTCACGACCGACTTGCCCTGAGCGAGCGCGCCGAGCACGAACTCTCGCGCGACCCCGATCCCGCCGATGAGTTCGATGACGATGTCGATCGACGGATCGGCGATGACCTCGGCGGCATCGGTGGTGAAAGAGCCTTCCGGCAGGCCGAGTTGCGCGGCCCGCCCCTCGTCGCGGTCGGCGAACCGGGTGAGCGCGATGTCGACGCCAGCGCGGAGGCGGAAGTCATCGGTGTGCTTGCGGAAGATCTCGACCACTCCCGACCCGACGGTGCCGAGCCCGATCAGTCCGACGTTGATGGTGCGCATTGGTCTCCCCTGCTCGATCATCGACATGACACGGTGCGGCTACAGATGCCGCTGGCGGCTATTGTACCCGAGTCCGAGCGACCAGCCCCGTGAGTCCGGCGGTGCGGCCGGGTACGAACCTCCGAAGAGGTGATCTGATGTGGAAACGCTCGTAGCGGTCGCGCCGTTCGCGGTCGCCGGGTCGATCCTGCCGACGTGGACCGCGATCGTCATCGGACTGCTCGGCACCGCACGCCCGGTCACGAATGCGCTCGCGTTCATTGCGGGAAACGCTGTGTTCCGCTTTGCCTTGGGGGCCGTACTCGTGCTTTTCGCCTCGGCGCTTCCCGATAGCGCGAGCCTTCGTCTGGACTCCGGCGATTTCCCTCCCGCGGTTCCCCTGGCGGTCGGCATCGGGCTGCTCGGACTCGGCGTCGTCGTCTGGCGTCGCCCTCCGGCCGCCGAGGGTCGCTCCCTCGTCGACCGCGTCGAGCAGGTGCGTCCAGGTATCGCGTTCTTAGCAGGAGCGGGGACCGTTGCGGCACCGGGAGTCCAGTACGCGTACTTCCTCGGTGGGGTTGCCGCACTCACGGAGACGCTCGCGAGTACCGCTGCCCGGCTCGCCGGAGTCGCGGTGCTCGCCCTCGCGCTCCAGACGATGCTCGTGCTCCCGGTCCTCATCTACCTAGCCTTCCGCACGCGAGCCGACCGGATACTCCGATCGATGAAGCGCTGGCTGAAAGCCAACGGCCCGCGGCTCGGCGGGGGCATCCTCGTCGCGGCCGGACTCTACCTCGCGGTGTTCGGCGTCTCGGAGTTCCTCGGCCGATGACGCGCCGGGAAGGTCAGACGCGCTCGAGGGCAGCAGCGACCGCACCGCACGGCACGACCCGGTTCTTCCCTGAGGACTTCGCTCGGTACAGAGCCAGATCGGCACAGCGCATGAGGTCCTCGGGCTCCTGGGTGTCGGTGGGGAAGGTCGCCACGCCCACCGAGGCGGTGACGTGCTCGGTCCGCCCGTGCGCGTCCACCACGATACCGACACGCTCGATCGCCTGGCGTACCCGGCCTGCGACCTCCTGGACGGCGACGGAGTCGGCGCCGGGAAGGAGGATGCAGAACTCCTCGCCACCGTAGCGGTAGACGATGTCGGTTTCGCGCACGGTGGTCGCGATCGCGTTCGACACGCTCTGCAGCGCCACGTCACCGACCTGGTGACCGTACACGTCGTTGAACTGCTTGAAATCGTCGAGGTCGAGCATGGCGAACGAGAGGTGCGTCCCCATCCTGCGGGCTCGCATCGTCTCCAGGTGGAGGTCGCCCTCGAGCTTGCGGAAGTTCCACGCGCCGGTGAGCGCATCGGTCAGCGAGAGCTGCTCGGTGCGCTTGTGCAGCTGGTCGAGGTCGCGACCGATCCACAGCCAGCCGACGATAGCGACGACGAGCAGCGGCACGAACACGCCGAAGTGGATACCGAGCTCCTTGCTGACCTCGGTGGCGATGTGACCCCTGTCGACCCCGACCCGGACGAACCACGGCACGCTGTCGACCGGCGTGAAGCCGCACGTCTTCTTGGTCCCGTCCGGCAACGTGAGGCGGTCCGCGCCTTCGCGCTGCTCGCGCATGTTGGCCACCCGCATGCTCTCGGTGACGTCGGTGCCCACCCACGACTCGGGATCCCTGTTGCGCGCGATCATGGTGCCGTCGGCGCTGATGACCGAGATCGTCGTGTGGTCCGGCACGACCTCCTGCATGAGGCGCTCCTGGACACGGGTCAGGTTCATGGCGGCCGCGACGAACCCGATGCGCTCGTCGTTCAGACCGTACACCGGGTAGCACACGTGCACGACCGGATTCCCGGAGATCTTCCCGTACATGAAGTCACCGAGCGCCACCCCGTCGCTCGCCGTGGCGCGCGCGAAGTACACCGTGTCCGCCACGTTGACGACGCCTTGCTCCTCGGCGCTGTGACGCCCGGCGGCTTGGATGTCACCGTTCGGGTCGACGTAGATGATGTTCATGTAGTGGGGGTAGTTGCCGAGCATCTCCCGGAACCACCGGTCGGTCGCCTCGTGGTCGGCGGCACGGACGTCACGGTTCTCGGCGATGGCTCTCAGGAGCTCGGTGGTTGAGAGGAAGTAGTCGTCGATGGTGGCGGCCACGCTCTGTGCGCGCAGCAGACCCTGGCGCTGGGCGTCCTGCTCGAGCTGGGTCGTGATCGTCCACGCCTTGTACGTCGAGAAGAGCACGAACGGCAGGAGCATGATCGCGAGCAATACCACGAGACGCGCGCGGAGCGACGATGCGCGCCAGCGACTGTCGAGCGTATTATCTGTCGGGCCGGGACTGGACATCCGTGCCTCCGCGGGACGTAGGTACCATATGTGGTATCGGTCCCTGCGGTGATGCGCTTGACCGTTATTTCACTATCTCCCGGCCGCCACTCAGCCGAGGTCGCAGCGCAACAGGTCCTCGTAGGTCTCACGGCGCACGGCCCAGCGCCACTCACCATCGCGTATGAACACGACGCCCGGTCGTACCTGCTTGTTGTAGTTGCTCGCCATCGACTGGCAATACCCGCCGGTCGCGCAGACGCACAGCACGTCACCCGGCTCGGGGCACTGCAGCGGCGCGTCACGCACGACGATGTCGCCGCTCTCGCAGTGCTTGCCCGCGACGGTGGCGACCATCTCGCGCGGCTGGTCGGCCTTGTTGGCGATGAGCGCCTCGTAGTGCGCGTCGTAGAGCGAGGTGCGGATGTTGTCGGACATGCCACCGTCGACCGACACGTACGTGCGAACGTCCGGGATCTCCTTGACGGAGCCCACCGTGTAGAGCGTGACGCCGGCGTTGGCCACGATGGAGCGCCCCGGCTCGACCGCCATCCTCGGCACATCGATGCCGTGCCTCTCGCACTCCTCCTTGATGCCGTCGACGACGACCTTGCCGAAGTCCTTCACCGTCGACGGCTCGTCGGGCGCGCCGTACGCCACGCCGAGACCGCCGCCCACGTCGAGCATCCGGACCGCGACACCGGTCTCGTTCTCGATCTCTCGCATGAACGCGACGATGACCTCGATGGCCTTTGCGAAGCTGTGGAGCGCAAAGATCTGCGAGCCGATGTGCATGTGCAGCCCGTCGAAGTCGAGACCCGGCAGCTCGATGGCGCGCTTGACCGCACGCATCGCGAGCCCTTGGTTGAGGCCGAACCCGAACTTCGAGTCCTCGGCGCCGGTCATGATGAAGTCGTGCGTATCGGCCTCGACGCCGGGGGTCACCCGGATGAGGACCTTCTGCGTCACCCCGCGCCCGGCCGCCATCGCCGAGAGGCGCTCCATCTCCTCGAAGTTGTCGACGACCACGCGCCCGATGCCCGCGTCGAGGCAATCGGCGAGCTCGGCGTCGGTCTTGTTGTTACCGTGCATCTGGGCGCGCTCCATCGGGAACCCCGCGGCCACCGCGTACGCGAGCTCGCCGCCCGATGCGCAGAGCAGGCAGCACCCCTCCTCCTCGACGATCCTGACGACATCGAGCGAGAGGAACGCCTTGCCGGCGTAGACGACGTCGACGTCGGGCCAGTGGTACCGCGTCCACTTCACGTACTCGGACAGCCGGTGGCGGATGGTCGCCTCGTCCATGACGTAGAGCGCGGTGCCCGCCTCGCGTGCGAGCTCTGTCATGTCGACCCCGCCGATGCACAGGCGACCGTCGCAGACCTCTGCGGTCATCGGCAGCACGCTCATGAGGTCGTGTGCGGTCTTGGAATCGGGTACTGCGGGCGGTCGTGTGCCGGTGGGCTTTCCCATGTGGTGACTCCCTACATCCTCTCGGGCGCGCTCACGCCGATGAGCGAGAGCACGGTGGCGAGTGCGACGCGCGTGGCGTCGACGGCGTACAGGCGTGCGGCGGTCAGTTCCGGGGCGTCGGTGTCGACGACACGGCATTGCGTGTAGAACTGGTGGAACGTCTGCGCGAGGTCCTCCGC
>SKMN01000001.1 GCA_007121015.1 Coriobacteriia bacterium
GCGCCGAGGAGAGCGCGGCCAGTGCGTCGGCGTAGGTGAAGCGGCGCCCCACCGCAGCCCGGCCCTACGCCTCGAGCTCGTCGAGCTGAGTCCGCAGCGACGCGACCGCATCGGCGAGTTCGGCCTCCTTGGCGCGCTCTTTGGCGACGATCTCGGGTGCCGCCTTGGCGAGGAAGCCTTCGTTGGCGAGCTTGCGCTCGACCTTCGCGAGATCCTCTGCCGCCGAGGCGAGCGCCTTCGCGACCCGCGCACGCTCGGCGTCGAAGTCGACGATACCTTCGAGCGGCACGTAGACCTCCATGCCAGCGGCGACCGAGCTCACCGAGTGCGGCGGCTTGACCGCGTCGACGCTCGCCGACATCGAGTCGATGCCCGCAAGCGCGTGCACGTAGCCGAACTCGCCGGCGAGCATCTCGTCATCGGTTGCGGCCTGGGTGCGGATGACCACGTCGAGCCCCTGCTTGGGCGAGATGTTGTAGCGGGAGCGCACCGCGCGCACCGCGACGACGATCTCAAGCATGCGGCTGACGGAGCGCTCGGCGCCCTCGTCGGCGAAGCGTGCGAGCCCGGCCGGGTCGGGCCACTGCGCGACCATGAGCGACCGAGCGCGGTCCTCCTCGGCCAGCGGCAGGCGGCGCCAGATCTCCTCGGTCACGAACGGCATCATCGGGTGGAGGAGCCGCAGCGCGGTGTCGAGCACGAACACGAGGTTGCGCTGAGCGGAGAGGCGGGCGACACGCTGCTCGGCGGTCGCGTCGTCGCGCGCACCGGCGGTGAGGCGGATCTTCGAGAGCTCGATGTACCAGTCGCAGAACTCGTTCCAGAAGAACTCGTAGAGCGCGCGGGCGACCTCGCCGAACTGGTACGTCTCAAGCCCCTCATCGACGACGGCGGCAAGCCCTGCGAGGCGCGAAAGGATCCACGCGTCGGCGACAGTCGCGGTCTCAGGCGGGCCGGATTCGTAGCCCTCATCGATGTTCATGAGCACGAACCGGCTCGCGTTCCAGATCTTGTTGGCGAAGTTGCGGCTTGAGAGCAGTTTGTCCTCGGCGAAGCGGATGTCCTGGCTACCGGTGGTCTGGAGCATGAGGCCGAACCGCATCCCGTCGGCGCCGTAGTGCTCCATGAGTTCGAGCGGGTCGACGCCGGTGCCGAGCGACTTGCTCATCCGCTTGCCCTCGGCATTGAACACGGTCGGGTGGATGATGACGTCGTCGAAGGGGACCTTCCCGTCGACACAGTACATGCCACTCATGACCATCCGTGCGACCCAGAGGAACAGGATATCGCGCGCGGTCGAGAGGACGCCCGTGGGGTAGAAGTAGTCGAGCTCGGGCGTGTGCTCGGGCCAGCCGAACGTCGCGAACGGCCAGAGCTGCGAGGAGAACCACGTGTCGAGCACGTCCTCGTCCTGGCGTACAGGCCCGCCACAGCCGGGACACTCGGTGAGATCGGTCAGCGAGGCGATCGCGCGCGGACTGGAGCCGCCGGCGGCCTCGGCGCACTCCTCGGCATCGCAGTAGAAGACGGGGATGCGGTGACCCCACCACAGCTGTCGCGAGATGCACCAGTCGCGGATGTTCTCCATCCAGTGGTAGTAGACGTTCTCCCAGCGCCTAGGGTGGAACGTGACGTGGCCGTCGCGCACCGCCTCGATAGCCGGCGCGGCGAGCGGCTTCATGTCGACGAACCACTGGTCGGAAAGCCACGGCTCGATGGTGGTGTGGCAGCGGTAGCAGTGCCCGACCGAGTGGACGTGCGGATCGGTGTCCGCGAGCAGTCCCGCGGCGTCCATGTCGGCCACTATCCGGCGACGCGCCTCGTAGCGGTCGAGCCCGGCGTACGGGCCTCCCTCATCCGAGATGGTCGCGTCGGCGTTCATGATGTTGATCTTGGCGCAGCCGTGGCGCTCGGCGATCTCGAAATCGTTGGGGTCGTGCGCGGGCGTGACTTTGACCGCCCCGGAGCCGAAAGCCGGGTCGACGTAGTCGTCGGCCACCACCGGGATCTCCCGGCCGAGGAGCGGCAGCACCACGGTCGCGCCCACGAGGTCGCGGTAGCGCTCGTCGTCCGGGTGCACCGCCACGCACGTGTCGCCGAGCATCGTCTCGGGGCGCGTGGTGGCCACGACGACGTGGTCGCGGCCGTCTGCGGCAGGCTCGGCGAGCGGGTAGCGGAAGTGCCACAGGTTGCTGTCGAGGTCCTCGTGTTCGACCTCGATGTCGGAGAGTGCGGTCGCGCACCGCGGGCACCAGTTGATGATGCGCTTGCCCCGGTAGATGAGGCCCGCCTCGTACCAATCGACGAAGACCGTGCGCACGGCCTCCTGGTAGCTCGGGTCCATCGTGAACCACTCGTCGGAGTAATCGCACGAGCACCCCATTGCTTTGAGCTGGGTGATGATGGTGGACCCGTGTTCGCGCCGCCACTCCCAACACGCCTCGATGAACGCCTCTCGGCCCACATCGTGGCGGGAAGTCCCCTCGGCCGCGAGCTTCTGCTCGACCTTGTTCTGCGTCGCAATGCCCGCGTGGTCGGTGCCCACGACCCACCGGGTGGGGCGGCCGGTCATGCGCATGCGGCGCACCACGACGTCTTGGATGGTGTTGTTGAGCGCGTGCCCCATGTGAAGCGAGCCGGTGACGTTGGGCGGCGGGATGACGACCGAGAACGGGCGAACGCCATCGGCGAGCGGACGTTGCTCGAAGTAGCTCCCCTCCATCCACGAGTCGAATACCGGACCTTCGACGGCCTTGGGGTCGTATGCCTTGGGCAGCTCACTCATACGGCGCGCATCCTGTTCCTCGCAGCGGACAGTGGGACGATTCTAGCGCAGTTTGGCTATCTGCTAACGGTGAGATCACACTGCAAGGGTGCTCTCACCGTCTACGATTCCCCATCGACCGCCCGCCCCCGGTGCCCAGACCCGTGATACACGTCACAGGCGTCTCCACACAATCCCCGCATCTTAAGGTGTTTTCATCTTCCGCAATCTTGGTATATACTCACCAAAGAAAGCGATCCACCCGAACGCTCGTGGCAGGCGGACGGCGCGAACGGCCGGGACGAGCTCTCGGTCACCGCACAGGAAGCTTTCTCACATGCATGGAGCGGCACCGAAGGAACTCGGTGCCGCTCCCTTTTTGTCTGCCATCTTCGCGCACACAGCATGATTCCAGCCGCGTGAGAAAGACGCTACGCGCTCGCCTCGGCCCCTCCACCGCGCAGGAGGGTCGGCGGCGCATCACCGTCGACGGTCTCCTCGGTCACCACGACCTTGTCGATATCGGTCGCATCCGGCAGCTCGTACATCGTATCGAGCAGTAGGCCCTCGAGGATCGAACGCAAGCCGCGCGCGCCGGTACCGCGGATGATCGCCTGGCGCGCGATCGCACGGAGCGCCTCGTCGGTGAAGGTCAGTTCGACGTCCTCGAGCTCGAAGAGGCGGCAGTACTGTTTGACGAGCGCGTTCTTGGGCCCCGTGAGGATCTCCACGAGGTCGTCTTCGGTAAGGTCGTCGACTGACGCTACGACCGGCAACCTGCCCACGAACTCCGGTATCAGGCCGAAGGTGTGCAGGTCCTCGGGCAACACCTGACCGAGGAGTTCTCCGGTAGCGTGGTTCGACGGATCCTTCAGGTCCGCACCGAAGCCGAGCCCCTTCTTGCCCACCCGGTCGGCGATGATCTTCTCGAGGCCGACGAACGCCCCGCCGAGGATGAACAGTACGTTGGTCGTGTCGATGCGGATGAGTTCCTGCTGCGGATGCTTGCGGCCTCCCTGTGGCGGCACGGCGGCCTCGGTGCCTTCGAGGATCTTCAGCAGCGCCTGCTGCACGCCCTCCCCCGACACGTCGCGCGTGATCGAGAGGTTCTCGGCCTTGCGCGCGACCTTGTCGATCTCGTCGATGTAGACGATACCGACCTCGGCGCGCTTCACGTCGAACTCGGCGGCGGTGATGAGTTTGAGCAGGATGTTCTCGACGTCCTCGCCCACGTACCCCGCCTCGGTGAGCGCGGTCGCGTCTGCGATCGCGAACGGGACATTGAGGATGCGCGCGAGGGTCTGAGCGAGCAGCGTCTTGCCGCAGCCCGTGGGGCCGAGCATGAGGATGTTGCTCTTGGAGAGCTCCACCTCCTCGCCGCCCGCCTGCGGCGTGGCGCGGATGCGCTTGTAATGGTTGTAGACCGCGACCGCGAGCACCTTCTTGGCGCGCTCCTGGCCGACGACGTAGTCGTTCAACATCGAAAGGATCTGCTGGGGCGTGGGAAGTTCTTCGGAGACCGGAGCGATCTCTTCTGTGGGCAGCTCGTCCTCTACTATGTCGTTGCACAGCTCGATGCACTCGTCGCAGATGTAGACACCCGGCCCGGCTATGAGCTTGCGGACCTGCCGCTGACTCTTCCCGCAGAACGAGCAGGACAGCTGATCTGGGTTATCGGGGTTGCGTGCCATCTCAGGCCTCCGCCTTCACGCCTCGGCTGACGACGACCTCGTCCACGAGGCCGTATTCCTTGGCATCCTCTGAGGTCATGATGTTGTCCCGGTCGGTATCGGAGTGGATCTTCTCGATAGGCTGACGTGTGTGGTGCGCGAGGATCTCGTCGAGTGCCTCACGCATACGCAGCATCTCCCGTGCCTGGATCTCGATATCGCTCACCTGACCCTGGGTACCGCCCCATGGTTGGTGGATGAGGATGCGGCTGTTGGGCAGCGCGAACCGTTTGCCCGCAGCACCCGCCGCAAGGAGTACCGCGGCCATCGACGCGCACTGGCCGATGCAGATCGTCGACACGTCACACTTGATGTACTGCATCGTGTCGTAGATCGCGAGCCCCGCCGTGACCGATCCGCCTGGCGAATTGATGTAGAGGTTGATGTCCTTGTCCGGCTCGCCGCTCTCGAGGTGCAGCAGCTGCGCGATGACGAGGTTCGCGATGTCGTCGTTGATCTCGTGGCCGAGGAAGACTATCCGCTCGTTGAGCAGGCGCGAGAAGATATCGAAGCTGCGCTCGCCGCGGCTCGTCTGCTCGACGACGATCGGTACGAGGTTCATGGCGTCGTGGCCCATGGTCGCTCCCGTCCTATTCGTCGCTGGCTTCGGCGTCGGCCGAGGGTCCTTCGCCAGCGTCATCGGTCGTGTCGGTTTCGCCGGTGTCGGCGTCGGTCGTCGAGGGGTCCACATCGATTATCTCAACGTTCTCCGGATCGACCAACCACTCGACCGCTTTGCGGTGGGCAAGTCCCTCGATCAGCATGTCGGAAGCGGGCGTCCCGGCCCAGCGCTCCTTGAGTTCGGCGACATCGGTCTCGGTCGCCTCGGCGAACCTCGCGAACTCTTCATCGACGTCCTCGTCGGTGACCTCGAGGCCGGCGGCGCGGAAAAGCGCTTCGAGCGCGAGTTCCTCGGTGACCATCATCCGCGCCCTCTGCGAAACGTCCTCGAGGATCTGCGATGGGTCGTGACCGGTCGCCTGCGCGTACTGCTCGACGTTCATGCCGCGGGATTCGAGGTTGCCCACGAACTCGCGTAGCATCGACTCTGCGCGCGTCGCCACCATCGACTCGGGAACCTCGCCCTCGAGACGCTCGGCGAGGGAGGTCCGCACTGCACGCTCGAGCATGCGCTCGCGACCCGATGCCTTGGCCTCGGCAAGCTTGGTCCGGATGTCCTCCCGCATCGCATCCATGCTCTCGAACCCGCCGGCGTTCTCGGCGAACTCTTCGTCGAGCTCGGGTAGCACCTTCGCCTTGATCTCGTGGACCTCCACGTCGAACGCGGCCGTCTTCCCGACGAAATCGGGGTTAGAGGACGTGTCGGGCACCACGAACTCGATGCGAGTCGCTCCGCCCGCCTCCACGCCGAGTAGCCCGGCGTCGAACTCGGCCGGCATGAGGCCCTTGTTCATCTCGTAGAGGTACTTGTCGACGACGTTGCCCTCGTATGCCTCTCCGTCGACCGTCCCTGTGAAGGAGACCAAGACGAAGTCGTTCTCGGCCACACCGCGGTCGGTCACGGGCTCAAGGCTCGCGAACCGCTCGCGCGTGTGTTCGATCTGCGCCTCGACCTCGCGGTCGGTCACCTCGACGGAAGGCACCTCGGCTGTGAGACCCTCGATGGAGCTCAGCGTGAGCTCCGGCTTGACCTGCACTTTCGCGGTGTAGGTGTATTTTTCACCGGGGACGAGGTCGGCGAGCTCTTCGACCTCGGGGTTCGCGATGGTCTGGAGGCGCTCCTCGGCGACAGCCGAGGGATACGTCGCGTTGAGGAGGTCGTCTTGTGCCTCGCCGAGGACGTAGTCGCGTCCCACGTTCGAGTCGATCACGGGACGGGGCGCCTTGCCTGGGCGGAACCCGGGAAGCTTGACCTTCTGAGCGACCGTGGCGTACGCGCGGTCGATCGCGGCGTCCACCTCGGACGCGGGAACTGTTACGGTGAGCTCAACGGTGTTACCGTCGATACGCTCGACGTTGGTGTCCAATACTCCTCCTCGGATGTGATCGACGGCTGCCGGCGCCGGTGTCGGTCTGGTGCGGGCGAGAGGACTCGAACCTCCACGAGTTGCCTCACCGGGACCTAAACCCGGCGCGTCTGCCAATTCCGCCACGCCCGCTCAGTGATGCGGCAACAGAACAACGGCTATACAGTATAACCAAAGTACGGGACGCGCGCCGCCGGGATACGAAGGGTTGAGAGAGATGCTCAGAACGATCGTGTTCGTGTGCGGCGCGGCGCTCATGGGCCTCGAGATGGTCGCGGCCCGCCTGCTCGCCCCCGCGCTCGGCAACTCGATCTACGTGTGGGGCGCGGTCATCTCCTCGGTGCTCGTCGCGCTCAGTCTCGGCTACTGGCTCGGCGGGCACGGTGCCGACCGCCTCGGCGCCGCACGCCTCCTCCCGCTCGCCATCGCGGGGGCTTCGGTGGCTACGATGCTCGTGCCGCCCGTCGCCGGGCTCATCATGCCGTACGTCGCCGAGATGGGTGCGCGAACCGGGTCTCTCGTCGCAAGCGTGGTCGTGTTCTTCGTGCCCGCTCTCTTCCTCGCCACCGTCTCCCCGATAGCGGTCCGCCTCGCGACGCGCGATGTCGAACACGTGGGGCGCTCGGCGGGAAGCCTGTACGCCATCTCGACGGCGGGGAGCGTCGTGGGTACCGTCGCCACGTCGTTCTGGCTCGTCCCCCTGCTGTCGGTAGAGCCGCTCATCGTGTGGATCGGGTTCACGCTGGCGCTCGCAGCCGCACTCGCGCTCGTCTTCTCCACGTCGACCACGCGCACGTCACCGCACCTGGGCTCCCCGGTCGATGTGACACCGCTGATACGGCGGCTCGCTCCGGTGACGTCGACCTACTCGGTCGTCGCGGTCCTCGCGCTCTCGTCGCTGCTCGGGACGTGGGGGCTGGCGAGTGCGGGGTCCCCAGACGAGCGGAATGCGTTCGGCGAGACGGTCGTGTTCCGGGCGGACACCCAGTACCACCGCATCACGGTGACCGAGGACGCTACCGCGCGGCACCTGCGTTTCGACCGCAGGAGGCAGTCGGCCATCCGCCTCGACGACCCTACGCGCAGTGTCGTCCGCTACAACGACTACCTCCACCTCGCACGGGCCGTGAAGCCCGATGCCGAGCGGGTACTTCTTCTCGGCCTCGGCGGGGGGACGATGGTCGGGCAGCTGCGTCACGACTACCCCGAGATGTACATCGACGCCGTCGAGATCGACCCGGTCGTCATCGACGTGGCCGAGCGGTACTTCGCCCTTCCGAGCGACGAGCGCATCCGCGTGTTCGAAGACGATGCGCGCCGCTACGTCCAGCGGACGCCTGAGACCTACGACATCGTCGTGATCGACGCGTACCATGCCGACGGGATCCCCGCTCACTTGACCACAGTGGAGTTCCTCTTGGAGGTCGAGGGGGTATTGGCAGACGACGGCGTCGTCGCATACAACGTCATCTCCGCAGTGGAGGGCGACGGGAGCAGGTTGTTCCGCAGCATGCGGCGTACGGCGCTCGAGGTATGGGACCACGCCTGGACGTTCCCGGTGGGCCTTGGGTCCGGCGGGAACCCGGAGCGAAGCCGCAACATCATCGTGCTCGCGACCGATGTGCCGCTCGGCGGCGACGCACTCGTCGCGAGCATCGAGCGCCTCGCCGCGAACGGTTCGGTCTCCATCCCGGATTTCGCCGAGATGGCCGAGGACCACTACACGGGGATCGTGAGGATGGCCGACGTGCCGGTGCTCACCGACGATCACGCACCCACCGACTCGCTCATCGATCTGAGGTGAAACAAGAAGCCGGTCTCGGAGAGAGACCGGCTTCCGTGAGATGCGATGGTGGGCCGTGTAGGGGTCGAACCTACGACCTTGGGATTAAGAGTCCCCTGCTCTGCCAGCTGAGCTAACGGCCCGTGAAGCGCTCAGTCATTCTATCGTCTTACCGGCGAAATGCAAGCAGCCCGCGCCGATCCAGGCACGGGCTGCTCTGTTCACTTGGGGTGGGTAACGGGACTCGAACCCGCGACCTTCGGAGCCACAGTCCGACGCTCTAACCAACTGAGCTACACCCACCGTGTGAGGTCGATGGCACGCCCGGAGGGATTCGAACCCCCGACCTAGAGATTAGAAGTCTCCCGCTCTATCCAGCTGAGCTACGGGCGCATGTGCGTCCGAGGGAGTGCCGAAGCCACACGGTACTCCCCGACGCTTCAGGTTGTCAATGGAGCGGCGGACGGGACTCGAACCCGCAACAATCAGCTTGGAAGGCTGAGGCTCTACCAATTGAACTACCGCCGCAAATCTGGTCGGGCTGGCCGGATTCGAACCGACGACCCTCTGCTCCCAAAGCAGATGCGCTACCAAGCTGCGCTACAGCCCGACGTATACGC
>SKMN01000059.1 GCA_007121015.1 Coriobacteriia bacterium
AGAAGGTGGACTCGGGAGAGGATAGAACAGGGCGCGGAGCGCGCCGGGGTCACACGAGGCGGGGCGGAGGGCCCTGCCAGACCAAGTGCAAGACCACTTGCACTAACTTTGTCAATTCGCGCGAGGAATGCCGACACCCATTCGGATTCGCGTAGCGGCGTGTATCCTGCTATACTCAGCGTTTGTTGTTGTACGAAGGTGCTTGCCGGAGTGTTGTGGCGACGAGACGATCGGAGTCGCCACGCGGACCGACGCTTCGGGGCGCATACCGGATGACCCGATCGACCGGGACGGCCCTGGCCATAAGGCGAGGACGACCGAGACACGTCTGACGGATAGGTCCACCGCCAACAGCATACTCGTGCATGTGGCATGAGGCGACGGCCGTACGGCCCCCATGCCGGTGCGAGGCAGCTACTCCCTCACTCTTTCCGTATGTCGCATTCGGGGATGTCCCTGTGTCTGTGATGCCTCCGCGCCCGTCGCCGGTACTGTACCCGGATTCGGAGGTATGAGTGAGCTCACAAGTGAAGATCGTCATCCCGTCGCTCGCGGTGCTGGCGGCGGTAGCGCTCCTAGCGCTCACGGCCGCAGCGTTGCTGGCCGCTAGTGCGCTGCCTGCAGCACACGCCGACGACATGCCCGTCCACGTTCCGTCCGATATGCTCGGTGTGGGAGCCTCGGTGTTCTCCCTCGACGGTGTGCGTGTCGCGTCGGCAAAGGTCCCTGTATGCGATGAGGCCGTCTTGCCGACATCCCTGACGAGCGGACCGGCACAGCGATCGAACGCCCCGCTCCCCAAGCCCAAGCCCGCCCCGAAGCCGACGCCTGCGCCCCGAGCGGAGACACCCGCCCCGAGCCGAGCTGCGGACACGACCGGCTGGCAGTCTGCACGCGCCTCGTGGTACGGCCCCGGTTTCTACGGCCGGACGACGGCGAGCGGTGCCGTCCTTACCGAGAACATGATGAACGTGGCGCACAGGACGCTGCCGTTCGGCACGAAGGTGCAGTTCGAGTACAACGGGCGCACCGTGACAGCAGTGGTGAACGACCGCGGTCCGCACATCGCCGGTCGCGTCTGGGACCTCGGCCCCGGCACGGCCAAGGCACTCGGCTTCGGTGGTGTAGCCACGGTCAACTACCGCATCCTCGGCCGGTAAGTATCCAGAGAATCGAGCGCGCCGGTCCCGCTCTCGGGGCCGGCGCTTGCGTTTGGGGTACCTTAATACGTGGCATGGCGTGGAACGAAGTATGCGACACCGGATGACTCACGGAGGTGTTTCGATGGCCGAGGAGGGCGGATCCGGCAGGGTCCCCGAGGAGCGGACCGTGATCGACGCGGTGGCGGACCTCCTGCAGACGCTCGTGGACTGGTTGCGCCAGGAGGCTGAGGCTCTCGTTCGCGAGAAGGTCGTCCTGCCGCTTCAGAAGCTCGGGCTGACCATCGCGTCGGCATCGGCGGCGGCGTCGCTGCTCGTGTTCGGGATGTGCTTCATAGCGGTCGGCCTGTTGCTTCTGCTGGCACAATGGCTGACGTGGCCTGGTGCGCTGCTCGCCATAGGTGGCGTGCTCGTGCTGGGTTCGATCGCGTTCACTGTCGTCAAGATGAAGAACATCCAGCGATGAGCGGAGGTCAGGGATGCCCGCGCGCAAATTAAGCGTCGAGGACGTGAAGCACCGGGCCGAGGAGGTCCGCGATCTTGCACGAGCCGACGTGATGCGAGCCGCCCGATCCGATGCGGGCAGGATCGTGACGGTGGCGGTCGTCGGGGTGCTCGTCGTAGCCTCGGTCGCGTACTACCTCGGCACGAGGAAGTGTGGCCGTGGTGATGCGGCCGAGTGAGTCGACGGCCGGGATACGCATCGAGCGCGTGGTCGTCGGTCCGGAGCGGGTCGAAGCATCGGTGCGAATGGGGCCGCAGGTACCGTTGCGTACGTCTGCCGTGCCCGGACTGGTGGACATCGTCGTAGAGGCGCTGCCGGGTATCGTGCGCCACCGGTGCGAATGCGGCTCGGCTCGGGGGGTCGTCGCGGAGCTTGCGGACACCGAGATACCACACCTTCTCGAGCACGTCGCGCTCGAGATTATGGCGCTGTCGGGATCGCCACGCTCTCTAGCCGGGTCCACGTCGTGGGATTTCTCGGCTGACGGCAGAGGGGTGTTCAGGGTCGCTCTCGAGTACGATGACGACCTCGTCGCACTCGCGGCCCTTACGGAGGCTGCAAGAATCGTCCAGAAGCTAGCGGACGGGGATACGAGGATGCGGCACGTCGACGCCGTCATCGAGAAGGTCCGCATGATCCGTAGCGGAGGAGATCCTGGTGAGGTCTCGTAGCGACACGATCGTTCTCAGGGCCGGCGGCGCAGTGCCTTAGGATGCGGGGACATCGACCGTTCTGCGGCCCGACGACCCGACGAGCCCCCGTGCGACACGCAGCGCGCGTGAGAGCACGCGCGAGAGCAAGACGAGGATCGCCCCGTACTTGAGTGCGTCGGCACTGCCGTCACCCGAGGGCAAGGCAAGGGCTCGGCCCATGTGTGCGAGGTCGATGTCGGCGACGAGTTCACGACCGGATGCGGTCCTCACCACGACCCCCTCGGCCCCGACCGAGATAATCGACCGCCGAGCGAGGAAACTTGAGTACCAAGTGTGATGAAAGGTCTGAGTTTAGAGTATCGCGGCTGAGCCACGACAACCGTGCGTCAGCTACCCCACGACCGGCCACGGGGGACATCACTCGGAGTCACGAGCGTGTATGCTATGCGGTACGGTTCGAAAGGAGACGTCACGATGACCGACCAGGAGAAGCCGGACGGCGCGGGAGCGCCTTCTCGGCCCGAGACAGCCGGTTCGGACGCGGGGGGTGCGACCGCGCCGCCTGTGGCCGCGCAGCCACCGGAAGAGCCGACACCTCCCCGCACCGGGCCGAGGATCGCCCTCATCGCGATCACGGTCATTGCGGTCGCGATGCTCGGTCTGGCGTTGTGGTTCCAACACGAGACGCGCAAAGAGCAGCAGGCCGCGGTCGCACAACTCGACGAGGCGACTGCACTCGTCGAGCGTGCGGACGAGGTCGTACTCGAGGTCGATGAGGTCGTGCGTGCAGAGATCGACACGGAGCTGGGTGCGCGCGCAGAGCAGTTGGAGCCACGGCTCCCCTCGGCTGGAGAAGACCTCGCTACGGCGATCCGTCTCATAGAGCGTTCACGCCCGAACCTTCCCGAGGGGGAGCTCGATTACGCCGACGCCCTACGGGAGGCGGCTGACGCCCGACTCGAGATGCTCGAGAAGGCAGAGACCATACTCGAGTTCAACATCAAGGCTGCCGCTGCCCTCGAGCCCGCGCTCGAAGCGTGGGGCCTCGTTGTAGAAGCCGGGTCCCTGACGGTCGAGGCGGTCGAGGAGTACAACAAGCTGACTCGTGAGGGTGTGACGCGCTCGAGCGAGCTCACGGGCGAGGCAGAGGAAAAGGTCGGCCGGGCGCAGGAGCTGTTCAGCGAGGCGGCGACCGGGTTCCCCGAGACGGACTTCGACGCGTATCTCGAGTACTGCGATGAGAAACTCGCTGCGATCGAGATCTCCAAGCAGGCCGATGTGGCGTTCCTCGCGGACAGGCCGCAGGAGGCCAACACGCTGTCTGCGCGATACAACGATGCCGAGCGCGAGCTTGCGGAGAAGGCGGCGGAGCTGCCCGCATCACCCGCGGAGCCCATCGCCGATGCCTACGAGCGGCATGCCGGCGAGGCGACGGAGGAGTACTTCGAGGCGCGCGCACGAGCAAGCGAGGCTGACGGGCGCCTACGGATGCTCGCTGGCGTCGAAGCGGTGACCGATGAGGACGACGACGAAGTCCCTGAAGGCGAAGACGGAGACGGCCCCGCTGACGGGCCACCTGAAGAAGCGGACACTGACAGCGGCGAGTGACGCGAGATCGCGCGTCACGGCGACTCGCTGTAGCCGCTCCCTAGCTCCGCGAGGCTCCGTACGTCGAGTACGGTGACGGTCTTCCCGTGCACCTCGAGCACGCCATCGTCGCGCAGACGCGCGAAGGCGCGCGAGAGGGTCTCGGGTACCGTGCCGAGCGCTGCGGCGAGTTCGCTCTTGGGCATGCCGAGGTCGAGCTCGAGCCCGCGGGACGATGGCTTCCCGACCGCGAGCGCTCGCTGGAACAGATAGCGCGCCAGTCGTGACGGGACGTCGAGGGTGAAGGACTGTACGACGTTCGTGAAGTTCACGACGCGGTTGGCGAGGTCGGCGATGACGCCTTTGGCGACATCCGGCTCCGCCGCTATGAGGTCGAGGAGTGCTTCGCGCGGGAGCCACGCGATCGTCGCGGGGGTGGCCGTCTCGGCCGTCGCCGGATAGCGCCCTCCTGCCAGCGCGGCGACAGCGGCGACCGGCTCGGCCGTCCCGACCGTCTCGAAGACGAATCGCTTGCCGTCAGCGCCGAGATAGTAGACGCGCACCTTCCCTGTGATCACCACGCCGAACCCCGTCGCGGGCTCGCCCTCCGGCGCGAGGACGCTTCCGCGCGGCTCGTCGCGTACGGACGCGCGCCTGGCGAGCGCCGCCACGGCCTCGTCGTGAGCGGCCCGCCACAGGCGGCATTCGCGCAGGGCGGTCCACAGGTCGGAACGGATGTCCGCGGGCCTGCCGGCCATAGTCTGCCTCCTCACGGTGTGCGCGGCCCACGGGCTCGGAGACATCCGAGACGCTTCGGCCGAGCAACACGTGACGCATGTCTGACATGTTCGCTCAAGATTCTTCCCGGAATTGACGCCCGTCAAGGTCTGCCATGCCAGCTCGACGTACGATTCCTCTCGATACTCCCGTACGAGAGTCGTACCGATGGAGGCCGACACGTGAGCGAGCGTTTCGCAGAGAAGATGGCCCAGCATGACGTTGCGAAGGACACACGACTGCTCGGTGACTTCGCGGTCATCTACTGTAACGACAACCACCCGGACGCCGAGCGCGCGCCACTCGATTCGTCTGGGGCTGCACTCGGCGTGTACGGCAAGCGCCGTCCGGCCGTGTGCGTCGAGTGCGCAGAGCTCCTTGCGTACGCCGAGAAGCGCCGCGCGTCCTGCCCCAAGGACCCCAAGCCGTTCTGCAGCTATTGCGATACGCATTGTTACAGGGCCGACATGCGTGAGCGCATGCGCGACGTGATGCGCTATGCCGGACCGCGTTCGGTACTGCGCGGTCACGCTATCGATTCCGTGAAGCACCTCATCGAGGGCCGGCGCCACGCACGTGCGGCGGCTCGCGACTCGTAGACCGCCACACGGGTCACCTCGGCCCGGCCTTACATCACGACCCTGACACCAGACACCACGACCGAGAGGAACACGAACATGAGCGCCACGACCGTCACCCGCCAGATCGTACGCATCGAGGAGGACCTCTGTAACGGTTGCGGACAGTGCGTCTCGCCCTGTGCCGAGGGAGCCATCGAGATCGTCGACGGCAAGGCTAAGGTGATCCGCGAGGAACTCTGCGATGGAGCGGGCTTCTGCCTGGGTGTGTGCCCGACCGGCGCGCTCACGCTCGAGGTCCGCGAGACCGTCCCCTTCGATCACGAAGCAGCCGAGCCGATCATGGCCGAGAAGAAGGCCAACTACCTCGCCCAGCGCTGCTTCCGCTGCGGCACGTCTGAAGACGACCGTCCCCTGTTGCCGGTCCGCACCGGCGGAGACAGCACGTGGGTATGCACAAGGTGTATCCCTGCCCTGATCCACGGGTAGTGGCGAACGTCGCGCCGACCCTATCTGCCCGGCGCGCCTCTACGAAAGGAAGTGAACATGTTTTGCAACCAGTGTGAACAGACCGCAAGGGGTACCGGTTGCGTCACGGTAGGCGTGTGTGGCAAGAAGGAGGACGTCGCCGTTCTCCAGGACCTGCTCGTGAACGCATGCAAGGGGCTCTCGATGGTCGCCATCGACGCAGCCGCGCGCGGCGTCGATACGACCGAGGCCGGTCGCTTCGTGGCCGACTCGCTCTTCACCACGCTGACCAACGTCGACTTCGACCCGGGATCGATCGCCGAGAAGGTCGACGAGGCTGTCCGTCTGCGCGATGCGCTTGCCGCCGGATCGGACGCTACCGTCGAGGGTGCACTCGTCGACTTCGCACCGGCGAGCGGCGTGGACGAGAAGATAGCCCAGGGCGTCGAGTTCGGTAGCCCGTGGGACACGACCCGTGGCGAGGACGTCCAGGCCCTCCAGCAGACCACTCTCTACGGCCTCAAAGGCGTGGCAGCGTACGCGCACCACGCGCGTATCCTCGCCCAGGAGGACCCGGATGTGTACGCGTTCATGTTCAAGGTGCTCACGGCGCTCGACGATGCGACGATAGGGCTTGAGGACTGGATCGCGCTTGCGCTCGAGTGCGGAGCGGTGAACCTGCGCACGATGGAGTTGCTCGATGCGGGCAACACCGGCACCTACGGACATCCGGTGCCCACCGAGGTCCCGCTCGGCCACCGGCCGAACAAGGCCATCCTCATCTCCGGCCACGACCTGCGCGACTTGCAACTGCTTCTCGAGCAGACCGAGGGCAAGGGTATCGATGTCTACACCCACGGCGAGATGCTGCCCGCGCATGCGTACCCGGAGCTCAAGGCGCACCCGCACTTCTACGGCCATTACGGCACCGCGTGGCAGAACCAGCACAAGGAATTCGCCGGGTTCCCCGGCGCGATCCTCATGACCACCAACTGCCTCATGCCGCCACGCGACGAGTACAAGGAGCGCCTCTTCACGAGCGGTCCGGCGCAGTTCCCGGACATCCTGCACCTCGAAGGCGACTTCTCGCCCGCGATAGAGAAGGCGCTTGCGATGCCCGGATTCACGGACGAGGTCGACAGCGGCAGCGTCATGGTGGGCTTTGGACGCAACACCGTGCTTGGCGTGGCCCCGCAGGTCATCGACGCGGTCAAAGGCGGCGCGATCAAGCACTTCTTCCTGGTGGGCGGATGCGATGGCGCCAAGCCGGGTCGCAACTACTACACCGAGTTCGTCGAGCAGGCCCCGGCCGACACCGTCGTGCTCACGCTCGCGTGCGGCAAGTTCCGCTTCTTCGACAAGCAACTCGGCGACATCGGCGGCATCCCGCGCCTGCTCGACGTGGGCCAGTGCAACGACGCCTACTCGGCGATCAAGATCGCCGTCGCGCTCGCGGACGCCTTCGAGGTCGGGGTGAACGACCTGCCGCTCTCGATGATCCTCTCGTGGTACGAGCAGAAGGCCGTCGCGATCTTGCTGACACTGCTGCACCTCGGCATCACCGACATCCGTCTTGGGCCGACCCTGCCCGCCTTCGTGACACCCAACGTGCTGCAGGTGCTCGTCGACACGTTCGACATCAAGCCCATCGCCGAGTCGGCCGCAGAGGATCTCGAGGCGATCCTCGGGACGGAGGCCGCGTAGCCATGGAGAAGGCCGGTGTCGTAGCGCTTGTCGTCGTAGGGCTCGTGCTCGGGGTGGCGGCGTTCGCCTTCGCTTTCGGCACGCCGCAGGCACCGCTGCCGCCAGCAGGGAGCGCACCCGTGGCGCAGGCGCCCGCGCCGGCTGCGGCGTCGGTACCAGACGCGCCGATAGCGATCGAGCCTTCCGAGGAGAAGGCACCCTTCGCCGTGCAGATCCCCGGGTGTCGCTGTCACAGCGACGATCCCGCGGTCGTGGAAGAGCACTCGCAGTACCGCATCAACGAGTGCCGTTCGTGTCACAGCGATGGCTCTGTGAAGATGGGGTCGCAGTAAGGTGGTCATGCACGCGTACGTGTAACGCGCCGACAGGGCGCCATACCGGTAGCGAACCGAGAGCGGACGTCCCGTCCCGGGCCTCCAAGGTCTGAGACGGGACGTCCGTGCGGTTCACGGAGGTTTGCCGCGCCGGTCTGCGCCGTGCAGTATCATTAGCGCAGACAGCGAGAGGCCGTCATACAGAGTCGCCGCCCGAACCCGGAGGGATGCATGTCTCAAGCGACCGAGCACCTTCGATACCTCGCGGACACGATCGGGCCGAGGCCCGCGACGACCGATGCGGAGGCAGAGGCCGCCGACTACATCGAGTCGGTGTTCCGCAGGCACGCAGTCGATGTCGAGCGCCAGGAGTTCGACAGTCCGCGCACCTACTCGTGGGCGTACGTCCTCTACCACCTGTTCACGATCGGTGCCGCAGTGGCGTCGGGGTGGTCGTTCCTCGCGTGGCCGGCCTTCGCGGCTGCCGCGCTCACCGCGCTCCTCATGTGGATGGATCTCGACACCCGGTTCGGCCTTTCGAGCTGGCTGCCCCCCAAGGGCCCAAGCCAGAACATCATCGCTCGTCATATGCCGCGAACCCGGCGTGGCGAGCGGCCCACGAGGATCGTCATCGTCGCGCACTACGACAGCGCACGAACGTCGCTCGCGTTCTCGCCGTCGATGGTCAAGAACTTCTCGGCGACGTTCTCGCTGATGAAGTGGTGCACCTACGCCGTTCCCGTGTTCGTGCTCCTCGGTGCCCTCCCGTTCACCGAGGCATGGGACCCGTGGTGGTGGTACGCCACGATGGCCGCGAGCGCGTACCTCGCCGTTCCGCTCTTCATCAACATCCACCGCGAGATCGCGATGGACTTCTCGGATGGTGCGAACGACAACGCGAGCGGCGTGGCCGTCATGCTCGACGTGCTTGGGCGGATCGCGCGCCTGGCCGAGGACGCGCCGGGTACCGGCCGCTTCGCCCCGGTCAGGCGTGACGCTGACACCGCGCGCCGTGCGGGGGTCGTGCCGGACGACGCGGGGCTCGAATACTCCGAGGACACAGATGTGTCCTCCGCCGACGAGGACCTCACCGCGCTGCCCGATGACTTCCGGTGGGCCGAGGCACCCTCGGAGAGCGAGAGCGCACCGTCCCAGGGCGCACAGGGCGTCCTGTCCCTCGATACCGTCGAGTTCGAACCGGTGGGCCGCACCGCCCGAGATGAGGAGCGCGGACCGGTCCGACACGTGTCGGAAGACGCACCGGTCGCGTCTGCGTACGACGAAGGGCCGCCCCGCGACGCCGGGACACAGCGCGGTGACCGAGGCGTGACCTCTCGCCTGAAAGGGATGCTCTCACGGCGGAAGCGCAGTGAAGCCGATGAGGACGTGAGCGGATGGCTCGGTGTCGAGGAGAGCTTCGACCCGCGCGAAGCCGGGCGTAAGATCGGCTCGTGGGAGAACTTCGAAGAAGAAGACGATGATGGCGGTTTCGGCTTCAAGGGTGGCCGGGCAGGCGACGACCCGCTCGGCGATCCCGACTACGCTGCCGCCGAGGCGTCGCGGATCCGCAGGCGCGTGGCCGAGGGGATCGATCGAGCGCTCGCCGACAAGGAGGTCTGGTTCGTCGCGACCGGCGCCGAAGAGGTGGGTACCCGCGGCATGCAGGCGCTGCTCGCCGCGTACGCCGACGACCTATCCCGGGCGCTCATCATCAACATCGACAACGTGGGCACCGGTGCGCTGCACATGGTCACCGAGGAGGGTATGGCACGCCGGTACCGTTCGGACCGCAGACTTCTGAGCGCCGGTAAGCGAATCGCTCGCGACAACGACCTCCCCGTCAGGACCGGGGCGTACAAGGGGCTTTCAACGGACGCGACGGCAGCGCTCGCACGACGTATGCGCGCGATGAGCCTCATGGCGTTCGACGTCAACGGGAGGCTTCCGCACTGGCACTGGGCGACGGACACCGTCGACAATGTCGATGAGCGCAATCTCGATACAGCATCGCGCTTCGTGACCGAGCTCGTCCGCTCGCTGTAGCTCGCCGGACGGGAGGCTACCCGGAGGTGAGCGCGACGCCCGTCCTTCGCCTTAGGCGCCGCCAGTCTCGCGCCGTCAGTCTCCGGCTCCTGCGAGCGGCCGGTCGACCTCGGCGCGCACGCGCGTGCGGAACGCAAGCTTGTCGGCGTAGAACGACATGAGCGTGCCCACCACGGTGAGAAGTGTCGCGACCCAGAACGCCGGGAGCATGAAGGCCGAGTTCTGGAGCGCGACCACCACGTATGCGAACGCGATGAAGCCGAGGTGCAGAAGGCCCGAGCCCGTCTTCACGAGCCGCCCCTCGGTCATGTACGACGGTCCCCGCGTGCCGGCGACGGTGAGTGCCACGACCGCCACCTGGATAAGGCCGGCGAGTGCGAGGTAGGTGGCGAGCCCGTCTTGCATGCTGCCGGTGATCACCCACGCGACGAGCCCGATGCCGAGCATCACGCCGGACACGACGATGAGCGCGGTGCGGTCGAGCAGCCGTTTGGGTACGCAGAGCCCCATCACGACGACGAGGGCGACTACCTGCGGCGCGGCGATCAGGTTCATCACCCGCACGAAGTCGTTGTAGCCGAACGCCTCCCAGTTGGGAATCGTGCTGAGAGCCCACCACGCGTAGAACGTGCCGAGGAGCGATTGTAGGCCGAGTGTGGCGAGGAGTACCACCGTTGCCACGGTCAGCGCGTAGTCCCACGTCCGGGTATGTGCGAGCGAGTTCACGGTCGTGCGGCCTCCACTCAGATGTAACTGTGCGCGCCGGGCACCACGTAGGTCGCGAGGTACGTCAGGAGCAGGACGAGGAACGAGGCGATCGAGAGCGCCGCCACCCATTTCCACATGCCGGGCTTACGGATGTACAGGCGTGCATGAAGGTATGCCGTGTAGAGGACCCACAGCATGATCGACATGTTGACCTTGCCCGACCACCACCACGACTGGCCCTGCCAAGCCATGATCGCCCACGGGAACCCGAGCAACATGCCTGCGGTGAACGGGATGTAGCCGAGGCGGACCCACCGGTACGCGGTGGTCTCGAAGCTCGATCGCCGCCTCGTCACCATGAGCAGCGTCGCGACGAAGGACAGAGCGAACGTGCCGTACGCGAAGAACAGTGCCGGCGGGTGGATCCACATGTAGACGGTGTTGTAGTAGAACTGGCGCGCACCCTCCATGCCCTGGTACGCCCCCATCGCCATGCCGAAGTTGCCGCTCTGCATCGCCTGCAGGTATCCGAAGTACTGGCCGAGGAAGGAGGGCAGGGGCTCGGTGAACGGCTTGCCCCAGAAGGCCGCTCCCGCCATGAGTATGGCGAGGATGACCGAGATCCCGGGCAGCAGCTCTTCGCGGTGCCGCCTCACGAACACTGCCAGTAGCGCGACGGTGAGCGCCCAGACGTAGAGCTTCTCGGATTCGATCCACAGCGGCACGGCGACGCGACCGGTGATGGCTCCGGTCTCCGGGCTGACGACCACGGCGAGTTCCCAGAGGCGCCAGTGGAACCATGCGAGCAACGCTTCGCCCGCGAGGAGCACGACAGCGGTCGCTGTGATCGCCGGGCCGAGTGCCCGGCGCCACGCAGGGACCACGGCCAGAGCGACCAGGGCGACCGCGCCGACGGGCATGAGCACCTGCAAGGGTGTACCGATGATGGCAAGCGTGCCTATGAGAGCAGTGATCTCCGCCTGGATCGTGGCGGGGGTCATGGGCATCCACTCCGTGTGTCCGCGTCCCTCAAGTATACTGGACCAGCAGCAACCATGCCGTCGTACCCGTTCGTGGAGGCACGTCCGTGAACGCGAGTCGTTTTACCAAGAATCTCTTGCGGAGCGCGCGGGTCACGTGGCGCGCTCATCCCACCCGGTACGATATAGAGGCCTTGCAAGCCAATATCGAGCGGGTCGGCCTCGTCATCAAGGTCCGCTGGGCGATCGTGGCACTGCTCGCGACGTTCTCGGCCATCGGGCTCGCGGTGTACTCGACGGAACTGCCGTGGGAAGAGCTTGCGGCGAACATGCGCGTGCCGGCGATCGCCGTTGCGTTCGTCATCGCGTACAACACCTACTACCACCTCACCTACCGGCGTCTCGGCAACATCGCGTTCCTCAACCACGCACAGCTGCTCTTCGACGTGCTCGTCGTGGGAGTCCTCATCTACTACTCCGGTGGCGTGAACTCATGGTTCTATGCGCTTTACCTGCTCTTCATCCTCGAAGCCGCCTTCATATTGCCGTTGAGGCGGGACACCTGGATCGTCGCCGGGTTCTGTGCGCTGACGTATGGCGCGGTGCTGTTCGGCGAGTTGTTCGGCGTGCTTCCCCACGTGACCGTGCCGTTCAGCGAGGAGGACCTGCACCAGAACACCGCCTACGTCACGGTGCGGTTCATGTGGCAGGTAGCGGTCTTCGGGGGGGCGGCGATGGTCGTCACGCTGATGACGGGCTCCCTCGCCGTGCGGGAGGCGCGAATCGCCGAGGCGGCGATCATCGACGAGAAGACGGGCCTCTACGAGCGCAGCTACTTCCTGCGCGCACTCAACAGCGAGATCCTCCGGGCCGAGCGGGACGACCGGCCCCTCTACGTGATGCTTATCGACATGGATGACTTCGCGCGCTTCAACGACCTGTTCGGTATCGAGTTGGGAGACGAACTCCTGGCGAACGTCGCGCGCGCCTTCGAGGACGCCCTCGAGTCGTGTGGCTCGGCGATGACGTTCGAGACGAACATCATCGCACGCTGGGGTGGAGAGGAGTTCGCGGTCTTGTTGAGCGAGGGATGCTCCGGCGGGCCACCCGAAGGCGAGGACGCCGCTAAGGTGGCCGGGGCCTTGCGTTCGGCCGCCGAAGGGACCCTCGTCAAGGGTGCCGGGGTGACGGTGAGCCTTGGCATCGCGGCCTTCCCTGCGCACGGGCCCACGGCCGACACGCTCTTGACCGCTGCCGACGAGGCGCTCTATCGCGCCGCGGAGGCGGGAGGCAACCGCACCGAGATGGCCTCGTAGCGATGGCGTGGGTGTGGCGCACGGCCACCGTCCTCGGCGGAGTGGCCTTGACCCTGACGGTGTTCGGCTTCTCTTTCCAGCCACTGCTGTCACCGGCGTACACCGAGGCGCTGGTGGGTGCCGTCGATGCTCCGGGGAGGACGGGGCTTTCTCCCGAACACGTTCGCGAACTCGCCGATGACGTGAGGGCGTTCGTGGCGGGCGTTCCGGGTGTAGAGTTGCCAGACCGGCTTCCCGACGGTCGTCCGGCGTTCGGGCCGGACGCGGTCGCTCACCTCGATGACGTGCGTGAGGTCGTAGTGGGAGCACGCATAATCGCGTGGGTCGCCCTCGCGCTGTCGTGCGCGTGGGCAGCGTGGTGCTTGCTGGGCGGCGCGGACCGGCGCATGATGCTCGCGCGCTCCCTTCGAGGCGCCGCTCTCGCCTCTGCGTCGTTCGTGACGGTGGCCGCCCTCGTGGCCGTCGCCGACTTCGACGCCTTCTTCGCCGGCTTCCACGACGTCTTCTTCGAGCCCGGAACGTGGACGTTCCCCGCCGACGCCTTGCTCGTCCGCCTGTTCCCGGAGCCCTTCTGGGTGGCGTCGGGCATCTGCTGGGCCGCGCTGGGCCTGCTCGGAGCGGCATTCCTCGGCATGTGCGCGTGGGCGATCCGGCGCAGCTCTGCGGAACGCGAGGCATGACAAGCGTGCGGCAAGGTGTACACTTCATGTCGGGCGACATCGGTCGCCGGGGAGGACCATGCTTCCGGGCGGGCCTGTGGCCCTGACGGGCATCGGTCGAGAAGAGAGGAGCCTACATGGCCAGCACAGAGGGATACTGCGTCAAGTGTAAGTCCAAGCGGGAGATCCAGGATGCCCAGGCGATCACGATGAAGAACGGTCGCCCGGCGACCCAGGGCACCTGTCCCGAGTGCAGCACCAAGATATTCAAGATCGGCAAGTAGCGATCTCCTCGTGCGATATCCGGTGACGGGCGATCGCGGTACGCTGCCGCGACGCCCGTCGCCGGATATCGTCGTCGGCATCCGGCGCCTGTCGACAGGCGATGGCATGGTGGCGGGGATCACGATCGGAAGCGAGGAGGTAGGATGAACGTCATCGTCGTCGGGTGCGGTCGCGTCGGCTCGCAGCTGGCCACGTTGCTCTCGGTCGAGGGACACAACGTGGTCGTGGTCGACCGCGACGCGGAGGCGTTCAAGCGCTTGGGCACGGCGTTCAACGGCGTGACGATCAAGGGACTCGGTTTCGACGAGGAAGTGTTGGAGGAGGCGGGCACGCGGGCGGCTGACGCGTTCGCCGCCGTCACGAACCTCGACAACACCAACCTCATGGCAGCCGAGGTCGCGCGCAAGCTCTTCGAGGTCCCACACGTGGTCGCACGCCTCTACAATCCTGTCCGCGAGCGCACCTACCAGCAACTCGGCCTCGACTACGTATGCGGCACCACTCTCGTAGCCGAGACGCTGCTGGAGAAGTTGCGTTCGGGCCACGGGCACCACGTCTCCCAGTTCGGCGACATCGAGTTCGTCCAGTTCAAAGCATCCGAAGAGGTCGAAGGCCGACGGGTGGAGGAGATCGAGATCCTCCGCAAGTTCCGCATCTCCGCGATCGCGCGCGGCGAGGAGATGTTCGTGCCGGAGCCGGAGGCGATACTCCACGAGGGCGACATCGTCATGGCGTCTGTGAAGGACGACGCATACGCCAAGGTCGAGCGCTACATGGCCGAGGAGTGAGCGATGTACATCGTCATCAACGGCGGCGGTAAGGTCGCATCGTACCTGGCGAGGACGATGCTCGACTCGGGGCATGAGGTCGCGCTGATCGAGAAGCGTGCCGAGATCGTCGAGCGCCTCGTAGCCGAACTGCCGCCACGCGCGCTGGTCATCCACGGCGACGGCTGCGATTCCATCTATCAGGAAGATGCGGGGACCGGACGGGCCGACATCTTCGTGGCCTCGACCGGTGACGACGACGACAACCTCGTCGCCTGCCAGCTCGCTAAGGTCGCGTTCGGGGTGCCCCGCTCGATCGCGCGCGTCAACAACCCCAAGAACGAGCACATCTTCAACGCCCTCGGCATCGAGGCGATCTCTTCGACGACCATCATCTCGCGGATGATCGAGGAAGAGGCGACGGTCGGTGACATCCGGACGCTCATCGCCCTGCGCAAGGGGAATATGGCGATCGTCGAGATCGAGCTGCCGACCGACCGGTGCGTCGTGTGCGACAAGCGGGTGGCCGAACTCGACCTGCCGAACGACTGCGTCCTCATCGCGATCGTCCGTGGCGATGAGGAGGTGGTGGCGGTGCGCGGCGACACCGAGTTGAGGCCGGGCGATACGGTCATCGCGTTCACCGCCGTCAAACGGGAGCGCACCCTCAAGCGCATACTGACCGGGTCGTAGGGTACATCCCCCCGGTCGCCCGCGTACCCCCTGGCCCGCTGGCTCGCTGGGACATATACTTGGGACTCCGCACCGCGGCGCGTTCGAGCGGGGTCCGGACGGCGGTACGGCGTGAACCTGGTCAGATCCGGAAGGAAGCAGCCATAAGCGTCCTCTGCCGGGCGTCCGGGTCCCGCTCGAACGCGTCGACGCGTTTACGGTGCCCGGGCCGGCTCGGCCAGACACGTGAAGCGGAAGGACCAGATGGCGCACCAATCCCTCTACCGCAAGTACCGTCCGCAGTCCTTCGAGGACGTCGTCGGACAAGCTCACGTGACTCGGACGCTCCGCAACGCGGTGACCGAGAGCGCCGTGGCGCACGCGTACCTGTTCACCGGCCCGCGCGGGACCGGCAAGACGACGACCGCACGCATCCTCGCGAAGGCCCTCGAGTGCGAGTCGGGCCCTACGCCGGACCCGGACAGCACCTGCGAACAGTGCGTGGCCATCACCGAGGGGCGGCACCCCGACGTCTACGAACTCGATGCGGCCTCGCGCACGCAGGTCGATGCGGTGCGCGAGGAGATCATCGGCAGGCTCGTGTATCCGCCGGTCCGCGGTGCGTGGAAGCTCTACATCATCGACGAGGTCCACATGCTCTCGAACCACTCGTTCAACGCACTGTTGAAGAGCATCGAGGAGCCTCCACCGCACACGATCTTCGTGCTGTGCACCACGCACCCGCACAAGGTACCCGAGACGATCCACTCTCGCTGCCAGCGGTTCGATTTCCATCGCATCGGCGTGGACGACATCGTCGGCAGGCTCGAACACATCGCGAAGGCCGAGCGGATAGAGGTCGCTCCCGGCACGCTCGCGCTCGTGGCCAAGCACGCAGGCGGAGGGATGCGGGACGCGATATCCCTTCTCGAGCAACTCGCGGCGTTCTCCGGCTCGTCGATCTCGCTTGCGGACGTCGAAGGGCTCCTCGGCGAGGTCGACTCTGCACTGCTGTTCGAGGTGGCGGACCTCATCGCGCGACGTGACGTCGCAGGCTCTTTCGAGTTCGTGGCACGGATCGCTTCCGCAGGCGTGGACATCCCCGAGTTCGTACGGGAACTCGTCGGCCACGTGCGTGACCTGTACGTGGTTGCGGCCGTTGGGGATGCGACCGGTATCGTCGAGGCGCCCACGTCGGATCTCGCGCGACTCACGAGTCAGGCGGCCGCGTTCGGACCGGACCGGCTCGCGCGCGTGCTCGACCTGCTCGGCGAGTTGACCGGGGAGATGCGGTGGTCGCCGGACCCGAGGCTCGCACTCGAGGTCATCCTGACCCGGCTCGCACGGCCTCACGGCGAGATGACGCTCGAGGCCCTCGCCGAACGTGTCGAGGCGCTCGAGACCGGGGTGGCGATGGCGGCATCGGGACCCTCGGCGCCAGCAGCCGGCGCGAGCGCGGGACACGTTCCGCCACCGGCGGATCCGGCGGATCCCCGGCCCGCACAGACAGCGGTCGCTCCCAAGCTGGACGCGCAGCAGGCAGGCACGGCCGATGACGCCGAGGAGCGCGGCACGTCATCTCCAGAGCCCGCCCAAGATGCCTCTGACGACGAGTCCGGTGTTCCGGCGCCCGAGACGACGACCCCCCCGCCCGCAACCTCGATAGCCCCTCTCGATCGCGCCCACGTGAAGCGCGCATGGCCCGCTGTGGTCGCCGAGGTCCGCAAGCTCAAGTCGGCACGCGGCGCGATGTTCGACGGGACCGAGGTCGATGTCGACACCGACGGCGTGACGCTCGTCGTCGAGTTCCCCTCCAGTGCGCGTTTTCCCATGAAGCAGGCGCAGGGTCCCGACAACGTCGCGCTTCTCAAGCGGGCGCTCGCCTCCGTTTTCGGGAGCGTGCCTCCCTTCCGGTATCAGCTCGGACGGGGAGCGGTGCGAGCCGAGGAGCCCGCCCCCGCCCAGGTCGCTCCCGGGCCCGAGCCGCCCGCCCCGCTGCCGGAAGAGCCGCACGAGCCGCCCGCCGCACCATCCGGCTCCGCACCCGGAACGGGTGACCGCCCAGCGCCTCCGACGCCGAGTGGACCGGGCGGCGTGCGCACGGAGGATGCGACCCCGGAAGACCTGGACATCGAGGCCCTCATGGCCGACGCGCTTGGAGCAGAGAAGGTGTCCGAGCGCCCGCACATCGACGAAGGAACGGAGTAGGACGGATGAAGCCCAACATCGGCAACATGATGAAGCAGGCCCAGAAGATGCAGACTGAGATGGCCCGCGTGCAAGAGGAGTTGACCGAGGAGCGTGTCGAGGCCTCGGTGGGGGGAGGCGTCGTCAAAGCGGTCATGACCGGAGACCTCAAGCTCGAACGCGTCGTCATCGACCCGGCTGCGGTCGACCCCGACGACGTCGCGATGCTCGAGGACATGGTCGCCGCTGCGGTCAACGAGGCGCTCCGCCAGGCCCAGGAGCTCGCTTCGAGCAAGATGTCCCAGGTGACCGGGGGCATGAACATCCCCGGCCTCATGTAGCGAGGCCGGCGTGTACTACGCAGCCCCCATCGCGCGCCTCCTCGAAGAGCTCGAACGACTGCCTGGCGTGGGGCCCAAGTCGGCCCAGCGTATCGCGTACCATATACTGCGTTCCGAGGCCGAGGGAACCGCACGGCTCGCCGAGGCTCTGCTCGAGGTGAAGCGCGTCATACATTTCTGTCCGCGATGTTTCGATTTCACCGAGGGTGATCTCTGCGCTACGTGCGCCGACCCGGAGCGTGACGCCGCGACCGTCTGTGTCGTCGAGGAGCCCCGCGATGTCGTGGCTATCGAGCGGACCGGTGGGTACCGCGGCCTCTACCACGTGCTCGGGGGCGTGATCTCGCCCGTGGATGGGGTGGGCCCCGAGCAGCTCCGCGTTCGCGAGTTGCTCGACCACATCGCCGAGGGCACGGTCACCGAGGTCGTCGTCGCTACGAACACGACGGTCGAAGGGGAGACTACCGCGCTCTACCTCGCCCGTATGCTCAAGCCACTCGGGCTGAAGGTGACCCGGATCGCCTCGGGGCTGCCGGTCGGCGGCGACCTGGAGTATGCAGACGAGGTGACGCTCGGGCGGGCGCTCGAGGCGCGGAGGGAACTCTAGACAGTAGGCTGACATATTTTGTCTACCGTTCACCGATTCCTCGCATCCGCTGACCTCCTCGGTACAACCGCTTGCCGGGTACACGCCCGTATCCTTGTGTGACCTGTCCGCCCTCGTCGATCCCGGCGGGTTCAGGAGTGTGATGTGGCGGCACGGGAAGAAAGGGGAAGGGAATGCAACAACTGACGGAGATCCGCTGGCACGCGAGAGCCGGCCAGGGCGCGGTGACCGCTGCCAAACTGGTGGCAGAGACTGCCCTGGCGGCAGACCAGTACATGCAGGCGATGCCCGAATACGGGCCGGAGCGTATGGGTGCGCCCATCAAAGCGTTCACTCGCATCAGTCCCGAGCCGATCGACATCCACTGCAACATCGAGAACCCGGATGTCGTGATCGTGCTCGACGACTCGCTCCTCGACGTCGTGGACGTGGCCGAGGGCCTCGTCGACAACGGCACCCTCATCATCAACACATGCACGCCTCCCGATGCGGTCAAGCGCTCGCTCGGGTTGTCCGACTCGATCACGGTCGCGTGTATCGACGCGTCGGGGATCGCGCTCGACACGATCAAGCGGGACATCCCCAACACGCCGATGGTGGGCGCACTCTCGAAAGTGACGGGCGCCGTCGACATCGACGCGATCAAGACCCTGCTCGTGTCGACGTTCGGTAAGAAGTTCGGCCAAGAGATCATCGATGCGAACATCGCTTCCGTGGAGCGCGCGTACGAGGAGGTGGCAACAGCATGAGCGAGACCAAGCAATCGAAATGGGACATCTCCGACATGGATTCTTGGACCGCCGAGGACTTCCCCCTTGGCGCAGTGATCCCGGACTCGGGCAATTCCCGCGACTACGTGACCGGCGGCTGGAGGAGTGAGCGCCCGATCCGCAACGTGGACACATGTATAGAGTGTCTGCTCTGTTGGATCGTGTGCCCCGACACGGCCATCCGTGTCGCTGACGAGAAGCTGGCACCCGATCCAGACACCTTCAACCTCGACCATTGCAAGGGGTGTGGTGTCTGCGCCAACGAATGTCCCGTCGAGGCCATCACGATGGTGCCCGAGGGCTGCGAACTGCCGGAGGTGAAGTAGATGCCGACCCAGACCACAGTAGCGTCCACCGGGAACACCGTCGTGGCCGAGGCGATGCGCCAGTGCGCCCCGGATGTCGTCGCCGCGTACCCGATCACCCCGCAGACGACCATCGTCGAGGAGTTCGCGAAGTTCGTCGCGCAGGGCAAGGTCCACACCGAGTACGTGTGCACCGAGTCTGAGCACTCTGCGATGAGCGCGTGCATCGGTGCCTCGGCCGCAGGCGCCCGCGTCATGACGGCGACCGCGAGCCAGGGTCTCGCCCTCATGTGGGAGGAGCTCTACATCGCGAGCGGGATGCGGCTCCCCATCGTCATGGCGAACGCGAACCGCGCGCTCTCCGCGCCCATCAACATCCACTGTGACCACTCCGACATCATGGGAGCCCGTGACGCCGGCTGGATCGTGCTCTTCGCCGAGACGGCGCAGGAGGCCTACGACAACACGATCATGGCGACGAGGATCGCCGAGGACCCCGAGGTGCTTCTGCCCGCCATGAGCTGCCTCGACGGCTTCATCACCACTCACTCCATCGATCGTGTCCAGGTCATGGACGATGAGAGCGTGTCGGAGTTCGTGGGCGACTACGAGCCGCAGAACGCGCTGCTCGATGTCGACAACCCCGTGAGTCACGGCAACTTCGCCGGACTCGGCGGACCCTACTTCGAATTCAAGAAGGCCCAGCGTCTCGCCATCGACCGCTCCAAGGCGGTCATCGGGCGTGTCGGGGAGGCGTACTCGGAGCTGTCCGGCCGTTCGTTCGGCTTCATCGAGACCGATATGATGGACGATGCCGAGGTGGCGATCGTCGTCATCGGCTCGAGCGCAGGCAACGCTCGTCACGTGGCCAAGCAGATGCGTGCCGAAGGCGTGAAGGCGGGGCTCGTCAAGGTCCGCTGCTTCCGCCCGTTCCCCGCGGCAGAACTCGCCGAGGCCCTCAAGGGCGCGAAGGCGGTCGCCGTACTCGACCGCAGCGAGACGTTCGGTGCCGAGGGCGGCCCCCTCTACACCGAGACACGCAGTGCGCTCTACGACCTCGAGACACGTGTCCCGATCGTGAACTACGTGTACGGGCTCGGCGGCAGTGACGTCCGCCTCGAGCTGATGAGAAGCGTGTACACCGACCTGTCCGACATCGCCACGGGTGCCGCTGAGCCTTCAGGCCTGCAGTACCTCGGCGCCCGATAGGGAGGGAGCGGACATGGCTACTCTTCGTGAACTGACCCACCGGGAGGACCGTCTCGAAGGCGGGCACCGCCTCTGTGCGGGATGCGGCGCCTCCATCGCCGTGAGGCAGATACTCCTCGGTGCCGGCACCGACCCCGCCATCGCGAGCTGTGCCACCGGATGTCTCGAGGTATCCACGACGATCTACCCGTACTCGTCGTGGAAGACACCGTTCATCCACAACGCGTTCGAGAACTCCGCAGCTACCATGTCCGGTGTGGAGGCCGCGTTCAAGGGCCTCAAGAGCGCCGGGAAGATCCCTGCCGACAAGAAGATGAAGTTCGTCGCGTTCGGCGGTGACGGTGGTACGTACGACATCGGCTTGCAGTCGCTCTCCGGGGCGATGGAACGCGGCCATGACATGGTCTACGTCTGCTACGACAACGGTGCGTATATGAACACCGGTATCCAGCGCTCCTCGGCCACCCCGAAGGGCGCGTGGGCGACCACGGCCGAGGTCGGCGCCGCCCAGCAGGGCAAGCTCGAGGCGCGCAAGGACCTCACGTCGATCATCGCGGCGCACAACGTTCCGTACGTCGCCCAGGGCTCTATCAGTCACTGGAAGGATCTCACGTCGAAGGCCGAGAAGGCTTTCGCCATCGAGGGTCCGGCGTTCATCAACGTGCTGGCCACCTGCCCGCGCGGGTGGAGAAGCGCGTACAACAAGTCGGTCGAACACGCAGGACTCGGTGTCAAGACGGGGTATTGGCCGCTCTTCGAGGTCGAGAGCGGCGTGTGGAAGCTCTCGGCACCGAGCAAGGCGCTCGTCAAGAAGGGTCGTGAACCTGTCGAGGAGTTCCTCAAGGTGCAGGGGCGTTTCCGGCACCTGCTCAAGCCCGAGAACGCCGAGTTGCTGGCGGAGATCCAGGCCGATGTCGATCGACACTGGGAGTACGTGCTCGGCCGGTGCGGCGAGTAGCGTACACGGTCGATCGATAGTGGGTATCAGACAGGACCCCGGACCATGCGTCCGGGGTCCTGTGCGATGGTAGAATGACCACGGTGTGGGCGACACGGACGGTTAGCGGGTAGCTGGAGGGACCTTGATGAGAGACACGGCGCTGAGCTCCTGTATCGTGGGGTGCGTCATCGCGTTCGCGTTGTTCGTGTCGACCGGATGCGACCGGGACTCCTCTACGCAACCGCCCGATACCGTCATCCGCATCTCCGGGTCGGGCACCTGCCTGCCACTGCTCCGCGTCCTCTCGGCCGAGTACGAGCGGGAGCATGACGTCCGCTTCGTCTACCTCCCCGGGCTCCATTCGAGCGGCGGCATCAAAGGTGTCGTCCACGGAGACCTCGACATCGGAGCGGTCTCACGTGCCCTCACCGACGAGGAGCGCGAGCTTGGCGTGGAGTACGTGCACCTCTCCGATGATGGGCTGGCGATCGCAGCACACCCGTCTGCAGAGGTCGCAGCTCTCACGAGCGATCAGGTGCGTGGCGTGTACGCTGGGCTCTACCGGAACTGGGTCGAACTCGGCGGGGCCGATATCCCGATCGTCATGCTCGACCGCAACGAGGACGAGTCGGCCAAGATGATCCTCAGACAGTACGTGCTCGGTCCGATGGCTGTCTCCGAGGACGCGATCGTGCTCGCGTACGAGCAGGACATGATCGATGCTCTCCAAAAGACCCCCGGCGGGATAGGTTACTTCTCGCTAGGCTTCGGTCTTTCAGAGGGCATCGAGGTCGACTACGTCAGCATCGACGGCGTTCCACCAAGCATCGATGCCATCGTCGCCGGCGAGTATCCCATGGTCCGTCCTCTCGGAGTGGTCGTTTCGCCGAGCGCCGAGCGAGAAGTGAAGGACTTCGTCGCGTGGACACAGTCGGGCGATGCACGTGAGCTCGTGCGTGAGCACGGCTTCGCTCCACCTCTCGACGCGATCGGTGAGTGAGGTATGGGCCGGTTCTTCCTCGGCAAGCACCTCTACAATCAGATAGTGCTGCCGCTCGTCGTCGCCGCCCTGGCCGTAGGGGTCATGGCCACGGTCGTCGCCACCTATTTCTTGTCCGACCTGACGGACCGCTGGGTCGACCAGGTCGCCGAGAACGCCTCGGCCAGCGTGTTGACCCGCGTCCAAGACCGGGTCGACGCGATGCACTCGGTCGCCCGTCTCATCGCAGACGGACAAGCCCTGGTCGAGGCGACCGAAGCAGCGAACGTCGACGACCTCGAACTCCTCCTCGACCGCTCGCGCGCCACACACGGTTACGCGGACATCGCGGTACTCGACCGAGGTGGACGGCTCGTCGCCGGGAGCGGCTTCTTCGCCCGTGAAGGCGGGGACGCTGCCCTCGCGGAGGATACGTGGTCCGAGGAGGCACTCGTCCGGCCGGTGTCGTTGCTCACACTCGTCGACGGGCGTCCAGTGCTCGTCGCGCTCGAACCCGTTGCGACCTCCAGCGGACACGTCCTGCGCGTCGCTCACCTCATCGACGACGCGCTCCTCGGCGAGCTTGCCACAGGCGCGGGAAGCGCGTTCGTGCTCTACGTCGTCGGAGAAGGCCGCGTGGCGCTTTCGGTCGCCGAGGACCCGGAGGACGGCTCTGCGCACGTCGCGCTCGCCGGTGAGCTCGACGAGGATCCCGCGACGGTCGCCGACGTGGTGGCGGCCGCCTCAGCGAGTGTCGAGCGCACCGGAGTGGGGACACTCGACGTCGAAGGCCGGCGGTACACGGTCCGGGCGGACGCGCTGTCCCTTACCGACGCGGAGTGGGCACGCGGCGAAGACCTCTTCCTCGTGTCCCTGCTCAGCCAGGAAGCGAGCATGGATGCGCGCGCTGCGACGATGAACCTTATCGGGATGTGGTCGTTCATCGCAGTGCTCGCGCTCGTAGGACTCGGCGGGTGGGTCGCTCGCCGCGTGTCTGATCCGTTGGTGGAGCTGACCGAGGGCGCGCGGAAGGTGGCCGACGGAGACTTCTCGGCCAAGACGGTCATAAAGGGAGACAACGAGATAGCCGAGCTCGCCACGAGCTTCAACCAGATGACCGACTCACTCAAGGACCGGAGCGAGAGCCTCACCAAGAAGGTCCTCGAACTGGCGACACTCTACGAGATGAGCAGGTCTCTCGGCTCCACGCTCGACATGGACGAACTTCTCGACTCGGTGCTCGACTCGGCCCTACGCATCTTCAGCGCCGACCTCGGCTACGTCACGATGCGCGACCCGGAAACTGGGGAACTGGCGATCCGGGCACACCGGGGGGTGAGCGAGACGCGCATCGATGATGCAGCTGTACGGAGTTCGATGTCGGAGTGGGTCATCCGCGAGTCTCGCCCGCTGGTCTTCAACCCCGCAGAGGTGTCGAGCCACGGGCAGGTCGAGGTCGTCACCGGGGCGCTCGCGGCGCTCTGCGTGCCCCTGGTTTCCGGAGAGGGGACTGTCGGCGCGATCACCGTAGGAAGCCAGGACCCCGACCATCGTTTCGACAGCGAAGACGTCCGCCTGCTGTCGACGATCGCCAACCACGTGACGATCGCCATCGGGAACATCGATCTGTTCTCGAGCCTTCAGGAGGCGTATCTGACCACGGTGCGCTCGCTTGCTGCGGCAGTCGATGCGAAAGACCCGTACACGCGCGGGCACTCCGATGGTGTGGCGGTGTATGCAGCCCTCATCGCCGAGGAGATGGGACTCTCTCACGACCAGAAGGTCGCACTCGAGATGGCGGCCTACCTGCACGACATCGGCAAGATCGGCGTCAAAGAAGAGATATTGCTCAAGCCCGGGACGCTCACCGACGCGGAGATGGGCCAGATGCGGCACCACCCGCTCATCGGTGCGAGCATCTTGAAGCCCGTCGCCTTCCCGTGGCCCATCACGCCGGTCGTACGCCATCACCACGAGTTCTGGGACGGCAACGGGTATCCCGCTGGGCTGAAGGGTGAGGAGGTCCCGCTCCTCGGACGCATCCTGGCCGTCGCCGACGCGTACGAGGCGATGATCTCCGATAGGCCGTATCGCAAGGGGCGCACGATGATCGAAGGTGTCGCCGAGCTCAGGCGATGTGCGGGCACGCAGTTCGACCCACAGGTGGTCGAAGTCTTCATAGAGGCACTCGAGCGGCGCGAGCGGCTCGGCTGCGAAGATGCCGACGATGTCGTGGAGAAGGTCGGTCTCGCTGAGGCGCGGGCGATCTTCGTCGCGCTGAGTGAGGGGATGCTGTCGAGTTTCAGAAGGCTCGGGGGTCCCCGGCTTGCGGGTAACGTCGAGTGCGAACTCAACGTGCGCTTCGCCGAGGAACGGCTACCGATAGTCGTAGAGGGCGGCCGCGTGGTCGTCACGGCCGACGAAAGCACGGTCCACGCTGTGGAGATCGACGGACTGACATCGGCACTGCGCATGATCGACACCACGATGGGGAGGATGTCGGGGAATACGCTCGTGGACCACTTCTACAGCGACGCGATGGAGGCGTTGCCTGAGCGCATGAGGTGCCTGGCCACGCGTCTCGGATTCTACGTGGCGTGAGCATGACGGATCGACCAGCGGTGATACACTAGCCGAAGGTCGGTTCAGGGCGATCATCTATGCGAAAGGGTACCGTGTCTCTCGTAGTGACCAAGTTCGGCGGGACGTCGGTCGCAGACACCGAGCGCATCATGAGTGTCGCTCGTCGTCTCATCGCGCGCAAAGAGGCGGGCGACGGAGTGGTCGCCGTCGTTTCGGCGATGGGGGACGTCACCGACGAACTCCTCGTCAAAGCCGCCGATATCTCTCCCTGTCCGCCCGAGCGGGAGATGGACATGCTGCTCGCGACGGGCGAGCAGGTGACGATCGCCCTCCTTGCGATGGCCATACACTCGCTCGGTCACGAGGTCATCTCGTTCACCGGCTCGCAGGTGGGCATCGTCACGGATGCCGGACACACCAAGGCTAAGATCATGGAGGTCCGGGCCGATCGCGTGCGCAAGGCACTCGACGAAGGCCGCATCGTCATCATCGCTGGCTTCCAGGGAGTGACCGATGACGGCCAGATAACGACTCTTGGCCGAGGCGGGTCCGACACCACCGCGGTGGCCATAGCGGCTGGTGTAGGCGCTGACGTATGCGAGATATACTCTGATGTGGACGGCGTGTACACGTCCGACCCGCGGGTGGTTCCTCGAGCGCGCAAGATAGATGTCATTTCCTACGAGGAGATGCTGGAGATGGCGGCGACCGGCGCACGGGTGCTGCAGCTGCGGGCGGTCGAGTTCGCCCGCAACCACGGGGTGGTCATCCACAGCCGCTCGAGCTTCAACAACGTCCCCGGCACCGTGGTCAAGGAGGCCGACAGCACCATGGAACAGGCGATCATCTCGGGGGTCACTCACGACACCTCGGAGGCGAAGGTCACGATCCGCGACGTTCCCGACGTTCCCGGAGTAGCAGCTGTCGTGTTCGGCCAGCTCGCCGAGTCCAACGTCAACGTCGACATGATCATCCAGAACGTCTCCGAGCGTGGTACGACCGACATATCCTTCACCACACCGATAGAGGACCTGGTCAGGGCACGCAGGGCGACCGAGGAAGTGGCGGCAGAACTCGGTGCGCGCGAGTGGAGTGTGGACGAATCGATCGCCAAGGTCTCCCTCGTGGGAGCGGGCATGAAGACGCATCCCGGTGTGGCGGCCCAGATGTTCCGGACCCTTGCCGACGCGGGAGTGAACCTCGACATGATATCGACCTCGTCGATACGGATCTCGTGCGTCATCTCGGCGGACGAGGTGGAGGTGGCCGTCAGGGCGCTGCACGAGAGGTTCGGCCTCGACAGCGGAGAGGTCTCCGTGGAGACCTCTCCCGCATGCGGAGAGGTGGGCTAGCGTGGCGAACGGCACACCGATTCCGCGACATCCGGTCGTCGCGGTGGCCGGTGCCACCGGCGCGGTCGGGCGCGAAATGCTCACGGTCCTCGAACAGCGCTCGTTCCCTGCTGGCAGGGTTGTGCCTTTGGCCTCGAGCCGCAGTGCCGGGTCGACTGTGCCGTTCGGGGGCGCTGAACTCGTCGTAGAGGAGCTTACCGACCGGTCCTTCGACGAGGTCGACATCGCCTTGTTCAGCGTAGGCGCATCGGTTTCCAAGCGGTACAGGGACGCGGTCGTCGACGCCGGCTGCGTCATGATCGACAACTCCTCGGCCTTCCGAATGGACGACGACGTGCCGCTCGTGGTCCCGGAGGTCAACGGAGCGGACGTCGCCGGCCATTCAGGCGTCATCGCGAACCCCAACTGTTCGACCATCCAGATGGCGATGGTTCTCGCGCCGCTGCATACCGCATCGCCGATCAGGCGTGTTATCGCGTCGACGTACCAGGCGGCCTCCGGTGCAGGTGCGGCGGCGATGCGCGAGCTGCACGAGCAGACAGAGGCGTTCTTGCGAGGCGAGGAGCTCGTGCCGCAAGAGTTCGCCCACCGCATCGCGTTCAACTGCATACCGCAGATCGACGTGTTCCTCGGCGACGGCTCGACCAAAGAGGAGTGGAAGATGGTCGTCGAGACCAAGAAGATCATGCATGCGCCAGACATCGAGGTGCACGCGACGTGCGTCCGCGTCCCCGTCCTCAGGTGTCACTCCGAGGCGCTGATTATCGAGTTCGAGCGACCTCTATCGCCTGGTGAAGCACGGGACGTACTTGCTGCCGCGCCTGGCGTGGCCGTACTCGACGATCCGGGCGAGTCGCTCTATCCGATGCCCGCGTACCTGGAGGGCACGGACGACACGTACGTCGGTCGCATCCGCCGGGACCCGACGGTGCCTCACGGCATCGCACTTTGGATCGTCGCCGATCAACTCAGAAAGGGCGCAGCGCTCAATGCGGTTCAGATCGCCGAGGAGCTTGTGGGCAGGTCAGGGCAGGCGACGGAGGACTGATACGATAGCGAGGAGTACGAGCCGTGTACCAGCAGGGAGAGCGTATGGGCAGTGAGAAGATCCTCATCGTCGAGGATGACAGGACCATCGCGCGTTTCGTCGAACTCGAACTCATGCACGCGGGCTACCAGGTCCATAAGGTCGACGATGGGAACATCGCGCTCGACGTCATCGAGGAGGACCCGCCGGACCTCGTCATCTTGGACCTCATGCTTCCTGGGATGGATGGTATCGAGGTCGCCGAGACCCTGCGTTCCCTGGGCTATCACGTCCCGATACTCATGCTTACCGCGCGCGCGGAGACCGAGGACGTGGTGGCAGGCTTCGGATCGGGTGCCGACGACTACCTTCGGAAGCCGTTCGAGATCCCCGAGTTGCTGTCGCGCGTACGTGCGCTGCTCAAGCGCACCGAGCAAGACCGGGGCGGTCCGATCCACAAGGCGTCGGGACTCGAGGTCGACACAGCCTCCCGCCGCGCTACGCTCGCGGGCGCACCCATCGAGTTGACGGCACGGGAGTTCGACCTGCTCACGTATCTGGTGAGCAACGCCGGACGGGTCGTGACGCGAGACGAGATCCTCGAAGCGGTGTGGGGCATGCAGAAGAGTACGGACAGCAACGTCATCGAGGTTTTCATCTGCCATCTTCGCAACAAGATCGGTGACGAGAACAACACGATCATCCAGACCATCAGGGGTGTCGGGTATTTCTTCGCAAGGGGATAGATGAGGCGCTCATCACTGCGCACGTCGCTCTTCCTTATCTCGCTCCTGTTCGCTGTGCTCGTAGTGGGCGGGGTCTCCTTGACGACGTACGTCGTCATCTCCGAGGTCGTCGCGGCCGCCGCGCACGATGCGGCAGTCCGGGCGTCTATGCGTGTCGCCGACATCGCCAAGGTGCGCGTCACGGACGCGGTCCTCGAAGCGGCTGCGAGCGGCTTGACCGGGCAAGAGCGGGACCAGGAGGCACGGCGACTGTTCTTCCGCGACGTCCCGGCCATCTTCCGGGGCGGCGGGCAGAGCGGGGTGGAAGTCGCCTTCTACGATGAGACGCTCCAGCCTCTGTGGTTCAGCGACGAGCGGGCGCTGACCGAGGCTGAACAGGAACGCAGGCGGGCGATCGTCGCGGCGCAGCCCGTCGAGTCCGTCTATGTGGATCGGCCGCCGCTCTCCGGGATGTTCGGAGAACAGGCCCTCGACACCTTCACGATCCACGTCCCTATCGATCTTCCCGACGGGGCGCGCGGGGTCATCGATGTGACGTACTTCCCCGACCTCGAAGAGTCGATCATGAACCAGGTCCGGCTGCCGATGCTCGTACTCGCGCTGTCTTCTGCCCTTGTCATGGTGATCATGATCCAGGCCGGTACGGGATGGATGCTGAAGCGGATCGAGCACCTTCGCGCGGCTGCTGAATCCGTCGAGACCGGTCGCCTCGACGTCCAGCTCCCGGTGGAGGGCAACCACGAGATCGCCGAACTCGCGCGTTCGCTCAACATGCTCATGAGCCGTCTGCGCCATCGTGCCGCGATGCAGACTCGGTTCGTGGCGGACGCGTCTCACGAGCTGGCCACGCCCGTCGCCGGCATTCGCGGATACACCGGCATCCTGAGAGCCTGGGGCGCCGAGGACTCCGAGGTCCGTGACGAAGCGATCGCCGCCATCGACAGGGAGTCTCGGCGCATGGCCCGCCTCTGTGGTGACCTTATCGCGTTGGTCCGCACCGATCAGGCAGGGGAGGCTGAAGCGGTACCGTTCGACGTACATGAGCTGGCGCGGGAAGTGATGGCGAGCGCGCTCACCCGCTACAAGGACAGGGGTCACCTGCACGAAGGTCCGCCCGGGGGCGCGCTCGAGGCCGTCGGCGACCCGTCACGTCTGGAAGACGTGCTCTCGGTGCTGCTCGATAACGCGTTCAAGTACACGCCCCCCGGAGGCAAGATCTTCATCGACACCCGGGCCACCGACGACGTGGTGACCATCGAGATAGGCGACACGGGGATAGGCATTCCCGAGGAGGACCTCCCCAGCATCTTCGAGCGATTCTACCGCTCCGACGAGTCGCGTTCCAAGTCGACGGGAGGCTTTGGTCTCGGACTGCCGATAGCGAAGTCTGCGGTGGAGGCCATGGGGGGCGATCTCGCCGTCCGCAGCGCACGCGGAGAAGGATCGGTCTTCACCGTTCTGATTCCCCGTGACCTATCCAGAGAACAGAGGTAAGTCAGTGAACAGGAGTCGATTCATCGCACAGGCGGGCGTGATCGCGGCGGTTCACGCTGCGGCGACGGTCGCGGTCCTTCAGATGCCCGGGCAGCTCGGATGGGGCCCCGTGCAGTTCCGGCTGAGCGAGGCCCTCACCGTGCTCGCGCTCTTCACTCCCGCAGCGGTTCCTGGGCTGGCGGTAGGAACCGCCGTTGCGAACGTCTCGCTCGTCGCCCAGCTGGGCGCCGTCGGCTTGCTCGACGTGACGTTCGGTTCGCTTGCGACGTTTCTCGGCGCGGTGTGGACGTGGCGACTGCGCAAGCGCCCGGCACTCGCTTTGCTCGGCCCGGTGGTCGCAAACGCATTGATCGTCCCCGCGTACCTTCCGATACTTTTTGCGGCTCTTGGTCTTGAACAAGCACCGTTTCTGGGCATAGACGTGAGCAGCGGACCGGTTGTCGTCTACGGGTTCGGCGTGCTGACCGTCGGCATCGGGCAAGCGGTGGTCGTGTACGGCGTCGGGCTGCCGCTGGCGGCGGTGCTGCGGAGGCGCATCGCAGGGCTGCTCTGCTGGGACGGCGAATGTAGCGAGTGACCGCGCAGGGCACGGTGCGCGTGCATGACATGATGCGAGCACCCGCACCGCGGAGCGGAGACCATGATGGCTCTAGCGTACGCACAGGGACACATCGGCGAGTCAGCGCTGATCCAGGGCGCCTCCTCCGACTGTCACGCGTGTTGGGGATGCGTTCGAGCGTGCGCGGCACGTGCGATCCGGGTGGTCGGTGGGTACGCCGAGGTCATCGAGGACCGGTGCGTGAAGTGTGGCGCGTGTGTGGCGGCGTGTGGCACCGGAGGTATGGTCGTCCGTGACGACACCTCGCGCGTCATGGACCTTCTCGCGGGACCACGCTCCGTCGTTGCGCTGCTCGCTACCGAGTCGGTCGCAGCGATGCGCCCGCTCAGTCCCTCCGAGGTCGATGACGCCTGTCGGGAACTCGGGTTCATGACGGTCGAGAGCACGCTCCTCGGCGAGGAGATCGTGGCGCGCGAGTACGAGGACGTGCGAGCGAGCCGCGCGGATCAGCCGGTGGTGCGCTCGACGTGCCCTGTGGTCACTGAATGGATACGACGGTTCCGTCCCGGACTCGTCGGCATGCTCGCGCCGGTGGTGCCACCGTATATCGCGCAGGCCCGCCTCGTGCGCTCGATGTACGAGGAGCAGGTCGCTATCGTCTACGTGTCTCCGTGCTACGCGCGCAAGGACGAGATCCTCGAACCGGAGTTCGAGGGTATCGTGGATGTCGCGATCGGGTTCGACGAGTTGCGGCGGCTGTTCACATCGGGGCCGCTCGCTGCCGCACGGACATCGAAGGGGTCCTCGGCCGACCCGGTACGTCTGAGAGTAGAGAAGGACATCTCGCTCACCGATGGGTTCCCGCGCAGCTTTCTCGACGGGAAGGTCGGGGGAGTGGGTGGACTCACGACGGTGAGAGGTCTCGATCGGCTCGATCGGCTCGCCGAGGCGATCGAGGCCGGGGAGGCAGCTCCGGGCATCGTCGATGCCCTGTACTGCGAGAGCTGCATCGACGGGCCTGCCATGGGTGTGGACCTTTCCGGCTATGCGCGGCGTGTCGCTTCCGCGACAGCCCGGCGCCCCTCGGCAAGAGTGACGGTCGCCTCCCGTGATCTGCTCCGCCACCTTCCTGACGCTGAGACATCGCGTCGGTTCGGGGCCCGCGTGGTCGAGCACTCGGCATTCACCGAGGCCCGGATCGACGAGTCGCTCGCGGAAGGCGGCTTTGCCGGCCGCGAACAAGCGCTTGATTGCGGTGCGTGCGGGTACGCGACGTGTGTGGAGCATGCGGTCGCCGTGCTCTCGGGTGCGTCGGAGTGGGAGGCGTGTCTGCCGATACACGTCAAGCGTCTCGAATCGAAGGTCGCTGACCTCCAGGACCACGCGACCATCGATCCGCTGACCGGTCTGTGGAATCGTCGGGTGTTCTACGAGCGCCTTGCCAACGAGTTCGCCCGGTTCCGCCGGTATGGGCTGCCGCTCGCGCTTCTGATGGTCGACCTCGACGGGTTCAAGACGATCAACGACACGTATGGTCACCGGACCGGGGACGCGGTGTTATGCCAGACAGCCTCTGCGATGAAGGCGGTCCTCCGTGAGACCGACATAGCGGCTCGATACGGCGGGGATGAATTCGCGCTCATCTTGCCCGGAGTCGATAAGACCGCCGGCTACGCGGTAGCGGAGAAGCTGCGAGCAGCCATCTCGCAGCTTGAGGTCCCCGTGGCCTCCTCCGATGCCGAAGAGTCGATAACGGGCACTATCTCCGTGGGACTCGCATCGGCTCAGCCTACGATGGGCTCGCACGACGAACTGCTCGAGCAGGCGGACAGGGCACTTTACCGGGCCAAAGAGCAGGGCCGAGACCGGGTCCGTCTCGCACCCGACTAGGCGGGCGGAAGGTTCAGGCGACATGCGTACGGCAGATCTGTGGCATAGCGAGGGCGGACGTGTTCGCTGCGAACTCTGCCCTCACCGATGCCTTATCGCACCGGGGCGTGCGGGAGTCTGCGGCGTCCGGCGCAACGACTCGGGGACGCTCATCGCCACCACGTATGCGTGCGTGTCCTCCGTAGCTATCGACCCGATCGAGAAGAAGCCGGTGTTCCACTACCGTCCCGGCACGAATGCGCTGTCGCTCGGCAGCGTCGGATGCACGATGTCGTGCGGGCACTGTCAGAACTGGCGTATCAGCCGAGCGGGGCCCGGCGACGGCAACGTCCGGCTGCAGGCCCTGGCACCCGAGGAGGTCGTGCGTCTCGCTCTGGACGGCGGGTGCGCGGGGGTCGCGTTCACCTACAACGAGCCCGTCATCTGGGCGGAGTATGTGCGTGACACGGCGGCGCTGTGCCGAGAGTCGGGGCTCTACACGGTGATGGTCACCAACGGCTACATCACCGAGGACGGACTCGACTACCTCGGCGAAGTGATCGACGTGTGGCGCGTCGACGTGAAGGGCGCTTCCAAGGAGACGTATCGCACGCTGTGCCACGTGCGCTCCCCGGGACCCGTGTTCGATGCGGCGGTCCGGGCCAAGAAGCGGTGGGGCATGCATGTCGAGGTGATCACGAACGTCGTCCCCACCGTCAACGACTCCGATGAGGAACTCACTGCGATCGCGCGCTTCATCGCCGACTCGCTGGGAACGATGACCCCGTGGCACGTGACCAGGTTCATCCCCTACCTGGACTACGCACACCTCGAACCGACGCCGTTCGTGACGCTCGAGCGCGCTGCCCGGATTGGAGCGGAGGCGGGACTCGCGTTCGTGTACCTCGGTAACGTCGCGGAGCCGGGAGGGGAGGACACCGTGTGCCCCTCGTGTGGTGCGCGAGCGATAGTCAGGGACGGGTACACCGTCATCAAGCAGGCAACGAGTGAGGGCGCGTGCCTGGCCTGCGGGGAAGACCTCGGCATCGTCGAGTAGGGAGCCATATGGCAGAGCACCGGGACAGATACAGGGATCACGCTGGCCATGGGCACGAACACGACGATACGGAAGAGCGCCCGCGGGTACTCGTCTTCTTCGACTACGCGTGTCCGTTCTGCTACGTGGATCAGGCCCGGATCGACTCGCTGGCTTCCGAGATCGACTTTGAGATGGTGCTCGTCCCCCTCGAACTTCGTCCGGACATGCCCGAGGAGGGGTGGCAGATCAGCGAACTCGAGGTGGAGGGGCATTCGGACAGGGTGGCGCAACACCTCGAGAAGGCGGCCGAGAAGGAGGGGATCGAACTTTCCGTTCCTGGTTTCTTGCCCAACACCCACAAGGCGCTGACCGTCGCCGAGGTCGCACGTGACGAGGGAGACGCACTGCATCAGACCGTCCATCGGGCGATCTTCGACGCGTACTTCGGCAAAGGGCTCGATATCGGTGATGGAGAGGTCTTGCTCGAGATCGCTCGGCAGAGCGGACTCGACACCGAGGCGGTCGCCACCGCGTTACGGGAGGACGCCTACGCAGACCGGCTGCACCGCTTCCGTCACGTGGCACTGCACCTGGGGATAGATGGGACGCCGGCGGCCCTCATCTGCAACGAACTGCTGATCGGCTCGCGCCCCAAGGAGGTGGTACGGCAGGCGCTCGAGCGTTGCGGGGTGCGTGTGCACGAGGGTGAGGAAGCGCTAGAATCGTAGCAGTACGGCTCGGTCTCATCGGACAACGAGCTCAGAGGGAGCCCCACCTGTGAATCCGTGCGTCATCATCCCTACGTTCTGGACGCGCCGACGCGACCGCGTGCCTGACAACCTGCTCGCAGTCTACGACCACCCCACATCCATCGACTCCGACGGCACCTTGCCGGCATGTCTCCGCTCCCTCGAAGATGTAGAGGGTCTCGGGCAGGTGGTCGTCACGGTCTCGGCGACCGATCCGAGTACGGAGCATGCAGCCGAGGACCGGGTACGCGAGATCCTTGCCGACGCTCCCGGGATCGAGGCCTTCGTGTTCGGTCCTGCCGAGCTCGGATCCCTCCACCGAAGGATGGAGCAACTCGAGTTCGCCGATATGATCACCGGCGTGAGCCTGGTCGGTTACGGTGCCGCCCGCAACGTCGGCCTCATCGCCGCCGCCGTACTCGGCTGCGAGACGGCACTGTTCATCGATGACGATCAGATTATCGATGATCCGAAGTTCCTCTCCAAGGCACTCTATGGCATCGGGGAACGGTCCGAGAACGGGCGCCCGATACTGGCGAAGACCGGCTTCTACACCGATGAGCAGGGTCACTACCAGCGGCACGTGGATCCTGATTGGGCAGACATGTTCTGGCGTCGCGAGGATGCGTTCAACGAAGCGCTCTCGATGGTGGACAAGCCGCCACGCATCACCCCGTCGCCCCTGGCTTTCGGCGGCTGTCTCGTCCTGCATCGTGACATGTACTGCAACGTGTCGTTCGACCCGTGGGTGGTGCGTGGAGAGGACATCGACTACGTCATCAATGCGCGCATGCACGGCGGAGACGTGTTCCTCGACGGGGAGTGGTCGATAATCCACAAGCCACCACGTCTGTCGAGCGAGGCGCTGCAGTTCAGGCAGGACATCTACCGGTTCATCTACGAGCATCGCAAGATCGAGTTCGCGAAGTCGCAGGTCGACTTGAGGCAGGTCACGCCGGATTCGATGGAGCCGTACCCGGGACGGTTCATCTCCTCGTCGGTGGTGTGGCGCGCCGTGGCCACGGCGGTGCTGCGGGGGCTGTCGCGCAAGGAGGGCGGTCGCTACCTGCGGTCCGCACGCATCGCACTGCGGGACGCCTCCCAGTATGCGCAGGAGAATTGCCACAACTACTTCGAATTCCAGCGCCGGTGGCCGATGCTCCTCGATCGGATGTGGGAGGACATCGCCCTCAAGGCAACGTTCACAGGGGAGCGGCGCATAGACCGGGCGGCGATCACGGGCCGGTTTCCCCGCCTCCGGAGTGACGAGGACTGGTGACGGCGATCGTCGGTAGTGTGGCTGTCGGGCTCGGTGCCGGTGTCCTCGCGGGCATGTTCGGCATCGGGGGTGGAGTGCTCACCACCCCGGCGGTCCGGCTTCTCCTCGGCTATCCTGCGCTCATCGCGGTCGGGACGCCCCTGCTCGCCCTCATCCCCGGTGCGCTCGCGGGTGCCGCGACGCACATCCGTTCTGGCGCGGCGAACACGCGCACCGGGCTCGTGGTGGGGGCGTGGGGTGCGGTCGCTGCGCTGCTGGGCGCACAAGGGTCCGCCGCCGCCGGAGGGACCGCGGTGATGCTTGTGACGGCTGTGGTCATCGTGTGGGGCGCGATCGCGGTGCTCCGGCGGCCTCCGGCGCCCACGGTCGAACTGGGTCCCCCCGCCGCGCCGGCGGTAGCGGCGGGTCCGCGTCCGGTCGTCGTCGCGCTGGCCGGCATCGTGGCCGGATCGTACTCGGGCTTTCTCGGTCTCGGTGGGGGCGTGGTACTCGTACCCATCTTCCACCGTTTCTTCGGGTACTCCATGAAGGAGTCCGTGGCCACGAGTCTCGTGTCCATATCGGTCCTCGCAGTTCCCGGAGCCTTCGCACACTGGTGGCTCGGTCACGTCGACCTCGTTCTGGCCGCCGGCCTCGGCGCCGGAGCCATCCCGGGAGCCGTCCTCGGCGCTCGCCTCGCTTCGCTTGCCAGCGATCGTGTGTTGCGTATCGGGTTCGCCCTCCTGCTCGCAGCCATAGGGGCGATTCTCGCGGTCACGGAGATCGGAGCGCTGTGAGCCTCGACCTCCATCCCGCGCGAGCCGACGAGGCACGCCGCATCTGGCCGGTGGCAAAGCGGGCACGCCTGTTCGGCTCGGTCGCGGAGTTCGATGCGTTCCGTACGGAGGGTCCGTGGCGTCTGCAGGTCTCGGACCGGGGTGAGTGCGCGGTGCTGGAGCGGTGGAGGGAGCACCTCGGGATCGTCGCGATGAGGGGGGCATGGTGCTCTGCCGAGCGCATGCCCGCGTTCGTCGATCGTCTGATGCAGGTGGCGCGTGACCAGGGGATGGACACTCTGCTCAGCCCGCTCGTCGCCGAGGAGGTGGCGTGCGTGTACGAAGCGGCCGGTATGCGTCTGTTCGAAGACATCGTCGTATTGAGGCGGGTGAGCGGACGCCGCGCTGCGCGCCGGACCCCTCTTCCCGACGGTGTCCGCATCCGGTCTGCGATCCCCGCCGACCTCGGTCCGCTGTATGCGCTCGATGAGATGTGTTTCGACGAGTTCTGGCGCTACGACGCCAGCAGACTCGCGCGCCACTTCGTCGAGGACCGGCTCATGGTCGCCGAGGAGAGCGGTGAGGTCATCGGCTATACTCTGGCCACGGTCATCGGGAGCAGTGCCACGCTCGGCCGACTCGCCGTCGTGCCGGACGCTCGCGGCCGAGGTGTAGGGGCTTGCCTCCTCGCAGAGGCGCTCGAATACCTGGAGCGGACGGGTGCTGCTACCGTGAGCCTATGCACGCAGCGGGACAACGCCGTGTCCCGCGCGCTCTACGCGGCAGCCGGCTTGCGCGAGTTGCCGGGGAGGTTGTGCTTCCTCGTTCGCGATGCGTCGGATGGATGACGGAGGAGGACGAGGATGACGCCGAGGCGCACCATACTCTTCGACACACTGCTTCTCTTCGCGGCTACGGTCCTGGCCGTCGTGGCGGGCTGGACCCTGGTCACGGTCACCACACCTGACTGGGTGCTCAGCACCTCACTCGTGGGTCTCACCATCATTGCGGTAGGCAGCGTCGTGGCGCGGTGGATCAGCCGTCCCGACCACCTCAAGGCGATGCAGTCGCACCACATCCTCGAGATAGCGAACGCCAGCCTCGGCCACCTCAGGCAAGGTCTGACCGAGGAGAGCGCAGGGGCGGTCTGTCGGCTCACCCTGGAACAGACAGAGGCAGCAGCCGTTGCGATAACGGACAGGGACCACATCCTCGGCTTCGCGGGTATCGGGGAGGACCACCACGCACCGGGCGGCCCGATCCTTACGCGCGCGACCCGCGAGGCCATAGAGAAGAACGAACACCGGATACTCGACAGCAAGGCGGACATCGGCTGTCCACGTCGCAACTGTCTGCTGAAGTCGGCCATCGTCGTCCCGCTCGAGATGCGTGAGCGACCGGTCGGGACCCTCAAGTTCTACTACACGCACCGCCGCTTGCTCAACGAGACCCAGGTAGCCATGGCCGAGGGCCTCGCCCGCCTGCTCTCGACACAGCTCGAGCTGTCCGAACTCGAGCGCCAGACGGAACTCGCGTGCAGGATGGAGCTCAAGGCACTGCAAGCGCAGATACATCCCCACTTCCTCTTCAACACCATCAACACCATCGCCATGCTCATACGGACCGATCCGGAGAAAGCGCGAGGACTCCTGCGCGACTTCGCTCGCTTCTATCGCAGGACACTGGAGGCCTCCGACGACCTGGTACCGCTCGAGCAAGAGATCGAGTACGTGCGCACCTACCTGTCCTTCGAGCGTGCGCGCTTCGGCGAGCGTCTCGAGGTGGATGAGGAACTCGACGATCGGTTGGTCAGCGTGCTCGTGCCCGCCTTCGCGATTCAGCCACTCGTCGAGAACGCCGTGCAACACGGTATGAGGGCCGAGGGGGTACTCCACGTCAAGATCGCGACCCGTGTCATCGGCGACCATGTCGAGGTCGAGGTGCTCGATGACGGCCAGGGGATAGCCGAGGCCGATGTCGACCGTGTGTTGGAGCCCGGATTCGGCAAGGGACTAGGCATCGCGCTGAAAAACGTGGACGATAGACTGAAGGGCCACTACGGTCCAGGGTCGGGTCTCGCGGTCGAGAGTTCTCCTGACAGCGGCACCCGTGTCCTCCTGACGATCGTCTCCGACGGCCTGTTGGAGGGAGGCGCCGATGACTATCAAGGCTCTCGTCGTTGATGACGAGGCTCCGGCGCGCGCCGAGTTGCGCTTCCTGCTCGACGAGGTCGGCGGCGTCGAGGTCATCGGAGAGGCATCGAACGCCTCGGAGGCGTTCCAGCTCATCAAGGCGATCCCGTACGATGTCATCTTCCTCGATATCGACATGCCTGGGCTCTCGGGGATGCAGCTGGCCGAGACGCTCGCTGCGCTCGAGCGCAGCCCGGCCATCGTGTTCGTGACGGCGCACGGAGAGCATGCCGTCAAAGCGTTCGAGGTGGCTGCTGCGGATTACTTGGTCAAGCCGGTCGAGACCGAGCGCCTGCGCACGGCGATAGGGCGGCTGACGCCCGCTCCGCAGGAAGGGGTTCGTGTCGAGCGGATCCCGGTCGAGAAGGCCGGCAAGAAGCTGCTGCTTCAAGTCGACGACATCTATTACGTGATGGCGAAGGACGATTACTCCTACCTGCACACCGACGGCGAGCGTTACCTGTCGACCATATCCCTCGCCCAGCTGGAGAAGCGTCTCGACGTGTCGGGGTTCTTCAGGGTGCATCGCCGGTATCTCGTCAACCTGGCGAAGGTGCGCGAGGTGGTGCCCATGTACGGTGGGACACTCCTGCTCACGCTGCGCGATCGCGAAGACACGCAGATCCCGGTGTCCCGGCGCAGGGTCCCCTCGCTCAAGAAGGCTATCGGTCTGTAGCCGATGACCGATGATCGCATGAAGACCGTCGGTCTCATCTCCGACACGCACGGCGATGTGCCGGACTCGGCGGCTGAGGCGCTCACGGCGGCCGGCGTCGCTCTCATCGTCCACGCCGGCGACATAGGCGGAGCACACGTCCTGCTCGAGCTTGAGGCCATCGCTCCGATCGTCGCGGTGCGAGGGAACACCGACCATGGAGCGTGGGCGGAGGCACTTCCCGGCACGGCACGCGCCAGCGTGAACGGTGTCCGTATCGCGGTCGCCCACGGTGCTGGGCCCGGCGTCGGCCTCGGCGGCGCAGAGGTCGTGGTGGGAGGGCATACGCACGTACCTTCCATCGTGCGCTACGGTGGAGTCCTGTACGTGAACCCGGGGTCGGCCACCCGGCCGCGATCCCGCGACGGCGCTCCTACCATCGCCGTCCTCGACATCGGACGTCCCGGTGATGTCCGCGCACGCATCATCGCGCTTCGGTAGCGCCGCTCATCCGAGTTCAGTGTCCCTCCGCCCAGCGGTCCCACCGAGCGGTGAGCGGCGGCGAGGCTCCGGTCAACGGCGGCCGATACATGGACGTCGCCGCTCCTCGACCACCTGCCACCCTCCGTAACCCGCCTGCCGACACATCGGCCCCGTAGGCGGGAGCTTCGTCGCACCCGGGCAGGTGCCGCTGTATGTTCAGGCTGGGACGTGTGGATCCGGGGGCGTCGCTGCCCCTGACGAGAAGGAGGTGAACGGCATGAAGGTCTGCATCAAGGGCGCTGCGGAGGATGTCAAGCTCGCCGACATCCAGGAGGTATGTGTCGACGTGAACCGCATCCTGCTCTCGACGGACGGTTCGGAGCCGTCTATCGCGGCGACCGAGTACGCGATCATCATGGCGAAGACGTTCGGTGCCACGCTCAAGGCGATCTTCGTCGACACGGGATACGAGCAGCTCGAATACCCTGAGGAGGCTCTCGACGAACACGTCTACGAAGGCGTACATCCGTCGGTCAAGGGTCTCATCATCGCCAAGACGATGGCGGAGCGCAACGGCGTCGAGTACGAGATCGAGGTCGTCAAGGGCGGTGTTGCCAAGCGTATCGTCTCGACGGGGATCGAGTGGGACGCCGACATGATCGTGATGGGCGACACCGGACGCACCGGGCTCAAGCGTATCGCGCTCGGTTCCGTATCGGAAGCTGTGGTCAAGGGATCGCCGATCCCCGTCCTTGTCGTGAAAGCCGACTGACTGAGCAGAACAACGTTCGCATAACGTACGCAGCCGCCGGCGTGCGGCGCGAGTGAAGACAAGGAGGTGTAGGAGATGGCGAGCAGTGCCGAGGAAAAAGTCATTCGGACCAGGAGCGGCATACAGGTCCAGCATGGTAACCACATCGACACCATCGAGAGCGTCGACCTGGTGTTCCGCGCTCAGCGCAAGCTGAGCTTTTCGTTCGCCGCCGTGTTCTTCATCGTCACCCTATCCATTCCGGTTATGACGGTCTGGTGGGAGCCGTGGTATGGGGTTCCCATCTGGGGGGGCTTCACGGCCAACTACCTGGTCGTGTCCCTTCTGTACTACGTGTTCTTGTGGGGCCTGAGTTTCACCTACATCAAGAAGGCCGACGCGCTCGACGAGCGCCTGAGCCACATGGCAGACGAGATCGCGGCAGAGACCGCCGTAGAGCCGATAGGAGGTGAGTGACATGGGTGATTTGAACGTGATCGCTATCGTGATGGTCATCATCGTCACCACCTTCACCGTTGGAATGGCGATCCTCGTCCGTCGCTTCACCCGTACCACCGCAGACTTCTACCTCGCGGGACGAAAAGTGGGCACGTTCGCCAACGCCTCGGCGATCTCGGGCGACTACCTGTCCGCAGCGTCCTTCCTCGGTGTTGCTGCAGCAGTGTACGCCTCCGGTCTCGACGGCGTGTGGTTCGCGGCCGGGTTCGCAGGCGGGTTCATAGTCGTGGTGCTCTTCATCGCCTCGGCGCTCCGCCGCTTCGGCGAGTACACCATCGCTGACTTCGCCTATGGCCGCTTCCGTTCGGACCGCATCCGCCTGGTCACCGTGTTCATGGTGCTGCTCACGAGCCTCTTTTACATGGCCCCGCAGATGTATGGAGCCGGAACGACATGGACGGTCCTTGTGGGGGCCGGTATCTTCGGTCTCTCTCCCTACAACACGGGAGTCCTGATCGTCGCGGGGATCATCATGTTCTACGTCTTCGTAGGCGGCATGAAGGCGACGACGCTCAACCAGATCTTCCAGTTCTGGTGGTTGTGGACGGCGATGTTCCTGGTGTGTGTGCTGGTCTTCGTCGCGGGCAACTTCAACTATCCGAGGGACCTCGCAGAGGTGACGGCCGAAGAGCACCTCGATGTGCGCACGGTCTCCGTCGCCCAACTGACCGAGGTCGACCCTGAGACAGGGCAGGCGCTGATCGACGAGGTGCGCGAGTACATGAGCGAGCGGGGGCTGGAACCGGTCGAGGCTGCCATAGAGACCGGCGATCCGGGTGCCACCGTAGGAATCACCGTGCCCTCGACGAACAGGCTGCACACCCTGAGAGATATGTGGTTCAACGAGCCAGGCCACCGCTACAATGCTCTCGACCAGTTCTCGATGGTGTTGGCACTTGTTCTCGGCACAGCGGGCCTGCCGCATATCCTGAACCGCTACTACACCAACCCGTCAGGACAGGCGGCACGCAGGTCGACGTTCTGGGTGCTCGTATTCATCGGCACGTTCTACATCCTCGCGCCGATCGCGGGACTCGCGGGGAGACTTCTCATCGATGATGCATGGCGTGCCGGGGCAGCTCCGGACAACGTGAACTACGTCGACGGGCTCCTGGCTCGCTCTGACACCCTGATGCCGACCCTCGCCCAGATCCTCGGTGGCGAGTGGCTGATGGGTGCGGTCGCTGCCGGCGCGTTCGCGGCGATGTTCTCCACGACGGGCGGTCTGCTGATCGCATCCGCTTCGGCGGTAGGGCATGACGTGTACGAGAAGTACATCAATCCGGACGCTCCCGAGATCAAGCGGGTCATCATGGCTAAGGCGTCCGTGCTCTTCTTCTCCTTGGTCGCGCTCGGTATCGGGCTCGGTATCCCCGCCGCAGGACTGGACCGCGCGTATCCCGCGCTGATCGCGATGATGGTCACGTGGGCGTTCTCGCTCGGCGCCGGCGCGTTCGTGCCGATGTTGCTGACGGGCATATGGTGGCGGCAGACCACGGAGCGTGGAGCCATCGCCGGCATGATCGTCGGAGGCGGAGGATCGCTCTTCTTCATCTTCATGAATGTCATGAACCAACTGGGTCACTTCGGAGATGAAGGGCTGTTGCCACTGCTCGGCAGCTTGACCTTCCCCACAGTCTTCACGTTCCCTGCAGCGGTCCTCACGATCGTCATCGTGAGCAAGATCGACGGTCAGCTGCCCAAGAACGTGGACGAGATCTGGATGAGGATCCACGGGACCGCGAGCGAGCGTCACGACAAAGAGCTCGGTCTCGACAAGTCGGGAGGCGTGTTCTCCTCCGGCCAGAAGTGATCCTGACTCTCGGCAAGATGCTCCTCCCCCGGGGAGCTTCTTGGAATCCGCGGACCCGGCTCCTACGTCCCAGGAGCCGGGTCCGCACCCGTTGACGCGGTACTGCGAGGGATGGGAGGAGCGATGGAGCAGCGGGACCGTTACGTGGAGTCGGACCGAGCGACCCGCGCGAGCGACTGTGCGACTCTCGTGACCGCTGCCGGGTCGTCCGGCAGGTCGAGACGGAGGACCCGTCGTCCGTGGCGAGCGAGCGTCACGAGGTCGCCCTCGGCCTGTGCCCTGAACAGCTGTGCGAGCGTGTAGGGGGCGCCGGGAATGGCGACGTTGGCGTGTTCGCGGGTGGTGATCATGATGAACGCGCCGGTCTCCGGCCCGCCCTTGTGTAGCTGGCCGGTGGAGTGCAGGTAACGGGGTCCGAGCTCGATGCACACCGGGACCCGCTTCGCGCTCGACACCTCGGCGGCCGCGTCATAGAGAGGCGCAGCGAACGGTTCGACGTAGGGCAGGTAGGCGAGTACGGCGAGGTAGTCGCCTGGAGCGAGCGACCGGACGAGCGGCGCCAGAGCGGCGTCGATGTCGGCGGGAGCGGGTGAGTCGGCCAGGGCTCCGGCCATCGTGGTCCAAATGGTATCGAGATCGGTCTGCGCCGGGGGTGCGCTGATCGCGCCGGAGAGCACGTCGTTGGTGGCCGACTTCGCTTCAGCGACGTTGGGCTCGTCGAACGGATTGACCCCCATGAGGTGGCCGAGGAGCCCGACCGCGAACTCCCACCTGACGAACTCCGCGCCGATCGCGGCAGGCTCATCGATGACGAACTCCATCGTAGGCACCTCGGCCTCGCGCGCATGCTCCGCGAACGAGGCCCGGTCGCTATCGTCAGGCTCGCGCATGACGACCAGCATACGGTCCGGGCCGTACGCCGAGACCGGTACGCGACCGTCCTCCAGGACCGGTACGATACCCTTCCCGTCCTTGCCGGTCGATTCGCCGACCAGTTGCTCGATCCACAATCCGAACGCGGCGTAACGAGGCGAGGTCACGAACGTCAGCTTGTCTCGTCCTGCGGGCAGGGCGTCAGCGATCCAGGCTGCGAGCAAGGCCCCAGGGTTGTCTTCGGCAGGCCGGTGACACGTCTTCTCGGCCTCGATCGCGTGCGAGACGAGCGCGGCGACGTCCAGGCCGCAGAGGGCCGCGGGTGCGAGACCGAAGAGCGAGAGCGCGCTGAACCTCCCGCCCACGGTGGGCGGAGCGAGGAGAGCGATGCGCATGATGTCCTTCTGACGACGCTTCTCGAGCTCGCTGCCCGGATCGGTCACGACCACGAAGCGCTTGCCAGCGGCCACCCTGCCGAGGGCCGCGTCCATCCACTCCCTGAATATCGCGTAGAGCGAGAGAGGCTCGACCGTGGTGCCCGACTTGCTCGCGAGGACGAAGGCGGTGGTCGCCGGGTCGAGACGCTCCAGGAGCGTGGAGACCGTGAGCGGCGAGGTGGTGTCGAGGACGTGGAGTGCCGGAGCATCCGCGACCGGCCCCATCACCTCGGTCATAACGAGTGCGGCGAGTGATGACCCGCCCATGCCGAGGAGCACCACGTCACGCATCCCCTCGGCGTGCATCGCCGAGGCGAGGGTTCGGACCTGCGGGAGCCGGGACGCGGCCTTCTCGGCGAGGTCGGTCCAGCCGAGGCGTTGCATGATGGGCTGGCGCATGTCGACGTCGGCGGAGAAGAGTGTGGGGTCGCGGTCGACCAGTCTGGCGACGGCGTCGTTGGCGGTGAGCGTCTCCAATGCGTTCATCGAGCCCTCCTCGGCATGCGTCGTTGCGGTCCGCCTCCGAGTATACCGCTCGGTAGCTCAGTCCTCCGTGACGGCAGACGGCGCATCGGTCGCCTCACGTGTCAGCAGATGCGCGGCAACTGCTCTCCCACGAGCATGTCCATGACGCGCGCAGCCCCGAACGCGGTGCGCACGTACACGGTCCCTGCAGGAGCCTCGGTCACCTCGCCGATGATCGCCGCGTCCTCGCCATACGGCGCACGGCGCATCGCCGACAGCGCCGCCTCGGCGCTGTCGGCAGGCACGACGGCTACCATCTTGCCTTCGTTGGCGACCTGGAACACGTCGTAGCCGAGCATCTCGCACGCGCCGAGCACCTGCTCGCGTACGGGCACCCGCGTCTCGTCCACGGTGATCGAAGTGCCCGAGGTGTCTGCGATCTCGTTGAGCGCCGATGCAAGCCCGCCGCGGGTCGGGTCGCGGAAGCACCGCGCGTCCGGGGCGGAGTCGAGGACGGCGGCGACGAGGTGGTTGAGCGGGGCGGCGTCGGTGCGCAGGTCGGTCGAGAACTCGAGGCCCTCACGAGTGGAGACGACGGTGATGCCGTGGTCGCCGAGGCTCCCCGAGAGCAGCACGACGTCGCCGGGGCGGCACGCGGCCGCCGAGAGGGAGAGCCCCTCGGGAACCACCCCCACGCCGGTCGTGTTGATATAGACGCCGTCACCGTGGCCGCGCTCGACGACCTTCGTGTCACCGGTGACGATGTGCACGCCGGCTTCCTCGGCCGCCTCGCGCATCGAATGGAGGATGCGTCGCAGGTCGTCCACGGGCAGCCCCTCCTCGAGGACGAACCCCACCGAGAGGTAGAGCGGCCGGGCGCCTGAGGTCGCGACATCGTTCACCGTGCCGCAGACGGCGAGGCGGCCGATGTCACCGCCGGGGAAGAAGAGGGGCGAGACGACGTAGGTGTCGGTGGAGAGCGCGATCCGGCCGCCGGGCAGCTCGAAGGTCGCGGCGTCGTCGGTCACGCTGAGCTGAGAATCGCCGAACCCCGCGACGAAGACCTCGTCGATGAGGCGGCGCATGAGCGAGCCGCCGCTGCCGTGGGCCAGGAGTATGGTGTCGGAATCCATGTGGTTTCCTGCCTTTCGCGCGCAGCCGGGCGGGCCGTCAGGTCTTCCCGTGGTCGGTGTATCGATAGTAGGCGGCGCACGAACCTTCCGAGGAGACCATGCACGGTCCCACCGGGTGTTCCGGCGTGCATGCGTTCGCGAAGAGGCGGCACTCGAAGGGCAGGGTCACTCCACGCAGCACCTCGCCGCACTGGCACCCGGGGGTCTCGTGCGGCGGCTCGGGCTCGACCGGTACCCGCACGAGGGCATCGAAACGCTCGTAGGCGGGGCGGATCGCAAGGCCGGTCCCGGGGATCACCCCGATGCCGCGCCACTCGGCGTCGGACTGCTCGAAGACCTTGTCGGTGAGCGCTCGTGCGGTAGGATTGCCCTCGGGAGTCACGCCGCGCGTGTAGGCTATCTCGACGTCGGCGCGTTCCTCGGCCAGCTGCGACACGAGCATCCACACGCCCTGCAACACATCGACCGGCTCGAAACCGGTGATAACGCTCGCCACACCGTACTCATCGGCGAGGAATCGGTAGGGCTCCAGGCCGATGATCGTCGAAACGTGTCCGGGAAGGATGAAGCCGTCGACCGCCACGTCGGGGTCGTCGACGAGCGCGCGGAGTGCCCCAGGCACCGTCTTGTGGGCCGAGAAGACGCTGAAGTTGCCGAGGTCCGCCGCCGTGGCCCGTTCGATGGCGGCCGCGATGAGCGGGACCGTGGTTTCGAACCCGACGCCGATGAAGACGACGTGTCGGTCCGGCTCGCGCTTCGCGAGCGCGAGCGCGTCGAGTGGGGAGTAGACGATGCGCACGTCGCGCCCGTCAGCCTTCTCGCGGGAGAGCGAGGAGCGGGAGCCGGGCACCTTCATCATGTCGCCAAAGGTCGCGACGATCACGCCAGGCTGTCGAGCGAACTCGATGGCGGTATCGATGTCGGCGTTCGACGTCACGCAGACCGGGCACCCTGGGCCCGACAGAAGCCTCACATCGGGCGGCATGATGCCGCGCAGACCGTTCTTGGCGATCGCCACGGTATGGGTCCCGCACACCTCCATGATCGAGACGGGCCGCGTGACAGTAGCATCGATCGCGTCGACGAGCCGGGCGGCGAGGGCAGGATCGCGGAAGCCGGAGAGGTCCACGGCGGGCCTACTCCGCTTCGGCGGTATCGGACGGGTAGATGTCGAGTTGCTTGAGCAGCTCGACGGTCTCGTTGGCGAATTCCTCGTCGACGACCTGGATCGCGAAGCCTGCGTGGACGAGCACGTGGTCGCCGATCTCAGCGCCGGGGATGAGATCGAGGCTCACGTGGCGGGTGACACCCATGATCTCGACCTCGGCCATGTTGTTCGCCTCGAGCGTCTTCACTCGTGCGGGGATCGCAAGACACATCGGGAAGTACCTCCTCGCGTGCGGGGTGTTCCGGGTGACTATACCGCGTGGCGGCGCGCCCACGCTACGACCGCTTGGCCGAACGAAACCGAACCATCGTTCACCGGCAGCCTCTCGTGGGTGATCGGGGCGAGTCCCGCGCGCTCAAGCCCGCGCATCGCGCCCTCGAGCACGAAGCGGTTGAGGAACACGCCTCCCGACAGGGCCACATGGCGGATACCGGTCCGCTGCGACGTTGAAGTGGCGAGCGAGACGATGCATGCCACGACGGCCCGGTGGAACCGTGCGGAGATCGTACTGGAGGAGATCCCGGCGGCTACGTCGTCGAGCACGGCGGCGATCACCGGAAGCGGGTCGGCGAGGAGTGCATCGCCGTGAACGAGGTCGAACGCGTAGGCGCCATCGGCGTCCGGGTCGAGCGCGGCTTCCAGCTCGATGGCCGCTTCGCCTTCGTAGGCCGCGTCGTCACGCACTCCAGTCAGTGCTGCGACCGTGTCGAAAAGACGTCCCATCGACGAGGTGAGAGGGGAGTTCACGGAGCGCTCGACCATGCGGCGCACGACCGCCTGCTCTCCCTCGCGTAGCCGGGACAGAAGCGGTTCTGCACCGGGGTGGTCGCAGAGTGCGGGATCGAGACCGAGGAGGGTACCGAGCGCCATGCGCGCGGGACGGCGGATCGCCGCTGCGCCGCCAGGCATTGGTACCTCACGCAGGTGGCCGGCTCGCGTGAATTCCTCCCACGTCGCGACGAGTAGTTCCCCGCCCCAGATGCGGCCGTCGTTCCCGTACCCGGTCCCATCGAGCGCCACGCCGATGACCGGTTCGGCGATCCCGTGCTCTGCGGCGACGCCGGCGATATGGGCGTGGTGATGCTGGACACCTACCCTCGGCAGGTCGAGGGTCAGGGCGTACTTGGTGGTGAGGTACTCGGGATGGAGGTCGTGGGCGACGAGTGCGGGTTCGATCCGGAAGAGACGTTCGTATAGGCCGAGGGTGTCGTGGAAGTGCTCGAGTGCGGCCGCGTTCTCCATGTCGCCGATGTGCTGGGAGACGAACGCCCGGTTACCGGCGAGCAGGGTGAACGTGTTCTTCTGCGCGGGCCCGACCGCGAGCACCGCCACGTCGCTCTCGAAGGGCACGGACAGCGGGTGGGGGGCGTAGCCGCGTGCTCGGCGGAGCGGCTGTGCCCGGTCTGCGACGAGGCGGACGACCGAGTCGTCGTAGCGCGAGCGGATCTCGCGGTCGTGGAGGAGGAAGACGTCGGCAACGTCGGCGAGGCGGGAGAGTGCCTCGCGATCGTCGGTGGCGATCGGTTCGTCGGTGAGGTTGCCCGAAGTCATGACCAGGGGACCGTCCACCTCGGCGAGCAGCAGCTGGTGGAGGGGGGTATAGGGCAGCATGATTCCGATGTCGGGCAGGTCTCCAGCGACCGAGGGAGCGAGCGCAGGTGCCACGCTGCCGGTGGCCGTGCGTCTGCGCAAGAGCACGATCGGACGCACCGCGTTCGCGAGGAGCTCCTCCTCGGCATCGCTCACTTCGGCGAGCGTTCGCGCAGCTGCCGCATCGCGCACCATCACTGCGAGCGGCTTGCCCCACCGGTGCTTGCGTTCGCGGAGCCGGGTGACCGCCGCTTCGTCGGTCGCGTCGCATGCAAGGTGGAAACCACCGAGCCCCTTGAGTGCTACGATCCCGCCGCGTGCGAGGGAGGTCGCGACTGCATCGATGATCGCGTCCGAGCGCTCGCGTTCGTTCGCGGCATCGCGGTGGGGTCGCGCGGCGGCCGTGTCCACGCCATGGGGCCAGCGCCACTCAGCGGGAGCATCGCTATCTTCGAGATAGAGTCGCGGGCCGCACACGAAGCAGGCGTCGGGCTGGGCGTGGAAGCGCCGGTCAGCCGGGTCCGAGTACTCGGCGTCACACTCCGGACACATCTCGAAGACCCGCATCGTCGTGGCGGGCCGATCGTAGGGGATGTCATCGATTATCGTGAACCTCGGCCCGCAGTTCGTGCAGTTGATGAAGGGGTATCGGAAACGCCGGTCGTCCGAGTCGACGAGCTCGCGGGCGCATGCCTCGCAGGTGGCGATGTCGGGGGAGACAAGGGTCGCCGCACCCGCGAACGACTCCGATTCGCGGATCTCGAATCCCGTCAGCGGTTCGGGCTCGACCTCCTCGGCGACGAGCTCCTCGATGACCGCCATGGGCGGCGCTTCGTTGCGTACGGCTGTGAGGAACCGGTCGACCGCGTCACGAGGACCCTGGACGAGGCAGTAGACGCCGTCCGAGGAGTTAAGCACCCAGCCGACCAAGCCGAGCCGCGTTGCGAGCGCATAGACGTGCGGGCGGAAGCCGACGCCCTGCACTACGCCGCGTACGTGCAGGTGGACGGTGCTCGTGAGTGAAGGCACCACAGCCCGCGCCTACGTCCGGTCGCAGAAGGGCACGGTGGGGTCGGAGGTGGCGACGAAGCGGTTGTTGAGGGAGACGAACAGCTCGTAGGCTTGGTCGAGTAGCTCCATCGCCGTATCGGCGTCACTCGCTCCAAGCGTCTCCTGGGCGCCGCGGAACGGGGAGTCGTGGATGAACGCGTTGCGTGAGGCGCGCAGTCCTCGCCACCGGTACGGGAAATCGCGGTAGCCGAGTTCTGCGGCGGCATCCTCGAAGTCCTCCCCCGTGAGGTGCGGGAAAAGCCTGCCGATGCGGGCGCCGATGGCACGCTGGCCGTCGAGTACGACCTCGCGCACGGTCACGTCCGCGCCACGCGCGGTGAGGATGCGGTCGATGATGTCTTCCAGGATGGACTCGAGGAACGTCTCGACGAGGATGACGACGATCTCGTGTTCGCCGTCGGCGCGGTAGCCACGGATGCGGCCGTCGAGCCGGCGGAGCCGCTCGGGCGGGAAGGTGCGCCTCCCGTCACCGTGCGCTCCGCACGAGGGGCACACGATCTCGTCGGCGCCGAAGCGCGGATCGGCTGTGAGCAGCCCGCACTGCGGGCACTCGAAGAAGGCCGGAGCCCTGCCGATCCGGAGAGGCTCGCCGGAGTGCGCGCCACGTGTGGATTTATCGGATCGCTTCACGCGACGATTGTAGCAATCCTTTCGCCGACCTGGACATCGGCTCGTGGGGCGTGCGCGGCATGCTGATGCCGGGCCGGTTCAGACCCTCTCGACCGTGACGTCAGAGCTCCCGGCATCGGTCTCCATATCGCCGATCGCACTCGCCAACTTCGCCCGTGCCTCGCCGATAAGAACCGTCGCCTGTGCGACCGAGGCGCTCGCATCGGTCAGGTTCCCTTGATCGGCAAGGTGGTGGAGCTGCTCGAGCCACTTCTGGGCGAGGGCGACTGTCTCATCGGCCTGCGCGACCATGAGCTTCAATTGGCCGAGGTGGATTCCGGAATCACAAATGGTGACCTACCGTCCCTTCGGTACGGGCGACCATCGTCACCGCTGCATCCGTCGTGACGGGGTGGCCGCCGCAGCGACACATATCGTGAAGCGAGTGCTTGCAGGCAGGATCAGCCGAGCCAGTCGGAGAGCTCCTCTACGAGCTTCTTCTTGGGCATCGCGCCGACGAGTTTCTTGGCGACCTCGCCGTTGTCGAACACGAGGAGCGTCGGAATCGACAGGATCTCGTACTTGCCTGCCGTGGCCGGGTTCTCGTCGACGTTGAGCTTGCCGACGACGATCTTGTCCGAATACTCCTCGGCGATCTCCTTGAGCACGGGCTCCATCATCCGACAGGGGCCGCACCACGGTGCCCAGAAATCGAGGACAACCGGCTTGGACGCATTGACGACATCGGTCTCGAAGCCGTCATCCGTGACCTGTATCAGTGAGTCTCCCATACCCCTGTTCTCCTTTCGACAGTGCTCTTCTCTAGATAGAGCATACCTTTTCGTCGACGTAGCGTAGAGCTTCGAACGCTGCAGAGGCACCCTTTGCCGCTGCGGTGATGACCTGCTTGAGGTCCGAGTCGGTCACATCGCCTGCAGCATACAGCCCTGGCCACGACGTCCGGCCATCATGATCTATCTTGATGTACCCGTTATCGTCGAGATCGATGAGGTCGCGTGCGATATCGTTCATCGGATCGACGCCCACGAAGATGAAGACACCGTCGAGATCGAGGTGCTCGTCGGGCTGACCGTTCGTTGCCGCGAGACGTGCGCCAGTGACCTTCGCCCCGTCGCCCTCTATGCTCGAGAGGACCCGATTCCACTGGATCGTGATCCGTTCGTTCTCGAAGCAGCGCTCCTGGATGCACTTCGTTGCGCGAAGCTCGTCACGGCGGTGGACGAGATGGACCTGCGACGCGAACTTGGTCAGGAAGAGGGCCTCCTCGACCGCCGCATCGCCGCCACCCACGACCGCGACCGTCTTGCCCTTGTAGAGCGCTCCATCACACGTCGCGCACCACGAGACGCCGCGCCCGGTATACTCGGCCTCGCCTGGTACGCCCAGCTTCTTGGGAACGGCACCCGTCGCGACGATGACGGCCCTCGCTAGGTACTCGTCGCCGTCGTCGGTGGCGACGACGAAGTCGAGGTCGTGCCCCCGGATCGAGACGACCGGCGTGAAGGAGGCGATCTCTGCCCCGAACGCCTCTGCCTGCGCGAGCATCAGGTCGCCGAGCTGCTGACCCGAGAGTCCTTCGGGGAAGCCAGGATAGTTCTCTATCCAGTCTGTGGTTATGATCTGGCCGCCGGGGACGCCCTGCTCGAACACGATCGTACTTGCTCGTGCACGGGCGGCGTAGAGCGCGGCGGTCAGTCCCGCCGGACCGGCTCCGATGATGGCGATGTCGATGGATCGCATGCTAGAAGGCCCCCCCTCCAGGAAGTGACTGTCCCTCCTCCTCGGCTTGTGATCTGACCTGCTCGAGCGCGGCGGCGGCTTCCCGGTTGATCGCCTGCATGCGCTCGTCCCCGGTCTCGGTCAGCTCGATGACCCGGGTGAACTGGCTGGCCGCCAGCTGGAGGTCTTGCTGGCCTCGCCAATAGAAGAGGCCGAGGTAGTAGTTCGCGAGGGCGTGATTGGGCTCCTGTTCGAGAACCCGACGAGTCTCGCTGATCGCCCGGTCGGTCTGTCCTCCCAGTCGGAACAGGGCTACCGCCATGTTCACGCGTACGTCGTTTGCGTCCGGTCGTACCTCGAGGTAGCGCTCGTAGTGCCGGATAGCAAGGCTTGCATACCGGACATCGCCGCTGTTCATGAGGAAGTCGAAGTAGATGTTCGCAAGCGAGAGACGGGCATCGAGGTCCGCGTCGTTCTGCTCGAGCACCACGAGGTAGTCGAGGATGCGCTGCTGTGCCTGGGGCAACTGGTCGCGGAATTCCGTCGGTACCGTACCGATGGACGGGGCGCGGGCAGCCGGTCCCCACAGCGTCACGAAGACGATCGCCGCGAAGATGGCGAACGACGTGAACAAGATGCCGAGAGGGATGCGGTACCGCTGGAACGGACGGATGATGTAGCGCTTCGCGAAACTGCCGTCGGGGCCGTCGGAGTGGCGCTGTACCTCAAGACCGAAGGTCTGTGCCTTGAGCAGCATGTTGAGATCGTTCGTCACCAGCTTGATGCCGTCAGGACATCCGGCCGCGCACAGCTGGTACGCGACCGCAAGAATCCGGTCGTCGGCGTTTCGGGTCGCAAGGCCTTCGGGAACCGCTGCATCGGGATCGAGGGGCACGACGCGCAGTGCGCCGCCGTCAGGGAGTTCGACACCCTCTATGAGGCTGCCCTGCTCCGAGAGCTCGAAGAGTATCCGGCTCACTTCGCGTCCCCGGAAGCGCAACTCCGGATCGACGCGGGAGGTCTTGAGCTTGTCGAGTTCGCCGAGGACGGTCTCGGGTATGACGACGTCGGTCGACGGGAACTCAAGGAGCGCGTTCGGGTCGGCCAACAAGACGTTGGTGTCGAGTACTACCGTTTTCATCGATACATCATCTGCCTGCTCATCTCATGATCGCGGATTCGGCGTGCTGTAGCAGGTACGGCCGGTCCCGATCTCTACCTTCGATCAATACGGCGATATCGTTGAGGACCCAGGTTCCGTCGATCTCGATCTGACCCCAGACCTCGACCGAAGTCCCATCTTGGTCGTATGCGATGACCGTCACACCGTGAGGCTCCGCCGCGTCGATCGCGGCTCTCGCCGCTGTGTTGCGGTCGCTGTTCAGCTTCGCCGCACTCTCTGCTGCAATCCGCGTGCCTTCCACGAGTTGGCGTCTAAGGGCGACATACCTGCCGGCGTCGTGGAACGCTGTCGCCACGACCGCGAGCAGCATCGCTGCAACGATCACCTTCTTCAATGCGTCCCACCGGCCCCTCCGCCATCATCTACGCGTGAGGGCATCTTACCAGCATCGGCCTGTTGTCCGCGCCGCCTGATGTAATACAGCAGGGCGAGCAGGACCGCTACGACTCCACCGATCATGACCAGGCGATCGAGGTAGGATGCGCGGACAGTAGCACTCGCCGAGTCGAGCAGTACTTCACCGGCCCACAACTCCACCGAAAGACCACTCGCGAGCGCCGACTGAAGGTCGACGGAGACGGTGTGGAAGTTGTCGTGGGTGTGCAAGGTGAGCCGTTCGGTGCCACCCCCGGCGACGCGGACCCCCTCGCCATGCACCTTGAGGACCACCTCGAGATCCTTGCCCGACCCGTTCGAGATGCCGAGCGGCACGTCGCCACGCTGTCCGGGGAGTGTCACGTCGTTCGCGTCGACCCGCACGAGGTCCAGATAGCTCCGCGCATGTCTCGTGGCCGACGATGCGAACGCGCGACCGCGCTCGGCCATGCTCCATCTGCCGTCCGGGCCGGCCCACTTGCGACTCTGGGCGACAAGGGATGCATCGGTGATCGCACGGGCGTCGGGGTCGTTCGTCCCGGCGGCCGCTTCGAAGGCCTGCGCGAAGCGGCGCGCCTCGGCGACCTCTTCCCAGTAGTCGGCAGGTGCTCCTTCGTCACGCTCGAGCGGTGCCGTTCGTGCCCTTCCGAGAGGCGGTGCGCCGGCTGCCTCGGACGCGAGGACGCCGTCAGCCCAGGGGATGGACTGCAGGGCGCGGACCAGGTCGAGCACCGCTTCGACGTCGCAGGTGCGCCCGGGGCCGATGTCGCACACCGCTGCGACCGGGGTAGTGGGCGATTCGGACACGGCACGGCCGAACAGGTGCTCCACCGCTGCGGTCGTGTCTGCCGAGGCTATCCGGACCCCGAGGGCCGGGTCTGAGACGAGGGCGGTGACGCGAGAGTCGTCGATGGTCCACGGTCCCGGCGTGGCGGTCCCTTCCTCGGTCTCCAGCGTCCCAGGATCGTCGAGCAGTGCGAACGCTATGCCGTATTCGCCCATCACACCGAGAGCGGCCGCGTTCAGCGTAGGCGACGAGAGCGCGGTGCCGGCCGACGGTGAGGATTCTACGGTGGCGAGGTACGTGGATGTCGCTCGAGTGTAGTGGGCCCCGAGGTCGTGCAGGGACCGGGTCGCCGAGAGGCCCGCGATGTCGGGGTCGGCGTAGGGTACGTGCAGCAACTCGAGTCGCTCCGTGGCCAGGGCGTCGCGCAGCACGTCCAGGGTCTCGCGGTATCTCGCCGGGACCTCTTCCTCGATTGGGACCTCGGTGACGCCTCCGGGTCCGGCACGCTCGTATCCGCTCGAGATGCGTGCCCACTCCTCGAGTATCAACGGCGTGATGATGGCGGACACCCGGAGGTCTGGTTCGTCGATGACCGCCCTGGCCAGGGCTTTGAGAGCGGCCCTGGTCTCATCGGAATCGGCCGGGTCCAAGACGAACCGCCCTTGGGGGTCGAACGACGGGATGTGGCCGAAGCGCAGCGCGAGGGCGACCGGCGTGACCGGCGGCCCGGGAGAGTGGACGAGCAGCATGCCGCGCACGGTCTGCTCGCGAGGCTCACCGACCTCCGTGCGGACACGTACTTCGTACGGATACGCGTCTGGTCGCAGTCCGAAGTCCGCGAGTTCACGGGTGAACGCGACCCCCACCGTGCTCGTCTCGACCTCGTTCCGGACCTCGGTGCGCTGGAAGAGGAGTTGCCCGCTCGGCCTCCGCAGCTGGAACCGGATCTCGAGGTACGGCGTGGGGTGGTCGATCCGCGCCTCGACCCCGATCTCGAACGAGCCGTCCGAGGGAATCGAGTACGGTCCTGGATCCACGTCGACGTGTACGGTAGCGTCGGCGGGTACGCCGCGCGCCACGTGTGGACCCGGCGTCACGGACAGCAGGAGTGCCGCGCATACGAGCGCGAGGATCGCGGCACGCAGGCGGCGTATGTCGATGTGGAAGAAGTGGTCCACGGATCTCCGAATCATGTACGTTCGTCGTGCTACGGGCGGGTCCTCGGCATGCCCGACGTGTACCGGCGAGGAAGTTGGGGCAGAATGATTATCGCACGGTAACGAGGGAAAGGAACCACGCCGAGATGTCTCAGCAAAGCGACGTTCGTGCCATACCCGAGGTCCTGCCGCTTATCCCATTGAGAGACCTCATCCTCTTTCCGAACCTCGTCGTCCCGCTGTTCGTCGGTCGGGAGCGCTCGATGCACGCGCTCGAGGAGGCGATGCGCGAGGGCCACCTTGTCGCGCTCGTCACGCAGAAGGAAGCCGAGACCGGCGACCCGGGGCCTGAGGACATCTACGAGATCGGGTGCGTCGCATCGATTCTGCAGGAGCTGAAGCTTCCGGACGGCACGGCGAAGGCGCTCGTCGAAGGACAGCAACGGATCCGCGTCGTCGAGTACGTGCAGACCGAACCCTACTTCCTCGTCCGTATCGAGCTGATCGAGGATGAGCCGCACGCCGACTTCGAGACGAAGGCGCTCATGCGTGCGGTGGTCAACGACTTCGAGCGCGCGTCTGACCTCGGTAAGCCGATTCCGCAAGAGGTGCTCATGGCGGCGACGGCTATCGAGGAGCCCGGTCGCCTCGCCGACTTCATCGTCTTCCACCTCAACCTCAAGGTCGATGAGAAGCAGCAGATCCTGGAGGCTGTCGACGCTCGCGTCCGGCTCGAGACGGCGACGGCGTTCCTCAAGAAAGAACTCGAGATCCTCGAACTGGGCTCCAAGATCCAAGACCGCGTGAAGGAGTCGATGACGAAGACGCAACGGGAGTACTTCCTCCGTGAGCAACTCAAGGCGATCCAGCAGGAACTCGGCCACCTCGACGAAGTACAGGCCGAGGTCGACGAGTACCGGGAGAAGATAGACGAGGCGCAGATGCCCGAGGAGGTCGAGGCAAAGGCGCTCAAGGAGCTCGGCCGGCTGGAGAAGATGCCGCCCGCTGCGGCCGAGACGAGCGTCATCCGCACATACCTCGATTGGCTCATCGGCCTGCCATGGACGAAGGAATCCGAGGAGAAGCTCGATCTCATCGAGGCGCAGGAGGTCCTCGACGCGGACCACTACGGTCTCGAGAAGGTCAAGGAGCGCGTGCTCGAGTATCTCGCGGTGCACAAGCTGACCGATCACATGCGGGGGCCGATCCTGTGTTTCGTCGGTCCGCCAGGCGTGGGGAAGACGTCCATCGGCAAGTCGATAGCGCGATCGCTCGGGCGCGAGTTCATCCGCATGTCGCTCGGTGGAGTGCGCGACGAAGCCGAGATCCGCGGTCATCGCCGTACGTACGTTGGCGCTCTGCCGGGGCGGATCATCCAGTCGATCAACCAGGTCGGCACCAGCAACCCCGTGTTCATGATGGACGAGGTCGACAAGGTCGGTATGGACTTCCGGGGAGATCCGACCTCCGCCCTCCTCGAGGTGCTCGATCCCGAGCAGAACTTCGCGTTCCAGGACCACTACCTCGAGGCGCCGTTCGACCTGTCGAACGTCATGTTCATCACCACGGCTAACCTACTCGATCCGATCCCTCCCGCCCTGCGCGACCGCATGGAGGTCATCCACTTCCCGGGCTACACGGAGGATGAGAAGCTCCACATCGCCGAGAAGTACCTCGTGCCCAAGCAGATCAGGGAGCACGGTCTCACCCCGGGCAAACTCGAGTTCACCGAAGGAGCCCTCCGGGAGATAGTGCGGCGCTACACGCGTGAAGCGGGCGTGCGCAACCTCGAGCGCACCGTGGCGATGGTCTGTCGCCAGGCCGCCCGCAAGGTGGTCGAAGGCAAGAAGACCAAGACGCGTGTGACCGAACGCACGCTCCACAAGTACCTGGGCCCGCCCAAGTTCTCATACGGACTGGCGGAGGAGAAGGACGAGGTCGGGGCCGCCACGGGACTCGTGTGGACGGAGGTCGGCGGCGATGTCATCACGATCGAGTCCACTACGATGCCGGGCAAAGGCCACCTCACGCTCACCGGGCATCTCGGCGACGTGATGAGGGAGTCGGCGCAGGCGGCCGTTTCCTACATCCGGACACGGACAGAGCAGCTCGACATACCGACCGACTTCGCCGAGAAGCTGGACATGCATATCCACGTCCCCGCGGCGGCGATCCCCAAGGATGGGCCGTCAGCAGGGATCACGATGGCGACGTCACTCGCGTCGGTGTTGACGAAGTGTCCGGTTCGTCGCGATATCGCGATGACAGGCGAGATCACGCTCCGGGGAAGGGTGCTTCCGATCGGCGGTCTGAAAGAGAAGCTGCTTGCCGCACACCGTGCCGGCGTCACGACCGTGTTGATCCCGAAGGAGAACGAGCGCGATCTCGAACTCGTCCCACAACACGTACGTGATGACCTCTCGATCATCCCGGTTGCCAACATGGATGAAGTGCTCAAACAGGCCCTCGTTCGCGAGTGCGGATTCCATTCGAGGGGCCGCAAGCGCCGATCGAAGAGCTCGTGACCCACAACACTTAAGTTGTACTCCTCCCTTGTTCATACCGATGGATGATGCACGCTCATCTCGGATTCGTTCCTGCTCCGGGTATACGCTGTACCAGGTAGCTGGAGCAGGACACCTTTGACAACCCTTCTTCGTGCTGGCCCGCGTTTGTCGGGTCGAGCGGGAGGCGACGATCCATCACCGATCTCGTGTCGGTCACCAAGCAGGTGATGGGGAGCCAGTGGTGAGACCGGCCCGTGACATGCGAGCCGGTCTCTACGTTTTCTCGGGACCGGGTGTGGGGGGACGCTCGGAGGTGCCACCGAGGAAGAGGGGATGGCAATCATGTCTCGTATGGTGCGCAGCGACTCGCTGCTCTCCCGGGTGTTCACGACGTATCTCGTCGTCGTGATCGCGGTGATGTTCACGGGCATCGGAACTTCGGTGCCCGTTTCTTATGCCGAGGAGGTGGCGACACCACTCGAGGCGTCCGCTGATGCCACCGGATCGGCTGAGGCGCCGATCGCCGGCGATGAGGGCTCAGACGGCATCGCAGGTGAGGCAGAGGGCCAGACGGACAGTGACGGCGGGGGCGTCGAAGGCGATTCCTCAAGCCCCGGTGACGACGGCGTCTCAGGGACAACGGATGGGCCTCGAGTCGCCTCGACCTCGACGGCGACCGGAGATGGTGAGACCGCGGGCACCTTGACGATCACGAGCACCAGCCAGACGAGTGGCCGGGGTGTGACTCCGACCCTCATCGAAGGCAATCCGACGTGCGGCAGTATCTCCCCATCGGAGGGATACACGGAGTTCAAGATCGACGAAGCGCCCAAGAACGGCGTGTATGCGGTGGATGGTGGCGGCACAGTGACCATCTCTAACGCGTCGAGCACGTCGTTCGATTGGTCTGTGACCGGGATCATCGTCTACAAAGTGGTCGCCAAAGGTGGCCCTGACGCTAACCTGTACGACTACGTGCCTCTCGGAGGGGCGACGTGGGACACCGGCCTGCAGGCTCCGATCAACCCGCAGAACAACAATCCGTATGGGCTCAGCCATGTGAGCTTCTGCTTCAAGCCTGCGCCGAAGACCGTCACCAAAACGTTCGCCCTCACCTACAACGGTGCCCCTGCGGGGACGACCTTCTTCGCCCGGTTCTGGCTGAGTGGCAGCACAGACCCGCATTCCGATGTCACGCTCCAGCCTGATGGCGGCGTGTACTCCGGAGCAGTCGTCCTACCCAAGGACTCGACCATCACTCGCGTCGACTGGTATGCGACGTACGGCGGTGCGGACATACTGCTCGGCACAGAGACGATGTTCGAAACGCTGAGCGCGGACAAGACGAATTCCTTCACGTATTCGGCGTCTCTCTCGGGCAAGAAGTTCCACGACCTCAACGAGAACGGGATCAAGGATCCGGGCGAGCCCGGCTTGAGCGGCTGGCGGATCAAGCTGTACCGCAACGGAGTGCTCTATGCGGAGACCGATACGGTCGCCGATGGCTCGTATGCGTTCACCAATCCGCTTCCTGGAAGCTACACGCTGACCGAGGTCCTGCAGCCGGGTTGGTTCCAGACCGCGGCTCCCGGTGGCGTGACCGTGTCTAACGGCATGCACACGGGCGGCCTGTACTTCGGCAACGCGATGAACAACCCCGAGCTCACGCTCGTCAAGTCCGCCACGCCGCAGACCTACGACGCGGTCGGCGACACCATCACCTACACCTACACGCTCACCAACTCTGGCAACGTCACCCTCGACGGTCCCTTCACCG
>SKMN01000004.1 GCA_007121015.1 Coriobacteriia bacterium
CGTGCCGCCGAGGAAACACGGGCGAAACACGAATGTGGGCGGATGTGGGCGGCCCTCGGCCTGTGTCAGTCGGGCTTGTCCGGGTCCAGTCGGAGCGCGAGAACGACCTTGAAGGTCGATCCCGCTCCCGGGGTGCTCTGTGCTGTCAGCGAGCCGCCGAGGAGTTCGGCGAGCCGGGAGGAGATGCTCAGGCCCAAGCCGGTACCGTCCCTGACGCGAGCCGAATCGTGGCCCACCTGCTCGAACTCGACGAAAGCTCGCTCGAGCTCCTCGGACGTCATACCGCACCCGGTGTCCTCCACGAGGATGACGCAGGACTCCCCTTCCACGCGCACGCTAACCGTGACGTGCCCGGTGTCTGTGAACTTGATCGCGTTGTTGAGCAGATTCAGGAGGATCTGCCGGGTCTTGATCTGATCCGAGAGCATGACGATGTCCTGGTCCATCGCTGCTACGAGCAGTTCGATGCCCTTGGACTCTGCAAGCGGCCGCTCCAGTTCGACAACGGCGTGGACCGCATCGGCGAGTCGGAACTCCTCGATCGTCACGGGCATCGCACCGGCCATCATCTTCTCCAGGTCGAGCAGATCGGACACGATCTGGAGCAGATGCTTTCCCGAGGAGAGCACCATCGCGATCTGCCGCTTCTGTTCCTCATTGAGTTCGCCCGCCATGCCGCTGTGCAGAATCGTGGAGAACCCGATGATGGAGTTGAGCGGGGTTCGAAGCTCGTGGCTCATGTTCGTAAGAAACACGTTCTTCACTGTGCTGGCCGTCTCAAGCTCGTCCAAAGCCGCTTCGAGTTTCGCAGTGCGTTCTGACACGAGCCTCTCGAGGACCTCTGCCTGACGCTCGCGTTCCAGGAAGAGCGCGATCGTCCGCGCGGTGCGCTTGACGAAGTCATCCTCAACGGCGTCGAGGTGGCGCGCGTCGTCGAACTCCACACGCAGGGACGCAACGTAAGCACCGTGTGTGCCCAGCAGGGGCACAGAGATTCGCAGTCCGCCGCCGTCCATACGTTCCTCGGCAAGCTGTTGCCCCGTGTCTTGGGGCGAGGCGAGACCCGCGGCCTCTGCAGGGGTAGGAGGCCGGGGTCGCGGGGCGGGGTCGGAAACAGGGCTGTCCGCCAGCAAGCTCCAGCCATCGTCCTCCCAGGAGAATAGCTGTACGCGACTCGCGCCCAGAGCGTCACCGATCACGCCTGATGCGAGGGCGAGTGATGGGGTGCCGTCAGCCGACCAGAGCGCGGCGTTCAGTCTAGTCGCCGCTTCGTTGAGAAACGCCGCCCGCTCGAGCACGATCTGCGATCGCCGCAAAGCGTCGATGTCCAGCAGCGTCACGACCGACCCGGCGATTCCCTCGGCGCCGCGCACGTACGGCCGAATCGTCATCCTGAACCAGCAACCCGACTCGTCCGCCACCTCGCGTTCTTGTGGCTGTCCGGTACGAAGCACCGAGTCAACGAGTCCTTCAACGTCATCGATCGCGAGGTGCCAACGGATGTCGGTGATCTTGCGTCCAATGTCGCCGTCTATGAGATTGAAGGCACGAGCCGCCTGAGCCGTGAAGTGGCGGATGGTCAGATCGGCATCGAGCACGAGCATGGCGATCGAAGCGCTCGCCAACACGTTGTCCAAGTCATCGTTACGCTGCGCGAGCTCGGCGTTGCGGGCTTGTAGCTCGTCGTTGAGAGTGGCGAGCTCCTCGTTGGTGGACTGGAGTTCCTCTTTGGCTGTGTCGAGCTCCTCGTTCATGCTCTGGAGCTCCTCGTTGCTCGACTGGATCTCCTCGTTGGCGGCGCGCAGCGATTCGTGGGCTGCGTCCCGGCCCTCATGCAGGATGCGCAACCGCTCGGTCGCGGCCTCAAGCTCCTGGCGCAGGTACTCCACTTCAGTCGGCTCGCTGCCGCCCTCCCCCTCGGTACGAGATACAGCGGCGCCCTCGTTGAAGAGCACGGCGTAGCTCATCGGCTGATCCTCTGTAACGATCGGGATGACCACGATCTGGAGAGCCGCGTGCCCACCCCCACGGCGCGAACGGACGCTCTCCCGGCGTGACAGCGCGCCAGTCACGCGCGATTCTTCGATAGCGGACTTGATCGCCGAGGCCAAACCAACGGAGACCATGCTCGGGAGGTCCAGTGTGGCGTCACCCGGCCGTAGGCGCAGGTACTTTCCTGCGTCGCCGCGAACCTGCTTGACGCCAAGTCTGTCGTCGACAAGCAGGGCTGCTGGCGCATACTTGTCCAGAAGCATCGCGTCGAGCTGCCTTTGGGCATCGCTCCATTCGCGTTCGCGTTCGGACTCGATCGCAGAGCCCGCTCGCTCACCCGGGGATGCACTTGTGTGACCACGCGAATACTCACCAAAGGCCAGAGGCCGCGCATCGCCGGGTAGGCGCTTGAACACCCCCTTGTGCTCGGTGCTCCTGAACAGGCCCGGAGCTGCACCGGTGTTCTCCGAGTCTCCAAGTAGGAGGAAGCCCTCCGGAACCAATGCGTAGTGCAGCGTGCCGATAACGCGCCGTTGGAGCGTGCTATCGAGGTAGATGAGCAGGTTTCGGCAGCTCACAAGATCGAGCCGCGCGAAAGGCGGGTCGGCCGTGATGTCGTGCCGTGCGAAGACGCAGAGCTCCCTGATGGACTTGCTGATCTGATAGCCAGCGTCTACCTGGGCGAAGAAGCGCTCGAGTCTTTCCGGCGACATCTCCGAGGCGATCTCGGCGGGATAGACCCCCCGTCGCGCGATGGCGAGATCCCCTTCCCGGAGATCCGATGCGAACACTTGGACTCGCGCCACTGAGCCCGAGGCCTCGAGGTGCTCCCATAGAAGCATCGCGATCGAGTATGCCTCCTGGCCCGTGGCGCAGCCGGGGACCCAGATGCGGATCGACGCGTCGTCCTCGACACGCGAGACGATGGAAGGAAAGACCTCTGCTTTCAGCGCCTCGAAGACCTCGGGATTCCGAAAGAAGGAGGTGACTCTGACAAGCACGTCGCCAAAGAGCTCGGTCGATTCCTCGGGAGCTGAATCCAGGAGTCTTGCGTACTCGGTCATGCTTGCTACGCGCGCCATAGCCATGCGGCGCTCTATCCGACGCAACAGTGTCGGCCTCTTGTAGTGGTTCAGATCCAGTCCGGTCGAGCCCCTGAGGCGGGTGATGATGCTCGCGAGAGCAGTCTCGTCATCCGGAGCAAGCGTCGGAGGTTCCTCGGACGGCGTGGAGGCTTCGATGGTACGGACATAGGGGTGCGCGGCCAGTCTGACGAGTTCGTGGGCTATCTCTTCGATCGTGAGCACGGCGTCGACGACCCCGGCAGCGATCGCGCTCTCGGGCATCCCGCTCTGAGCGGCGGTCGCGGGATCCTGGACGAGCGCGATACCGCCTTCGGCCTTGATGGCTGCCAGACCCTTGGTGCCGTCTGAGGCCGAACCGGAGAGGATGACACCTATGGCCTGGTTGCCGCGCTGTTCGGCAAGCGATGTAAGGAACACGTCGACGGGCAGGCTCGGCACCAATCCGCTGGGGCGCGGGCTCAGCACGAACGCGTCACCGCTGATGCGCAGCTCGACGTTGGGCGGAATGACGTACACGTGGCCAGACTCGATCGGCATGTCCTGCGCGGCCTGGACGACCGGCATCGACGTCTTACGGCTGAGTATCTCGGCGAGCTCGCTCTCGTGTGTGGGTTGGAGGTGCTGGATCAGCACGAGGGCGAATCCCGGAGATGAAGGCAGCAGTTCCAGCAGCTCAGAGAAGGCCTCAAGCCCTCCAGCAGAAGCGCCCACCCCGACTACAGGAGCCGAGGGGTGATCTCCGACCTGTAAGGTCGTGCGGCTCTCCGGACCCATCCAAGCAATCCCTTCACCGCGCCACCGACTGCAGCATTGACATGTTTACTTATACCCCACTGGTAGGACGCGTGGGCTGCTACACGTGGACTGCTACACGGGCGAAACACGAAGCGCGTGGATATCCGGGGGGTCTACTCTCGGCTCGGAGGACCGGACATCTCGAAGATTCGCCCTAAGACACCGGTGGGTATCTTCAGAATGGAGTGCCGGCAAGAGACCGAGGCAGACAGGAGGGCGTCCACCCATGTCCGCAAAGCACGAGAGCGGTCGCTTCGTGATCGCGCAATTCTCCGACCTCCACTGCGGGGACCCCCGCTACGACGAGCGGCTCCTCCACCTCGTCATCGACCGCGTCAACGACCTTTCGCCCGACCTCGTGGTCGTCCCCGGCGACCTCACCGTCAGCGGCTACCGGGACGAGTACGAGATCGCGAAGGCACAGCTCGACCGGCTCGCCTGCAACGAGGTCGTCGTCATCCCCGGCAACCACGACAGCCGCAACGTCGGCTACATCCACTTCATCGAACTGTTCGGCGACAGATGGACCGCCCGCGACCTGCACTTCGCCACATCCGCCCCGGAGCTCGGTTGCGAGCACGTTCGCGTGGTCTCGGTCGACTCGAGCAAGCCCGACCTCAACGACGGCGAGCTCGGCCGACATCGCTACGAGTGGCTCACCGACCAGCTCGAGGACGTGCCGGGCTTCAAGATCGTGGCGATCCACCACCACCTCGTAGGCATCCCCGGCACCGGCCGGGAGCGCAACATCGTGCTCGACGCCGGCGACGTGCTGGAGATTCTTGACCGCTACAAGGTCGACCTCGTGCTCGCTGGCCATCGGCATGTCCCCTACGCCTGGCAGGTCAACGACACGCTCATCGTCACGAGCGGGACCGCTTGCACGTGGCGCACGCGCGGCGACACGCCGCCCTCCTACAACATCGTCACCATCCTGCCCGATGAGATCGAGGTCGAGACCTTCGGGTTCGACGGCGAGGGGAGCCGGCGCGTGCGACGCTTCCCCCGCCGCCACCGCTGCGGCGAACCGCTCTAACCTGGTCGCTTGCGTGCGCAGATCCGCTGGACGACCCGCCGCTTCCCACTGTCGACCTCGGTCTCCTCGAACGCCAGCACCTCGAGAGCGTCGAACGCCGAGAGCAACTCGCCGGGCTCGAGCAGGAAGTCAGGGTTGGACACTCCACCGTACCGCTCGTTGCCCACCATGAACGTCTCGTAGATCACGACGCCGCCCGGGGCGAGCGCGTCGACGATGTGCGGGAAGAGCGGCCGATGAAGGTAGTTGGTGACGACCACGCCCTCGAACTGCTCGCCCGCCAGCGGCCACGGACCACCATCTTCGAGATCGGCCTGCACGAACCGTGCGCCTGGGATCTCCCTCGGCTCCCGGTCCACGGCGACGACATCGAGCCCCCGCTCGAGGAAGAAGCGTGAGTGGCGTCCCTTTCCGCAGGCGAGGTCGAGCACCGTACCGCTCTCTATGAGCGACGCCCACCGTACCACCCACTCCGAGGGAAGTCCGATGTCAGCTTCGTGCATGCCCATCGCCATCCCTCCCTACCGCGCAGGCGCTTCCCAAGCAGGCGCTTCCGTACCTCAGAGGAAGCTCACGTCCCGGGTGGCCGCAGTGACTACGTAGCAGCGGTCGTTGTTCCACTCGGGATCGGCCGGGACGATGAAGAAGCCCGGCCGGCCGGGCTGGTAACCGGTCGTGGTGCCCACGAGGACCTCACCGTCGTTGAACTCCACCCTGATCGGGCGCCCGATGGGAGGCCGTGACGGGTCGAACTCCTTCCGTTCGACGTAGTCCGGGTCACCCTCGAGGTCCTTCACGAAGAACAGTGCCTTGAGGTCGGCCGTTTTGATCTCGACCGGCTTCGTCCCGGGCGGTGCGTCCGCCAACGACACGTGGAACGTCTGCTTGTTGGGGAAGAAGTCCGCGGTCGCCCCCTTGACCACTCGCCCGTCAACGTACCGCGCCACCACCTTATTCATCGACCTCTCCCTTCGCGAGCTCGATCTCGAGGGTCTGGCCGGCCACGTAGTCGTAGACCTGATCGCCGTAGCCGATCCGGCAGGCGCCGGTGTCCTCCACGTCCGAGATGATCGACACGCGCTCGTGCGTGAAGCGCATGTCGAGCCACATCCGGCGGTAGCGCAGCGTCATCCCGAGTTCGCGCACCTCGTCCGGGAGCGCCGGGTCGACCCAGAGGATGTCGCCGCGCGGCACGAGCCCGGTGAAGCAGTGCTGCACGAGGTCGACCGTCCCGGCCATCGCGCCGAGGTGGATGCCCTCGGAGGTGGTCCCTCCCTGCACGTCGCAGATGTCGCTCTCGAGCGCCTCGGTGAACAGGTCCCAGGCCCGGGCGGGGTCCGTGCGCGCGATGACCCACGAGTGCACGATCCCGGAGAGAGTCGAGCCGTGCGACGTGCGCTTGAGGTAGTAATCCGTGCATCGCTCCACGAGGTCGTCGCTCCACTCGTAGCCGAGGTGCTCGAGCACCTCGGCCAGGCGCTCTGCGGCCAGCAGGTAGAAGAGCATGAGGACGTCGGCCTGCTTGGAGACCTTGTAGCGGTTGGGCGTGTCGCCCTCGGCATGCAGGATGCGGTCGAGGCGCTGGATGTTGTCGTACTTCTCGCGGTAGCCGTCCCAGTCGAACTCCTCGAGGTCCTCGTAGCCGTCGAACTGGGCGATCACGCCGTCTTCGAGGAAGGGGACCTTGAGCTTGCGGCTCACCTCGTCCCACCGTTCGAGCTCCTCGCGGCCGAGAGCGAGCCGCTCTCCCAGCTCGCGGCGCCGCTGGGGGCGCAGCGAGTCGAGTGCTTGCTTCGCCCGGCAGATGGTCCACGCCGACATGATGTTGGTGTAGGCGTTGTTGTCGAGCCCGGGCTCCTCGGCATCCGGATAGCCGTCGTGGTACTCGTCGGGGCCCATGACCCCCTTGATCTCGTAGCGGCCGCTCACCCGGTCGTACGTCGCGAGGCTCACGAAGAACCGGGCGATCTCGACGAGCATCTCGGCGCCGTACGCCGACATGAAGCCCTCGTCTTCGGTGGTCTGGTAGTAGGTCCAGACGTTGTAGGCGATGGCGAGGTTGACGTGGCGCTGCAGGTGGGAGTTGTCGGGCTTCCACTCGCCGGAGAGCGGATTGAGGTGGTAGGTCTGTGTCTCCTCGGCCCCGTTGCTCCCGCTCTGCCACGGGAAGAGCGCGCCGGCGTGGCCCTCCTTGTAGGCGAGGTAGCGCGCCTCGGGCAGGCGGCGATACCGATAGAGGAGCGAGGCACGCGTGAGCTGCGGCAGCCGGAAGTTGACGAGCGGGAGGACGAACACCTCGTCCCAGAAGATGTGCCCGCGGTACGCCTCCCCGTGCAGTCCTCGCGCGGGCACGCCCACGTCCATGTCGATGACGTTGGGCGACCATGTCTGCAGCAGGTGGAAGATGTGCAGGTTGAGGATCATGCTCACCCGCTCGCCGTCACCCACGTCGATATGGATGCCGAAGCGGCGCCACAGCTGGTCCCACGCGAGCACGTGCAGCGAGAGCAAGTCGGCGAAGTCGCGGCACCGCTTCAGGTGCGTGAGCACTTCCTGGAGCGGCTCGGCGATAGCGTTGTCCCTCGAGCCGAAGACGGCTGCGATCTTCTCCACGGAGACCGCGTCTCCCTCGGCGGCCTCGACCGTGAACGTCGTCTCGACGTGCCCGCTGGAGGCCGCATGCGCGAACTCGACATCACGGCGCTCCTCGTTCACGAGGATCCGCAGGCGGGCGCCTACCGCGATGCGCAGGTGCGACTGGTTCGTCTCGACCACGACCCACGAAAGCGCCCCGTCCGCGCCCTCCTCGCGCGTCTCGAGGTGGACGCTGTCGAGCTCGAGGTAGCGCTCGACGCCCGTGTTGACGACGGTCCCGTCGATCGCCGAGCGGAACTCGATCGTCCCGTCCCAGTCCTCGGGCCTCACCGTGCACTCGAGCCCCCCGAGGTGCTGGTTGGCCATGTGCACGAACCGGCGCTGGCCGATGGCCGTGGTGCGTCCCTGCCGGTCGCGCACGAGCATGTGCCGGCGCAACACACCCACCTTGAGCTCGAGTTCTTGCGTGTACTCGAGCAACTCGTAGGCGCCGGAATCCAGGTCGAACCACTCCCCGTCTACCGGGCGGAACGTGAATGGCAGCCAGTTGGGCATGTTGACCATCGACTCGTTGGACACGGTGCGCCCGTCAAGATCGGTGTCGAGCCGGTTGAAGTAGCCGGCCAGGTAGGTCCCCGGGTAGTGGTGCTCTCCTGCCGAGGACTCCGGAGCGGCGCCCCGGACCGCCATGTAGCCGTTGCCCACCGTGCAGAGCGCCTCGCGCAGGCGCTCCTCGGCAGGGTCGTACTCGTCGTACGTCAGCGTCCACACGCTCATGCGGCACCTCCCGCAAGCCCCGCGAGCCAGCCGAGCACCTCTCCCACCTCATCGGTGTCGGCGACGCGGTACTCCGCGAGCGAGGCACGCTCGTCCTCGCCGGCGACCACGATGGCCAGGCCGCGCCCGCGCACGACCGCGAACGCGTCCTCATCGGTCAGATCGTCGCCGATGTAGACCGGCACGACGTCGCTACCGCTCTTGCCGAGGGCCTCGAGCAGCCACTGCAGCGCGCGGCCCTTGTCCCAGTCGATGTCGGGCCGCAGCTCGAAGACCTTCTTGCCGCCGGTCTTGCGCAGGAGCGGCTGGTTCGCGAGCACCTCGTCGACGGCACGCTCCACGATCGGCGCGTCGACCGGCGCGACCTGCCGGTAGTGCACCGCGATCGCGTACTTCTTGCGCTCGATGCGCGCGCCGAGGACGGGCGCGACCGCGTCGGTGATGGCGTGTTCCGCCTCGTTGAGCGGCCCTAAGAAGCGGTCGAACTCGCCTTCGCGTGCGTTCGAGAGCTCCACGCCCTCCGGCGTGACGACGTCGAAGCCGTGACTGCCGAGGTAGATGACCTCGTCGACCGCCACCTGCTCGATGACGAAGGCGACGTCGCGTCCGCTCACCACCGAGACGAGGCAGCGTGAGGCGAGATCGCGGATGCGCTCCCGCATCCCCTCGTCGAGCAGCGCGTCTTCCGGGTGCTCGACGATGGGCGTGAGCGTGCCGTCGTAGTCGAGGAAGACCGCGAGCGTCCTGCCAGCGATGTGCGCCTCGATGGCGGCCCACTCCTCGAGGGCCGAGGGCAGCTCGGCCATCGGCACCGCGGTCGCGGGATCGGCGGGCGGTGCGGCGGGCGGTGCAGCCGGGGCCGCGGCAGCTGGCCGAGCCGCAGCAGCATCCTCCCCCGCACCCACGGCCACCTCGGCCATGTCGTGGACGACGACGTGCGCGCCGTTGGCAAGCAGTCGCTCCGGCGCGCCGGTGTGATCGACGCCGATCACGAGGGCGAACCCACCAGAGGCGCCGGCGGCCACCCCCGCCTCGGCATCCTCGACGACCACCGCGCGCGCGGGGTCGATTCCGAGCCTGCGGGCGGCCTCGAGGAAGACAGCAGGGTCGGGCTTGCCCGCGAGCCCGAGATCATCGGCCACCGTCCCGTCGACCTGCGCGTCGAAGAGCTCGGTCACGCCGGCCGAGTCGAGCACGTGGCCGGCGTTGCGCGACGCCGAGATGATCGCGGTCGCCACCCCCGCGGCACGCAACTCGTGGAGCAGGCGCACCGCCTCAGGGAACGCGACGGCACCGTGCTCCTCGAGCGCTGTGAGGAAGAAGTCGTTCTTCTTGCTCCCGAGCCCGTGCACGGTCTCGGCGTCGGGAGGGTCGTCGGGGGAGCCCTCGGGCACCTCGATGCCGCGCGATGCGAGGAACGTCCTGACCCCGTCTGCCCGGCTCATGCCGTCCACGTACTTGAGATAGTCATCGACCGGGTCGAACGAGACGAACCGCTCTCCGGTGCGCCATGCGTGCTGTTTGAGCACGTCGTCGAAGAGTTTCTTCCACGCCTCGGCGTGCAATCCGGCGGTGTCTGTGATGACGCCGTCCATGTCGAAGATGACCCCGTCGAAGACATCGGGGTCGATGAACACGGTCGATGATGCTGGCATCGGCGACTCCCTCGGCTGATCTCTGGCTCCGTCCAGTTCCTACCAGGGTTCTACCCGAACTCCCGAGACTCGCACCCGGTCTACGTCAGTCCGAGCAGGCGTGATGCGTAGAAGAAGTAGATGAGCAGCCCTGCGGCGTCGGCGATCGAGGTGATGAGCGGGCTCGACGCGACCGCGGGGTCCCTGCCGTACTTGGTGAAGAGGAACGGCAGGGACATGCCGATGAGGTTCGAGACCACGACGATGGTCGCCATGGAAAACGCGACGATCAAGCCGATGGTGGGATCGGGTCCCGCCCTGAACAGGCCGAGGAAGAAGCTGCCCACCGCGAGCGTGATGCCGAGCAGCACTCCGATGCCGAGCTCTTTGACGAAGGTGACGCCCCACTGCCCGATAGTCACGTCATCGGTGACGAGCGCGCGCACCATGAGCATCGCCGACTGCGAGCCGGTGTTGCCGCCGGTGGCGATGAGGAGCGGGATGAAGAACGCGAGCGAGATGACTTGCGCGAGCATCTCCTCGTACGCGGCGATGATGCCCGAGGACAACAGGTTGACGAGAAGCAGGATGGCGAGCCACCCGATGCGTTTCCGGTACAGGCCGAACACGCCCATGTGGCGGTAGCTCTGCCGCAGAGGGGCGATAGCGCCGGTACGGTGGATGTCCTCGGTGACCTCTTCTTCGAGCACGTCGAAGATATCGTCTGCGGTCACGATGCCGATGAGCACGCCGGCCGAGTCGACCACCGGCAGCACGGCGATGTCGTGCCGTTGCATCTCGCGGACCGCTTCTTCCTGGTCGTCGAAGGCTGACACGGGCGCGTGGACCGGCTCCATGATGTCAGAGACGAGTTGGTCCGGCGCGGCGAGGATGAGACGACGCAGCTCGCAGTACGCCTCGAGGCGCCAACTGCGGTCGGTCACGTAGACGATATCGATCGTCTCGGAGTCCCGGCCCCGCTCGCGCACCTGCGTGAGCGCCTGCGCGACAGTCCACCACGGGCGGATCGCGACGTAATCCGTGGTCGCGAGGCGCCCGACGCTCTCCTCGGGATAGCCGAGGAGCTGACGGACCTCCGCGAGGTCCTCGGCATCGAGGAGGTTGAGGAGCTTCTGGGTGATCTCGCCCGGGAGCTCCTCGAAGAGCTCGGTACGGTCGTCGGGAGCCATCGCCGAGAGCAGCCGCCGCGTCTCGCGGTCGGTCAGGCCGCCGAGGATGACGTCTTGGTCGGGACCGTCGAGGTAGGAGAAGGCCTCATCGGAGAGGTCGCGCGGCAGCAAGCGGAAGACGAGCAGCCGCTCTGGCATCTCGACGCTGAGCAGCAGATCCGCCACTTCAGGAACGGGCAGGTCGGCGAGGGTGCGGCGCACGGCGAGCCAGTCTCGAGAGTCGATGAGTTCGCGGATCTCCTCCCGCGCCTCTTCGATGCTGACCGTCTCGGTGTGCGTGCCCGACATACCCCTCCGCTCGTGTGAGTGCCGTCCTACACCCTACTCTTCCCCCGCCTCGTGCGCGAGCAGTACCGCCTCGGCGACCTGTTTCAACGTGATGCGGCGGTCCATCGCGAGGCGCTGCATGCGGCCGAACGCCTCGGGCTCCGTCATACCGCGAGCCATCAATACGCCTTTCGCCCGGTCGAGCAGCGTGCGGGTCTCGAGGCGCTCCTCTAGGTCCTCGACCTCATCGGCCAGGCGTGTCGCCTCGGCGAACCGGGCAACGGCGACCTCCATGGCCGGGATGATGTCGGTCTCGGAGAACGGCTTGACGAGGTAGCCCATCGCTCCCGCGGCACACGCGCGTTCGACGTAGTCCGATTGCGAGAAGGCCGTCACCATGACGACGGGGGCGATGCGCTCGCCACCGATGACGCACGCGGCGTCCAGGCCGCTCACGACCGGCATCTCGATGTCCATGAAGACGATATCGGGGCCGAGCGTGCGCGCCAGCTCGACCGCGGCCTTGCCGTCGCTCGCCTCTCCCACCACCTCGTGACCCTCCTCTTCGAGCATCTCGCGGAGGTCCATCCGAATGAGCGCCTCGTCCTCGGCGATCAGTACGCGCACCGCCTCACTCCTCCCGTGCGTCGTCGCGTGCATCGGCCATCGGGATACGGACGGTGACCGTGGTCCCGCGCATGCTCCCGAAACTGAGTGCGCCTTTGAGGTCGTCGGCGACGATCGTGCGCACGATGGCGAGCCCGAGGTTGCCGGCGGCTCCGGGGTCGAAGTCCGCTGGCAGCCCGTGTCCGTCGTCACGCACGGTGAGCATGAACTCGCCGGGGAAGCGTCGCATCGTGACGACGACCTCGCCGTGTTCAGCCCCCGCAAGGCCGTGCTCGATGGCGTTGTGGACGAGCTCGGCGATGACGAGCGCGAGGGAGGTCGCGACCTGGTCGGATACCTCGCCGGCGGATCCCTCGACCGAGACGGAGATGTCCTGGTCCTTGTCGAGCAGGCCCCGGCTCACAAGGTCGACGACGGTGCGCGCCGCCGCCGTGAAGTCGACCTTCTCGTCGGCCGACGACGCGAGCATGTCGTGGACGACCGCCATCGACGACACGCGCTCGACGGCCTCGGCGAGCGCGCTCTTGGCCTCGTCGCTGCTCGTCCGGCGCGCCTGGATACGCAGGAGGCTCGCAATCGTCTGCAGGTTGTTCTTGACGCGGTGGTGCACCTCGCGGATCGTCGCTTCCTTGACCTTGAGTTCCTGCTCCTTGCGGCGCGCGTCGGTGCGGTCCTCGACCATGACGAGCGCCCCGCGCTCGAGCCTGACCGCCCGGTAGTTGAGGAAGCGCCCTCCCGTCTCGAGCTCCCGGGCGATCGCACGCCCCGCACGCTCCTGGAGCACCGGGCCGAGCACGCCACTGCCGCCGGGAAGCCGTGTCGCGACCATACCGGTCACGCGCCCGTCGACGCCGGCGAGCCGCATGATGTTCACGACATTGGGACTCGCATACGCGACCCGGCCCTCGTCGTCGAGGCGCAGTACCCCGTCTCCGGCGCGGCGGGTCGTCGCGAACGGCTCGTCTCCGGTGGTCTGTAGCGGGGTCCGCGCGAGCACGCCGAGGAGGTCTTCGGCCGCCTGCATGAACTGCGTCTCCATCGTGCCGGGCGCCTCGAGGACCTGCAGGGCGATGTCGCGCACGAGTACCGCGTACGGCCCGTCGTCGCCGGTGCCGATCGGGTAGGCGTGGGTCACGTAGGAGATGCCGCGGGTGATCCGGCGGCGGATCCCCTTGACGACGCGGCCGCTCGCCAGCGCCTCGAATGCCTCGGGCTCGCCTTCTTCGGCCAGCACGTCGCCCGTGCGGGTCGCAGCCGCCGTCGTCGCAGCGGTCATCGGCCTGGCATCGGCCACGACCTCGAGGCTCCCTTCGTCCGTGACGACTGCAACGGCCACGTCGGCGTACCCGAGGTCGGCGAGCAGCTGGAGGTTCTCGGCCACGTTCGTGACGTGAGCGCTGCCCGCTCCCTTGTCGGTCCGGTGGTGTCGTCGCGTATCGGCCATGGTGAGAAGTATATCCTCACGACGGGTGCACGAGCGCCGCTCCGACCGTTTCGTGCTCCCCGCTCCATGGTGACCGACCGCATATCGGGTCGCGGACAACCGTTCGTCCGATGTATATAACCTTTCATCTGCCCATACCCGATACTCACAGTAAGGTAGCGCGAGGGGCAGGAGGCACAGGTGCAGCAGCGAGAGAGCTTCGGTGGGGTGCTCCGGCGCGAGCATCACCTCAACGCGCTTGCATACGTGATCATCGTCGTCCTGCTCGTGATCACGGGTGTCTTGCTGTTCATGGTACTCGGCGGCATCGCCCCGCCCGAGACGTGGCTCCTCAACGACCACGTGTTCCGAACGGTATTCATCGGCCTGCTGCTCGCAGTCATCCTCTACATGGTCGATCAGCATCGCCGCCTTCGCGCCAAGCTCCTCGATGCGCACACGCAGCTCAAGGCGGCCAACTCGGAGATCATGGAAGCCTACGAGCGTCTCGCCTTCGCTCAGCACGCGGCCGAGGTCATGACGTCGCTTCCGCAAGAGGACGCGCTCGAACAGGTGCTGCGCGAGTCGGTCGAACACTTCGGGGCCGATGCGGCTGCCGTCGTGGGCGATGACGTCACCCTATACACCGATGACCACGTCGAAGACGCCGCTGCCCACTCGGCGGTGCTGCAGGTCGCCCTCGACGCGGTACGCGCCGGGAAGCCCATAGCGATCTCCAACTCGAACAAGGGCTCCGAGGCACTCGCCGTGCCTCTGCGCATCAGAGGCGAGCTCACCTCGGTCGTATGCCTCTGGAAACGCGGCGAGCCATTCAATGCCGACCACCTCGAAGGCCTCGACCTCGTCGCCCGCATCATCGAGCTGTCGAGCGAGAACCAACTGCTTCTCAGAGAGGTCCGCACCCAGCTCGGCGGGACGTTGCGCATGCTCGCAGCCCTCATCGACGGCCGCGTCCCCGACTACGCGCGACGCTCCGCGCGCATCGCCGAGCACGCCGTCGCGGTAGCCGAGGGCCTGGGTCTCGGCGCACGCGACATCTCCGACCTGAGGATCGCCGCCACGCTTGCCGACGTGGGTATGCTCGAAGTGCCCGACTCGATCGTGGGTGCGCGACGTACGCTCACCGCCGAGGAGTTCGCCGAGGTCCGCTCCCACCCGGAGAAGGGCGCGCGAGTGGCCCGTAACGCCGCCTTCAGCCCGACCGTGCAAGAGGCGATCCGCGACCACCACGAGCGGCTCGACGGTTCCGGTTACCCGCACCGCCGTTCCGGCCTGCAGATCGGGATGCCCGCGCGCATCCTCGCCGTGGTCGACGTCTTCAACTCGATGACGACCGCGCGTCCCCACCGGCCGGCGCTCAGCACCGAGAACGCCATCGCCGAACTCGCGAAAGGAGCGGGCACGCTCTACGACCGCCGCGTCGTCGAGGCGCTCCTTTCGGTGATCGGCTACGAGTTCCCCGAGTGCCCGCCACGCTTCAACGCCGACGTCACGCCCGAGGAACTGGCGCACTTCGTCATAGGGAGCGCCGAGGTCAACTAGGCGCACCAGCGCCTCTTCGGTACAATCGGCGAGCGACGCTGCTCACCTGATGTGCCCGGGTGGCGGAACAGGCAGACGCGCCGGTCTCAAAAACCGGTGGCCGAAAGGCCGTGCGGGTTCGATCCCCGCCCCGGGCACCATGCGTGAGCAGGCACATGATAGTCCCACGGGCAGTCCGGCGATTGCTGCGCCACGGTTGCGGAGGTGTCCGCTCACGGGAGGAAGCGTGCATGAACCACTGCCCGAAGTGCGAACGCAAGAACCTCGCCCGAGCCGCATACTGCGGGTCATGTGGTGCACGCCTCGGCGCCGCCACAGACTCGCCTGACAGGCCCCACTCGCAGCCAGTAGGACCTTCACGGAAACACCGTCCTTCGGCCCTGTTCGTATTCGTCGGATTCCTCATGATGCTCGGATTCGGCGTGCTACTGGTCTTTCCGAGACCGGTAAGCCCCGAGGCTTACGAGCGGACTGCAGAAGATGAGCTCTTCAGGATCGCCGAAGGCCTAGATGTGATATCCCAGACCGTGGCAGACCTCCACGGTGCACGCTCCAGAAGGACCGTGGGCGTTTCCATGACCTACGAGGAGCACGCAAGATTCGAAGGAAGGATCAACGAGGGAGCCGCATCTGTACGTCACGGTGCAGAGACACTCCGCTCTATCAGGGTCCCCTCGGAGTACCGCACCACCCATTACCACGTCTTGGGCTACACCGACTACCTGGTCGATGTCTTCCTCCCTGAGATGCAAGGGTTGGCCGATGAGATAGAGCCCGGGATCGACTGGAACCAGTTGAACGACATGTTCGATATCATCGAGCCGAGTCTGACACGGGGCGCCACCGTCGCATTGGAGCACCTCGAACATATCGCGCCCGACATCTACGTGCCGCAGAGCCTACTGGAGGCGCATGAGGACTTGATTCGACGCTAGGGACGTCGAGCGCGCCGCTCGATACGGTGCCGCGTCGCCCTCGCTCCTCAGTCGAAGAAGCTCGAACTGTCCAGGTCACCTTCCACCGCTCAGCCCTCCGCGTTATCGACTCTGTTGTTCTGCCCGTTACAGCTTCGCGGATGCTCGCTGATGAACGCGACCGCCTCGTCGACCGAGTCGGTCATGAAGATGCGCTCGATGTCGTCGGCGTCGATCGTCCCCTCGGCCACGAGCCGGGCCTGGAAGAAGTCGATCATCGGCTCCCAGAACTCGCAGCCAAGCGCTACGATCGGGAACCCGTCGATCTTGCCGGTCTGCATGAGCGTGAGCGTCTCGAACAACTCATCGAGCGTGCCGTAACCGCCCGGCATGATCACGAACGCGCAGGAGTACTTGACGAGCATCACCTTGCGGACGAAGAAGTGCTCGAACTCGATGAGCCGATCCACGTAGGGGTTCGCGTGCTGCTCGAGCGGCAGGTTGATGTTCGCGCCGATCGATAGTCCGCCCGCTTCGTGCGCGCCGCGGTTCGCTGCCTCCATGATCCCGGGCCCCGCTCCCGTCATCACGGCGAAGCCGTCCTCGGCGAGCGCCGAGCCGAGCTTGCGTGCGAGTTCGTAGTAGCGGTGCCCCTCTGCGAAGCGAGCCGAGCCGAACACGGTGACGGTCGGCTCCTCGATCGAGAGGAACTCGAAGCCGCGCAGGAACTCGAGGAAGTAGCGCACGGCACTCTCGACGTTGTCGGAGTGCCGGCGCTTCCCACCGAGAAACTCGGCTTCGGTACCCTTGACCTGTTCGAGCAGTGAGGGCTTCTCGAGTCCGCTACTCAGGTGGAGGTCCGGCTTGTGGGTCTCATCGGGTCGGCTCACTCGCGCTCCTCGTCTCAGTCATCGCCTCTGAAGCGCTCCTTGATCGCTTCCCAGGCACCTTCTGCCGACGCGCTGAGGCGATCGATCTCCGCGTCAAGATCCGAACTCTCATCTTTCATGGCGCTACGGAGTTGCTGGATCTTCTCACGCAGGTCGTCCCCGGCCCGGTCGAGCTCCGAGCGTACGTCTGCCGACGCCCCGCGAGCCTTCGCCTCGATCTGCTCCAGACGCGCGCGCCATTCGTCGAGCTTCGCATCGGCTTTCACCTTCTGTGCCTCACGCTGCGTGTCGCTCATCGCAATGCCACCCTCCTCTTTTCCGGTAGCGAAAGGGCCGGTGGTCGCCGGCCTGTCAGGTATGTTCCCCGCGACGGGTCTTCGGCTAACACGTCCGCAGACGCGGCTCGCCGCGCTTCGCGGTTTACACTGTCGCGGTAAGCGGGTACAGGAGATTGTCGGATTAGGGAGGATGCGATGAGCGAGCATGACGACAAACAGGACCAGCAGCAGGAACAGCCTCGTGAGGTGCACCGCACCACGGTTGTAGACCGCGGGAACGGTGGCAACCCCTTCGCGTGGGTGGTCATCGTGATCATCATCGCGGTCGTCGTGTTCGGGGCATGGTGGCTTTTCATGAGCGGCGAGGCCGAGCCGGAGGCTCCCGAGACGGGCGCTCCGATAGACCTTGAGATCACCGTGCCCGGCGAGGAGGACGACCTCGACGTCGACACGGAGGACGAGGCCGATGACGACGCCGGAGCCGAAGAGGACGTGCAGAGCGAGTGACGCGGTCCTGACCGATCGGACCTAATCGTGCTGTTCCGCGAGGTCGAGGATCCGGCACGCCGCCTCGAGACAGGTGACGTGGTAGAACGCCTCTTCGAGCGTGACGCCGCGGCCGAAGACCCCGTGCGTGCGCAGCACCGCGATCGGATGCTTGTCGAGCGCGCCCGCGAGCAGTTCGGCGGCCTCCGGCGAGCCGATCGTCTCGGCCGCGCTCACCACGGGCACCGCGTCGCCAAGCACGTACTGCGCCTCGGAGTCGACCGGCGCGATGACCGCCTCGCGCAGAGAGCGCGCGATCGCGTGTACGGGGTGCGCGTGCACGATGGCGCGCGCGTCGGTCGCCTCGTAGATCGCCCGGTGCACGACGAGCTCGCGCGAACATTCCGAGTCCCGCTCGCACGCCGCGACCTCGGTCCACACGATGTCTTCCTCACGGAGCCTGCCGAGCATCGAGCCGCGGCGCGTGATGATGATCCTGTCTCCGTGACGTTCGGACAGGTTGCCTCCATGACTCGATATCGCCCCGGTCAAGAAGAGGTCCCTGCCGATGGCGGCGAAGCGCTCGCGCACCTCGCGCCCGATGACCGGGTCCAATCGCTCCACATGCCCTCCTCGGCCGATACTCGACGTGCCGTGTCTCGTTAACACTCCGGGTCCTCGTGCGACGTCTGCTGGTACTCGAGCGCGCGGGCAAGCCGGTAGAAATCGCTGCCGCGCTCGATCATCCGCACGCGCGTCTTCAGGGTGTCGGGATCGATGAGGTCCGCGAACGGCACGTACGTGAGCTCGAGCTGCTTCTCCACGCTCACCATGTGCCCGGTGAGCCCCTCTTCCACGAGCGCGCGGTACGCGCCGAACCCAAGCTGCGTTCCGAGGAGCACGTCGAACGCGCTCGGCTCTGAGCAGCGCGTCTCGTACCCGATCTGCTTGTGGCGGACCTTGATCGAGTCGCCGGTCCGCTCCTCGTACGCCTCCTCGATGTCTCCTGCAAGCAACCGTCCTACCTGCGCCGCGCCGAGCGTGATGTTGCCGTGCTCGTCGACGCTCTGAGGCCGCTGGTCGTCGGGCAGGCGGTCCGCGAGACCCTCGGCGACGCAGATGATCCCGTACTCGCGGCCGTCCTTCTTGCGCGCGATCATCAGGTCGGCCATCTGGCCGGCCACGGTGCGCGCATCGAACTCCCCATCGAAGTCCTCGACGGAGAGCATCTTGGTCGCCTCGCCCGCGATGCCCGATGCGTACGTGAGCCACCCGGCCTTGCGGCCCATCAGTTCGAGCACGTACCAGACCTTGGTGGAACGGGCGTCTGCCCCGAGATTGCGGATCTCGCTCGCCGCGAAGTGGGCAGCCGAGTAGAAACCGAACGTCCAGTCGATGCCGAAGTAGTCGTTGTCGATCGTCTTGGGCAGATGCACGATACACACCTTGCGAAGCTCCGGTATGCGCTCCTGCATCACGCGCAGGTAGTTCGCGGTCTTCAGCGTGTCGTCACCGCCGATCGACACGAGCGCATCGATGTCGTAAGAGTCGAGCGCGTCGAAGACCCTGCGCAGGGCGGCGTTCTTGACCGGGTCAGCGAGGTCGTCGTGCGTGGCGATACGCTTGCCGGGGTTGGCCCGCGACGTCCTGAGCACGATGTCCTTGCGGTTACGTATCTGCGAGACGTCATCGCGCCTGAGGCACAGGTAGTGCTTGCCCTCGACGAGCGGACTGTCCGCCGAGAACGCCTCGAGGTTCTCGTAGCCGTCGAGGAACCCCACGACCGCGATGCCGTGGTTGAGGAAGTTCAATGCAGCAGCCGAGATTACCGCGTTGGCCGCGGGAGCGGGTCCGCCGGAGAAGAGCAGACCTACCCGCTTGATATCATGTGCGGTGCTCACAGAGCACACCTCCATCGCGAGTGGTCGGACGTCGGGCGAAGTACGTGTCGCGTAGGTACTTACCCGACGTCGCCCGCGATGACTCCGATACGCCGCAGCCGCTCGTAGCGCCGCTCGGCGATGGCGGCCGGCTCTGCGGCCGCAAGTGCGCCGAGTGCGCCGAGCACGCGCTCGCGCACCGCCGACATCACCGCACCCGGATCTCGGTGCGCGCCCCCGAGCGGCTCGGGGACCACCTCGTCGACGATACCGAGCTCCACCAGGTCCTCGGCGGTCAGCGCGAGACAGCCGGCCATCTCGGCGGCCTTACCCGCGTCCTTGTGCAGGATCGAGGCACACGCCTCGGGGCTGATGACCGAGTAGTAGGAGTTCTCGAGCATGATGAGCCGGTCGCCGAACCCGATGGCGAGCGCCCCGCCCGAACCGCCCTCCCCGATACCTACGCACACGACCGGCACCTGTACCCCGGAGAGCACCGAGAGCGCCTCGGCGATCGCCCACGCCTGACCGCGCTCCTCGGCCTCGATGCCCGGGTAGGCGCCCGGGGTGTCGATGAAGGTGACGATGGGCAGCCCGAAGCGCTCCGCGAGGTGCATGGCGCGGATCGCCTTGCGGAAGCCCTCCGGGTGGACCATACCGAAGTTCCGCTTGATGTTCTCGCGCGTGTCCTTGCCCTTGCGGTGGCCGAGGACGACCGTCCGCACGCCGCCGATCGTAGCGAGTGCGGCCACTATAGCCTCGTCGTCACCGAAGGCGCGGTCGCCGTGCAACTCGATGACGTCAGTACAGAGCGTCTCGATATAGTCTTGCGTTTTAGGACGGTCGGGGTGGCGGCTGACCTGGACCTTCTCCCACGCAGAGAGCGTGCCGTACGTGCTCTCGCGCAACCGCTCGATCTCGGCGGTGAGCTCGTCGACCTCGTGGACGAGCTCGGGATTCTGGGCGAGGTCGAGCCTGCGCAACTCCTCGAGCTTGGTCTCCAACTCGGCGAGCGGGCGCTCGAACTCCATGACGTAGCGGCGGGTCACCGGCGCTCACCCCCCGCGAGGTAGTCGAGCACGAGACCTACGCGCGCCGTGAGCTGGCCGCGCGGCACCACGTCGTCGACCATGCCGTGGTCGAGCAGGTACTCGGCGGATTGGAACCCCTTGGGAAGGTGCTGCTTGATGGTCTGCTCGATGACGCGCGGACCCGCGAAACCCACGAGGGCGCCCGGCTCGGCGAAGATGACGTCGGCGAGCACCGCGAAGCTCGCCGTGACCCCACCCATCGTAGGGTTTGCGAGCACCGATACGTACGGTAGGCGCTCCTCGGCCAGACGGCGCGCAGCCGCGGCGGTCTTGGCCATCTGCATGAGCGAGAGCATGCCCTCCTGCATGCGGGCGCCGCCCGAGGAGGTCACGAGCACCACCGCACGGCGCTCGGCGATCGCCGTCTCGAACGCGCGGGTGATCTTCTCGCCCACCGCCGAGCCCATCGACGCGCCGATGAAGCGGAAGTCCATCACGCCGAGGACCACGGGGTGCGACGCTATCTCCGCCCGGCCGCACACGACCGCCTCGGGCATCGCGCACTGCTCCCGAGCCGCATCGAGGCTCTCGACGTAGGGCTTGGCGCCCGTGAATCCGAGGGGGTCGGCCGAGGAGACCCGGGAGTCGAACTCGGCGAACGTGCCGGGGTCGGCGAGCAGGTCGACACGCTCGGCCGCGCACATCGCGAAGTGGTGGCCGCAGTGGGGACACACGCGGACGTTCTCAACGAGCTGGCCGTCGTAGACGATCTTCTTGCACGCCGAGCACTTGGTCCACACGCCATCGGGCACCTCGGCACGCGCGAGCGCGTCACCGTCCAGCGCGGTGTACCGTCTCGATTCGCGGGCTTTGAACCAGTCTGAGATCGACATCGGGTCCCTGCGTCAGTGGTCGGGCTGTAGCGTCACCTGTCCGCCGAAACGTCGGTTCCGGTGTCCGCCTTGTATAGCATACTGCGGCGCCACCCTGAAACCTTCCGGGATGGCGCCGCTTGTATCTCGTCTCGTCGAGCGGACGCGCACGCGTACGCTACGCTACGGTGAAGTCCGCACGCCCCTCGAAGACCTCGAGCGCCTCGTCTGCGCTCGCGTCGCCGAGCGTGATGGCGCTGATCGCCTTGGTGAGGCGCACCGCCTCGTCGAGCGGACGCTGGTGGAGGTTGCGGCCGGTCGCGTTACCGGTGGCCCCGCCCACGTGGATCTGCTCCCAGAGCTGCGTGAGGAACGTCTTCGCATCGACCGTCGAGCCGCCCGCGCACACGAGGCCCGTGCGCCCGGAGGCGAGGGCCGCCTCTTTCAGGAGTTCGGCCGAGGACGCCGCATCCGTGCCCTTGGGCGGATTGACCTTGACGAAGTCCGCGCCGAGGCTCACGCCCACACCGGCCGCGCCCGCGATGAGGTGTGCGTCCTTCTCGTTGGCCACGGCCTTGCCGCGCGGATACATCCACAACACCACGAGCAGGCCCACGCTGTGCGCATCGGCGATGAGCTGGCCGGCCTCCGTCATCATCTGAGACTCGTACTCCGAGCCGATGTAGATCGTGTAGCCGACACCGACGACGTTGACGCCGTTGTCGCGCAGGTCGATGGCGGTCTGGATGTCGTAGAGCTGCGGCGAGTACGGATCGTCCTGGCTCGTCTTCACGAGGTGGGTCTTGGAGTTCATCTTCACGAGGTAGTTGATATCCGGGTAGTCGCCGGCGTACCGGGCCAGGAGCCCGCGCTGTCCGGCGAGGATACCGACGGTGCCCTGCGAACCGATGCGGAACAGGTGCTCGGGGTCGGCGTCTTCTGGAGCGATGCCCTCGCCGTAGAAGTCGTCGTTGAGGTGCTCGATCTTCTGGTCGCACGCGAAGAGCATGAGGCGGCCGGTGTTCCTCGTGGCAGCAAGGTAGTTCTCGATGTAGACGTCGCGCGCATCGGCGGGCACGTCCGCAGGCACACGAACCTGGTCACGGGTGATGCTCGGCATGAAGACCCCTCCTGTTTAGAACGGACTCCTCGGAAATGGTGCGCCCCGGATTCCCCGGACACGCTTTCTCAGAGTATTCCAACCCGCCGCCGTTTTCTAGCGCCGCGCGCGTCACTCGGATATCGATCGTCATCCGCGGTCGAGCCGCCGGCACATCGGCACGTGCGGCGTGCCAGTCCTCCGCGAGCGGAACTCGCCACCGCACGTTTCGAAACCGAGGTACTCGTAGAAGGAGGCGACGTGGCTCCGCGCGTCGAGATAGACCTCGTCACGGCCGGCCTCGCGGGCCCACTCGATGAGCGCGTTGACGATCAGCTTGCCGATGCTCTCTCCCCGCCGGTCGCGCGCCACCGCTACCTGGTAGATCTGGCACACCCCGTCCTCGAGGTGGAGCCGGCCGTAGCCCACGAGCCGCCCGCGGTCGAACGCCGCCACGTGCCGGTAGGTGCGGCCGTCCGCATCCTCGACGAGCGTGCGCGGCAGACCCCACTCGCGGTAGAGGGCGTCATAACGCACGCGCCTGGCCTCGGTGTACTCGGCCGAACCCGGCTCGATCTCCCTCAGCGTGAATCGCTCTGCCGCTCCGGGGCCCACGTGCCACTACTCCTCGTAGCGGTTCGTCACAGGCATGCGCCGGTCCTTGCCGAACGCCTTGGGTGTGACACGGATGCCGAGCGGGCCCTGCCGACGCTTGTACTCCGCAGCATCGACCATGCGGCACACGCGCTCCACGACCGCCCGGTCGTGGCTGGCGACGATGCGCTCGCGAGAGAAGTCACGCTCGACGTAGTCGCCGAGGATCGCGTCGAGGACATCGTAGGGCGGAAGCGTGTCGTAGTCGGTCTGGCCGGCCGAGAGCTCTGCGCTCGGCACCTTCTCGATACTGGCGACCGGGATCACCACGCCGTTGCGGTTGCGCCACCGGGCGAGTTCCCACACACGCGTCTTGAACACGTCCTTGATCGGCGCGAACCCGCCCACCATATCGCCGTAGAGCGTCGAATAGCCCACCGACAGCTCGCTCTTGTTGCCCGGAGCGAGCACGAGCCATCCGAACTTGTTGGAGAGCGCCATGAGCAGCGTACCGCGCACTCTTGCCTGCAGGTTCTCCTCGGTCACGTCGGGTGCGCGCCCCTCGAAGTGTGGCGCGAGCGCCTCGAGCATCGCCGAGAACGGGCCCTCGATCGGCAGCTCGATGAAGTCCGCGAGCCCGAGGTTCCCCGCGAGTTCACGGGAGTCGTCGATGCTTCCTGTCGAGGAGTAGCGCGACGGCATCGTCACGCCGTGGACACGGCCGGCCCCGATCGCGTCGGCGGCGATGGTGGCGGTCAGGGCGGAGTCGATGCCGCCCGAGAGCCCGATGACGACGTCGGAGAACCCGTTCTTCTCCACGTAGTCGCGCAGGCCAAGGGTGAGCGCGGTATACGTCTCCTCCTCGGGACCGGGAACCTCGGCGAGCGTACCGCCTGCGGGGATGTCGGCGATCAGCAGGTCCTCGGCGAACGCGACCGCACGTGCCACGACCTCGCCTTCGGGCGAGATAAGGGCCGAGCGGCCGTCGAAAACGAGTTCGTCCTGTCCGCCGACGAGATTGCAGAACGCGAGCCACACGCCGCTCTCCGCCGCCCGTGCGCAAAGCATCGCCTCGCGGTCCCCTCCCTTACCGGCGTGGTACGGGGAGGCGGAAAGATTGCACACGACCCGCGCGCCACGCGCCGCCTCCGCAGCGGCGGCGGCGACCCACACGTCCTCGCAGACGGTCACCGAGACCGGATCGCCCGAGACGGTGACATGGACCGGAGCGACGCCGGGCTCGAAGTACCGTTGCTCGTCGAAGACGCCGTAGTTGGGCAGACGCCGCTTGCGATAGACGCGCTCGACGACGCGGTCCCGCACGAGCGCCGCCGCGTTGTAGAGCATGCCCCCGTCGGCGTCGACGAACCCGACGAGCGCGGCACCCGAGGTGCACTGCTCGGCGATGCCCTTGAGCGCATCGAGGTTCGTCTGGACGAAGTGTCCCTTGGCGAGCAGGTCTTCCGGGGGATACCCGGTGACTGCGAGCTCGGGAAAGACCGTAAGGGCCGCCCCCTCGCCAGCGGCACGGTGCATCGCCCTGGTTATGCGGACCGCATTGCCGGAGATATCTCCCACGACCGAGTTCACCTGCGCGAGCGCGATACGCACTGCTGCCCCTTTCCGTCAGGTCGCACACGCTGCCAGGATAGCACCTCAGAGCGACCTCTCCTGTAGCGACGATACCCACTAGCGGCCCTCGCGGCCGTCCCGGTACGAGACTCGGCCACCACCTGCACGAGCGCGTCCCGGCACGGAATATGCTTACTCGTTCGATGTTTCACATGATGGCAACAGTTCCGCTAGTTCACCTCTGCACAAGCTTCAACAGGGGTACGATAGTGCCGATAGTAGAGATAGGAACGATCATCGACCTATCTCGATGGAAGAGGCGACGATGGTCCGAAAAGAGACCTGCCCGCGCTGCCGTGGCGATAGATACATCGCCGTGCAGACGGACACCGGCCGCTCGAAGCACCTCAAGTGCCCTGAGTGCAACGGTGCCGGCTACAAGATCCAGGTGGTGCACCACTTCGCGCGGTAGACCACCTCACAGAGAACGCTTTCAGGCACCGGCCGGCACCAGCGCCCCGGTGCTTTTGTTATCCCTCACTGCTCACGTCTCGTTCGCGACCGCACGATCGAGCGCCTTGCGCAGCAGTGTCACGAACTCCCCCACCGAGGCCGGGTCGTGCTGGCGGCGCACCACCGCCGAGCCGACCACCACGCCGTCGGCGATACGGGCCACCTCGGCCGCCTGCTCAGGTGTCGAGACACCGAAGCCCACGGCCACCGGCAACGTCGCCGCGGCCCGGATCTGCTCGACGAGTCCCGCGAGGCCCTCGCGCAGGGTCGCGCGCTCTCCCGTGACCCCCGTCGACGACACACAGTAGACGAACCCCGACGATGCCGAGGCGATCGCCGCGAACCGCGACGGTGTCGAGGTAGGTGCGGCGAGGAACACGGTGTCGAGCCCCTCGGCCACGACGAGCCACGGTCGGGCCGCCTCCGGCGGCATGTCAGGCACGATGACGCCGGAGACGCCTGCGGTGCGCATCGCGTCGGCCGCCCTCGGCAGCCCGAAGCGCATGAGCGGGTTGAGGTACGTCATGAGCGCGACCGGCGGGGTCTCCGTGTGCCCGGTCCCTGTGTCCCCATGGACCGGAGGCGCCCCCTCTGCCGGCTCGCCGAGGAACTCCCGCGCAAGCTCGATCGTCTCGGCGAGTCCGAAGCCACCCTCTCGTGCGACACCGGCCGCCTCGGCGATGACGGGGCCGTCGGCGACCGGGTCGCCGTAGGGTACGCCGAGCTCGATGACATCGGCACCCGCCGCGGCCGCGGCGTGGAGCGCGGCGAGCGAGGTCGCGCGATCCGGGTAGCCGGCCATCAGGTAGACGACGAGCGCCGCTCGGCCAGGGCGGAATCCCCGTCCGAGGCCGGTCGCGGCACCACTCGTCCCCGTGTCGTCGCTACCCGGCACCGAGGCCCGCCTCGCGGACGATGTCCATGTCCTTGTCGCCCCGGCCCGAGACGTTGACGACCACGACCGCGTCGGGTCCGAGTTCGGCCGCCAGCCGCGGCAGCATCGCGAGCGCATGACTGCTCTCGATGGCCGGGATGATGCCCTCGGTGCGCGTGAGCAGGGCGAAGGCATCGAGCGCCTCGGTGTCGGTGACCGCTTCGTAGCGCACGAACCCCTCGTCTTTGAGGTAGCTGTGCTCGGGACCCACGCCGGGGTAGTCGAGACCGGCGGAGATCGAGTACGCCTCGAGCGGGTTGCCCGCGTCGTCTTGGAGGAGATAGGAGTAGAAACCGTGCAGCACGCCGGGCGAGCCTTTCGTGAGTGCGGCGCCGTGCCTGTCGGTCTCCACGCCGAGCCCGGCCGCCTCCGCGCCTACGAGCAGCGGGCGCTCCCCGGGAGGCAGTGCGCGCAGGAACGGGTAGAACATGCCGATGGCGTTGGAGCCGCCGCCTATGCACGCGACGACCGCGTCGGGCGTGCGCTCGAGACGCCCTTCGAGCTGCACGAGCGTCTCCTCGCCGATGACCTTCTGGAACTCGCGCACCATCGCAGGGTACGGGTGTGGTCCCACCGCGCTGCCTAGCACGTAGAAGGTGTCCTCGACGCGCTCGACCCAGTGACGGAGCGCAGCGGTGACTGCGTCGGCGAGCGTGCCCGCGCCCTCGCCCACCGGGACGACCTCTGCTCCGAGGAGTCGCATCTTGTAGACGTTGAGCGACTGGCGGCGCATGTCCTCGGTGCCCATGAACACCGAGCACTCCAGGCCGAGGAGTGCGGCCGCCGTCGCGGTCGCCACGCCGTGCTGGCCCGCGCCGGTCTCGGCGATGACGCGGTGCTTGCCCATCCGGCGCGCCAGCAGACACTGGCCTACCGTGTTGTTGATCTTGTGCGCCCCGGTGTGCGTGAGGTCCTCGCGCTTGAGGTACACGCGGGCCAGACCGGTCGCCTCGGCGAGCCGGTCGGCACGGTAGAGCGGGGTCGGACGCCCGATGTAGTCCTCGAGCAGCGTCCCGAACTCCTCGGCGAACGCAGGGTCGGCGATGGCCTCGGCGAAGGCGGCTGTGAGCTCCTCGAGTGCGGGGATCACCGTCTCGGGGACGAACGTGCCACCGTACGGGCCGAAGAACCCTTGTGCGTCCGGGCTCGAGTACGCGAGTTCTGCCGAGGGCAGGAGCGGATCGGTCATGCGGTCACTACCTCCTCATCGGCCGCCCGGACGGCGGCCACGAACGCGTACAGGCTGATCTTGTCCTTGTGTCGCGGGCGCTCCTCGACACCCGAGGAAACATCGACGGCGAACGGCGAGAGCGCCGCTATCGCGCCGCTGACGTTGCTCGGTCGCAGGCCTCCCGCGACGATGACCGGCGCCCACTCAGGCAGCGGCAGCGCGGCCTCCCACGGGAAGGTGCGGCCGGTGCCACCGTCCATGCCTTCGACGTACGTGTCGTAGAGCAACGCCGAGACCGATCCGCGGTACGGTTCTGCCCCGGCAGGGTCGAACTCGACGCCCACACGAACGGCCTTGATGACGGGAGCGGGGGTGGCGGCGCAACGTTCCGGCGACTCGGTGCCGTGAAACTGGACCGCAGTCAGATTGAGTCTGCCGATCGCCTCGGCCACGAAGTGCTCGGGCGCGTCGACGAACACGCCGACCCGTGCCACGAACGGCGGCACGGCGGCGCAGATCGCCTCGGCTTCCTCGAGCGTCACCTGCCGCACCGAGTCGCTCAAGATCACACCGAGCGCATCGGCGCCGGCACGCACGGCCGCAGCGGCGTCGACCGGCGTGGTGATGCCGCACACTTTGACCCGCGTCCTCACGCTGCGCATGCCACTCCCTTTCCCGATGCGGTGCTTACGCACCCTCACACATACTGCCGGCGGCGAAGTCGTAGTCCTCGAGCTTGCCGGTGTTGTACGCCTCGTATGCCGCCAGGTCGAAGTGGCCGTGGCCCGAGAGGCCGAACAGGATGGTGCGGTCCTCGCCCGCCTCGCGTGCGGCGAGCGCCTCGTCGATCGCGGCGCGGATCGCATGGCTCGACTCCGGCGCAGGCAGGATGCCCTCGGCCCGCGCGAACTGCACCGCGGCGTCGAAACACGCGTTCTGGTGTACGGCCACGGCCTCGATAGCCCCTTCCTTGGCGAGCAGCGAGACGAGCGGTGAGTCACCATGGTACCGCAGGCCACCCGCGTGGATACCCGCCGGCACGAAGTCGTGGCCGAGGGTGTACATCATCATCTTGGGCGTGAGTCCGGCCTCGTCGCCGAGGTCGTAGCGGTACTCGCCCGCAGTGAGCGTCGGGCACGCCTTGGGCTCGACCGCCAGGAGCCGTGCGCTCGACTTCCCGTCGGCGCGGCGCTTGTAGTACGGGAACGAGATCCCGGCGAAGTTCGAGCCGCCGCCCACGCACGCGACGACGACGTCGGGCTCGGCGTCTGCCATCTCCATCTGCAAGATCGCCTCCTCGCCGATTATCGTCTGGTGCAGACAGACGTGGTTGAGCACGCTGCCGAGGCAGTAGTGGGTGTCGTCGCGTGTCGCGGCGTCCTCGACGGCCTCGGATATCGCGATGCCCAGCGAGCCGAGCGAGTTCGGGTCCATCTCGAGCACATGCTTGCCCGCGTTCGTGCGGGTGCTCGGCGAGGAGATGACCTCGGCGCCGTAGGACTCCATGAGGATGCGGCGGTACGGCTTCTGATCGTACGAGATGCCGACCATGTAGACGGCGCACTCCATATCGTAGAGAGCGCACGCGATCGACATGGCACTCCCCCACTGGCCCGCGCCGGTCTCCGTGGCGATGCGCTTGATGCCCTCCTGCTTGTTGTAGAACGCCTGCGGGATGGCGGTGTTGGGCTTGTGCGAACCGGCGGGCGAGACGCCCTCGTACTTGTAGAAGATCTTGACCCCCGGCGGCAGGCCGAGGTCGCGCTCGAGCTGGAGCGCGCGGTTGAGCGGACTCGGGCGGTACGTCTTGTAGACCGCCTGGACCTCTTCGGGGATCTCGATGAACCGCTCGGGCGACATCTCCTGCTTGATGAGTTCCATCGCGAAAAGCGGTGCGAGCGCCTCGGGGCCGAGCGGCTCGTCGGTCGCCGGATGGAGCGGCGGGGCGAGTTCGCCCGGCAGGTCGGGGATGATGTTGTACCAGCTCGTGGGCATGTCCTTCTCGTCGAGCACGAACTTCGTCCTGTCTGGCATGTCGATCTCCTCCTCGTGTCTACACCTGATCGGTCGCCGAGCGTATACCTTCACGGGCGCCGCCCTTCGCGACACCCGTCAGTTCTTCGAGCACGTCTTCCGGGAACGGCGCACGCATGAGCGTCTCGCCTACGAGCACCGCGTCCGCGCCCGCGCGCGCCGCCTCCGCGACGTCGGAGCGCGTGCGGACCCCACTCGCCGCGACGACCACGAGTCCTGCGTCCTGTGCCGCGGCCCCCACGACACGTCTCGCGCGCTCCGGGTCCACATCGAGCGTGCGCAGGTCGCGCGCGTTCACGCCCAGGAGGGTCGCGCCGCACGTGCGTGCGACGTCGAGTTCGGCCTCGTCGACGACCTCTACGAGCGCTTCCATGCCAAGAGTGGCAGCGAGGTCGAGATAGTCGCAGAGCGCCGCTCGGCCGAGTACGCTGACCATGAGCAGGACCGCGTCGGCGCCGTGCCCACGGGCAACGAACACCTGCACCGGGTCGACGACGAAGTCCTTCGCGAGCACCGGCACGTCGACCGCGTCGGAGACATCCGAGAGGTCCGCGAACGAACCGGCGAACACCTCGGGCTCGGTGAGCACGCTGATCGCCGCAGCGCCGCCATCGGTGTAGTGGAGCGCCTGCTTGGACGCCTCGCACTCGGGTGCGATCGGACCCGCGCTCGGGGAGGCCTTCTTGACCTCGGCGATGACGGCGACGTCCATGCGTTCGACGAGTTCGGCAGCGAACGGGCGCGGCGGGCGGCTGCAGCACGCGAGCCGCTCGCGGTCGGCTGGAGCGAGTGCGCCGTACTCCGCGGCGATGCGCGCGGTGCGCCGCGCGACCATATCGGCGAGGAAGTCGCTCACGATACGCTCGCCTCCCGGCGCGCAGCACGACCGAGCCGCTGTGACACCTTCGCGAGCGCTTCGAGCGCGGCGAGCGCCCGGCCCGAGTCGATCGATTCGCGAGCGGCCACGACGCCCGCAGCGAGGTCGTCGACGGCTCCCGCCGCCATCAATGCGGCAGCAGCGTTCATCAGCACGACGTCGCGCCGGGACCCGTGCTCGCCCCGGAGGACGGCGGTGAGGATGCGTGCGTTCTCCTCGGCGTCACCTCCGGTGATGTCTGCGAGCGTGCCGCGGGCGATCCCGACCTCCTCGGGCGTGATCTCGTACGTGCACACCGCGCCGAATGCCTCGTCGTACTCGGCGACCGTCGTCGGGCCGCTCGCGGAGACCTCGTCGAGCCCCGGGTGACCGTGCACCACGAGCACCCGCTCGGCACCGAGCCGTCCGGCGACCTCGGCCATGACCGGCGCAAGCGCGGCGTCGTACACGCCGAGGAGCTGGCGCCTGGCGCCCGCCGGGTTCGTGAGGGGGCCGAGCACGTTGAAGACGGTCCGGATGCCGATCTCGCGACGGGGGCCGGCAGCGTGGCGCATGCTCGCGTGCAGGAACGGTGCGAACAGGAAACCCACGCCGCACTCCTCTACGCACCGCGCCATCTCCGCCGCGCCGAGCGTGACGTCGACCCCGAGCGCCTCGAGGACGTCGGCGGAGCCCGCCGCACTCGAGACCGCGCGGTTGCCGTGCTTGGCGACAGCGACCCCTGTCCCGGCCACCACGAACGCGGTCGTCGTGGAGATGTTGAACGTCGCAAGCCCGTCACCGCCGGTACCGCACGTGTCGACGTAGCGCTCGACGTTGGGCACCACGGGGGTGGCCCGCTCGCGCATCGCGCGCGCGAAGCCCACGATCTCGTCGGCGGTCTCGCCCTTCATGCGCATCCCGACGACGAGCGCGCTGATCTGCGCGTCGGTGACCTCGCCGTCCATGATGGCGCCCATGACCTCGGAGGCCTCCACCTCGGTGAGCGACTCACCGCAACTCACCTTCCCGATGGCCGAGGCGATCGCACGCACCGCGCCGGCCGAGGGCATGTGCGCTGTCGCGACGTCCGCGACCTGCGCTGCCCGCTGCTCACCTGCCACCTCTCCGGTGAGCACGAGGAGATTGGCGAGCAGTCTCGCACCCTCGGGCGTGAGCACGCTCTCCGGGTGGAACTGCACGCCGAATAGGGGCAGGTCGCGGTGGCGGAGCGCCATCACGACCCCGTCGGACGTGCGCGCCTGCACCTCGAGCGCGTCGGGGAACGAGCCGGTCTCGACACACAGCGAGTGGTAGCGGGTCGCGGTGAACGGGCTCGGAATGCCTGCGAACAGGTCAGCCGCCTCGTGGTGCACCTCGTCGGTCTTGCCGTGGACCGGCACCGGCGCGCGACAGATCCGGCCGCCGTAGACGTCGGCGATACACTGATGGCCGAGGCACACGCCCAGAAGGGGCACGCCGGCATCGGCCGCGGCGCGCACCACGTCGCGAGAGACACCCGCGTCGTCAGGCGTACCCGGCCCCGGGGAGATGACGATGCCTGCCGGCTCGAGCGCGAGCGCCTCGGCCGCCGTGATCTCGTCGTTGCGATGTACTTCAACCTCGGCCCCGAGCGCCGCCAACAACTGCACCAGGTTGTAAGTGAAGCTGTCATAGTTGTCGATAACGAGTATCACGATCTGCCCCCGTCCTGCGTAGCGACGGCGCGGGCGCTCCGCTCACGGTCCTCGCCGGGGGCCCTGGCGCCTTCGGCGCCCGCCCCGGCTGCGGAGTGTTCGCTGCGGCCCACCCCGTCGCCTCCCGAACGCATCCCGGCTGCCAACTCCAATGCTTTGTGCAGCGCACGTGCCTTGTGGAGGCACTCGTCGTACTCGCGCTCGGGGTCGGAGTCGGCCACTATCCCAGCACCAGATTGCAGGTAGGCGCGCCCGCTGGCGATGACGAACGTGCGGATCGTGATACACATGTCCATGGCGCCATCGAGACCGAAGTAGCCGACCGTGCCGGCATACGGGCCGCGGGCGGCGGGCTCCAGGTCGGCGATGACCTCCATCGCCCGCACCTTGGGCGCGCCCGATACGGTGCCAGCCGGGAACGTCGCTTCGAGCGCGTCGATGGCGTCCTTGCCGTCGGCGAGCGTGCCGGTCACGTTGCTCACGATGTGCATGACGTGGCTGTAGTACTCGACTTCCATGAGCTCGTCCACAGCCACCGAGCCCGGAGCGCTCACGCGGCCCAGGTCGTTGCGGCCAAGGTCGACGAGCATGACGTGTTCTGCGCGCTCCTTCTCGTCGGCGAGCAGGTCGGCGCGCAGCCGGCCGTCCTCGGCCAGGTCCGCCCCGCGCGGGCGCGTGCCCGCGAGCGGGCGGGTGAGCACCGAGTCACCCTCGACGCGCACGAGCGGCTCGGGGCTCGAACCTACGAGCGTCACGTCGCGCGTTCGGACGTAGAACATGTACGGGCTCGGGTTGACGGCGCGCAGCACACGATACAGGTCGATGCCGTCGCCCTCGTAAGGAGCGCTGAAGCGCTGCGACAGCACCACCTGGAAGATGTCGCCGGCCACGATGTGCTCCTTGGCCCTCTCCACCTGGCCGAGGAACTCTTCGCGCGAGGTGTGCTCGACAAGCGGGACTTCGCGTCTCACACCGACGTCGCCCAGCTCCGCACCCCTCGGCCCCTCGTCGATGCGCTTGAGGAAGCCGTCGATGCGGCCGAGCGCCCGGTCGTAGGCGGCCTCGGGCGCGCCACCGGGGCGAACCGGTGCGATGACCTGCATGACGCGCCTCGCGTGATCGAACGCGACCACCACGTCGGCCATCATGAACGCCATGTCGGGGACGCCGAGCTCGTCGTTGGAGTGGCGCGGGACCTTCTCGAACGTTGTCGTCGCCTCGTAGCCCACGTAGCCCACCGCACCGCCCACAAAGAGCGGGAGCCCGGGTACGCGCGCTACACTCCCCGCATCGAGCCTGCGGGCCACGACCCTGAGCGGGTCGTCGGCGCGCTCGCCGCTCACGCCGCCGTTCTCCACGACGACCTCGTTGCCGCGCGCGCTCACGACCTCGCGGTCGCCCACGCCGAGGAAGCTGTAGCGGCCGAGCCGCTCCCCGCCAACGACGCTCTCGAGGAGGAACGCGTGCTCGGCACCCTCGGCGAGCGCCATGAACGCGCTGATAGGTGTGGCGAGGTCGGCGTAGACCTCGCGTGCAACCGGGACCACGTCGTGGTCCTCGGCAAGTCTGACGAACTCTTCTCTGCTCGGCACTACCATGATGCCTGCGCTCCTTCACAGCACCTACCCTGTGGGATGCGAGGTCACCTGGGCCGAGAAAACACAAAGACCCCTCATCCCAAGGGACGAGAGGTCGGTCTCGCGGTGCCACCCTTGTTGCCCCGTCAACGTGCGACGGGGCCACTTGTCCTGACAGTACGTGGACGTCCGCGCCGTCTTGAGTGGCGCTGCGTCCGAATACCCGGTCCCTTCTATCGGTGGGAGTCCGCCGGAACTAGTAGGCGCTAGCCGTTGCTCCGGAGCCTCAGGGGTCCATTCCTACCGGCCGCCCAGGTCGGGTTTCCACCATCCCCGACTCTCTATCGCTGTGCTGACCGGAGTACTACTCCCCGTCATCGGCGTGTATCCGATTGTAGGCGGCAGTGTAGCACCGTGCGCGAACGGCACGCAAGCGCGACCGCTCGGACGGCTCGTTCGGGTGACGCGTGGACACGCCGACCGGCTACGGCCTCACCGGAACGCCCGGGCGATCGCGATCACGATGACGGCGCCGAGCGTGGCCACGAGGATAGACCACAGGTTGAGGCCGTCCACGGTGCCAAAGCCCAGCAGGCTCATGACGAACCCGCCGACGAACGCTCCCACGATACCCAGCAGCACCGTGACGAGGCACCCGGCGCGCTCGCCACCGCCGGCGATCGCCTGTCCCAGCAGCCCCGCGAGCAGTCCCACGATGATCCAACTCAACAGCCCCATGACGTCCTCCTACTGCCGATCGGTCTCCCCGTGTCGTACCGAACCGTCGTCGCTCACGGTCTCCACGACCTCGGTGGAGGAGCTGCGCAGCGCCCACATAAGGAGCGAACCCACACCCCACGCGATGACGGCATAGACGGCGATCGCCAGGAGCGAGTTCCACTCGAAGACCGCGCGGTCCATCTCGGTGTCGGGGAACACCGCTTCGAACGGGGCGATGAAGGGCGCGGAGATCGCGTAGACGAACTCGACGAACGTGGCGTCGGGGTTCGCGCCGAGGAGCAGAAGCATGAAGCGGAATGCGAGGATGACGATGATGATGCTTACGATCGCGTAGGCCAGGCGCGATAGCGCGACGCCAGGAGACGGACGCCTCCCCCTCCTGACGACCTGGACTCGCTCTTCCGTGTGGCGCTCCTCCATCACTCACCCCTTCACTCGATCGGATGATCCTCGACACATTCTACCCAAAGTACCGGATCCGCGGGCTCGAGACGGCCGGACGTCACCGGTGGTACGGCTCGCCTCGCTGGATGCGGAACGCGCGGTAGAGTTGCTCGAGCACGACGACGCGCGCGAGCTGGTGTGGCAGCGTCATCGGGCCGAGGGAGAGGCGCTCGTGGGCATGCGAGACGACCTCATCGGCCAGCCCCGCCGCCCCGCCGATCACGAAGACCGCGTGGCTGTGCCCGCCGACGGCAAGCCCGGCGAGGTGGGCCGCGAACTCCTCCGAGGAGCGCTGACGGCCTCCAGCATCGAGCACGAACACCCGTGCGCTGTCGGGGAGCGCACGTACGACGGCGGCCCCCTCCTCGGCGAGGGCGCGAGCTTCGTCGCGCGTCACGTCGCGGTCGGCGATCTCGACTACCTCGACCGTGGCGAACGGCGCGAGCCGCTTGAGATACTCATCGGCCGCCTCGCGCCAGTGGCGCTCCTTGAGACGGCCCACAGCGACGATGGTGACCCGCCTCACGGACGGTCCAGGTCGGAGCCGAGTGTCACCTCGAGATCACGCTCGGTATCCGCACGCACGACGGTGATCGGGATGGTCTCCCCGACGCTCGCGGAGCGGATGATGGCCACGACCTCCTCGCCCCGGACGACCTCACGACCCGCCATCTGCACGATGATGTCGCCGCGACGTAGGCCTGCACGGTCGGCGGGCGAACCCGACTCGACGAACTGTACGAGCGCCCCGGCGCGCACCGGCAGATCGAACTGGACCGCGAGGTTCTGGTCGACGGTCATCGTCGTGATGCCCATGTAGGGATGGATGGCGGTGCCCGTCTTGATGATCTGGTCGACGACGTTGCGCACGAAGTCGACGGGGATAGCGAAGCCGATGCCGGCCGATTGCGGTGCACCGATAGCGCCGGCCGGCGACTGGATGAGCGTGTTGATGCCGATGAGGTTGCCTTCCGAATCCACGAGCGCGCCGCCGGAGTTGCCGGGGTTGATGGCGGCGTCGGTCTGTATGAGGTTCGTGTAGCGCGCCGCGCCCGGCATGTGCTCGCCGTCGGGCGTGCGCTGGAGCGCGGAGATGATGCCTGCAGTCACCGTCTTCTCGAGCCCGAAGGGGCTCCCGACGGCGACCACGAACTGTCCGACGGAAAGATCGGCCGAGGAGCCGAACTCCATGACCGGAAGGTCCGTGCCGGGCACCCGCAGGACGGCGAGGTCCGTGGACGCGTCCACGCCGACCACACTTGCCTCGAGGTCCTGCACGCCGACGGTCACGATGATGCGCTCGGCATTCTCGATGACGTGGAAATTCGTGACGACGTACCCGTCCTCGCGCACGATGACGCCGGACCCGTTTCCCACCTCGCGCTGCCGTGTGCCACCCGTGAACGGGTCGAACACCGTCTGCTGGACCGCGACGTTGACGACGGACGGCGTGACCTTGGCTGCCACTGCGACCGCTGCGTCCACCTCGGCGCTCGCCTGGATGCTCACATCGCTCGGGCGTGCCGCGTCCGTGACGGTGGGTGCGACCGGTCGCACCCCGGGGACCAGCCCGAGGACCCACACGAGTGCCGCGGCGACCACCAGGCCACCGACCGCCGCGCCGAACGACGCGGCGGCGAACACGGCCGCACTCGACCAGCGCCGCACGACCGCCGGCTCCTCGCACGGCTCGTCGGCATCGGACGTGTAGTCGCACACGGGCAGCGGCCCGCTCACGACAGTGGTTGCAGGCTCGCGTGCAGCGCCCTCGTCTGTCGAAGAGTCCGGCTCGGACTCGGGTCCGCGCTCGGGTGCGTCTGCCGCTGCCTCCGGCTCGTCAGGCGCGTCTTCGTACGGCACCTCTCGCGAACCGAACGAGATCGTCTTGGGGATGTGGGGGCGCTCGTCGACCATCGGTATACCTCACGTACGGGACTCGGACGTCTACGTGCGGAGTATACCCCGCCCGGCGCACGCGCACCGCGGCTCGGACGGCTTCTCCACCCAGGCTACACGGGAGTCAGCGCAGGTGGGATGGGGAGCGGGGCCCCTATCAGCCGAGTGCCACACCGAGAGCGGCAAGGAGCGGTGAGGCGCCGACACCGATGGCGACCGTCGCGATCGCCGCGATCGCGAGTGCGAGCGACGCGGTGGGCGCGGGCTCGAGTGCCGCGATGCCCGCCGGCTCATCTCCGAAGAACATCTCGCGCACGACCCGGAAGTAGTACCCTGCCGACACGACGCTCGTGAGCACGCCGAGCACCACGAGCCATACGAGCCCGGCGCTCAGAGCGGAACCGAACAGGTACAGTTTGCCGAAGAAACCGGCAAGCGGCGGGATACCGATGAGCGACACGAGCCACACGACCATCGACCACGCCGCGAGCGGGCGTCGCGACGCGAGCTTGCCGAGATCGGTGAGGTCGCTCCCCTCCTCGGCGGCCACGAGCATGATCGCCATCGACGGCACCGCGTAGGCGACCGTGTAGAACACCGCGGCACCGTAGCCGGCGGAGGTGTCGGGCGCGAGCGCCATGAAGAGGTAGCCGGTGTGCGCTACGCCGGAGTACGCCATGAGGCGGCGCAGGTCCGACTGCGGGAGCGCCGCCAGGTTGCCGAGGAGCATCGACGCGGCCGCGACGACCGCCATGATGGTCACGAGGCCGCCGACGTCGCCCGCCACCGCGTGGAGCAGGCGCGCCATGACCGCGATGCCGGCGATCTTGGGCACGGTCGAGACGAACGCGACGGAGACGGCCGGTGCGCCCGCATACGCGTCGGGTGCCCAGTAGTGGAACGGGGCGGCCGACATCTTCGCGAACAGGCCCACGAGCGTGAGCATCACGCCGAGTACGCCGAGCATCCCACTGCCTTCGAGGGCGAGCTCGGCGAAGGACGTGGAGCCGGAGATGCCGTAGAGGAACGACATGCCGTAGAGCATGATGATGCTCGTGAGCATGGCGAGCAGGAAGTACTTGAGGGCACCTTCCAGGCCGGGCACGTCGCGGCGGCGGTACCCCATGAGCACGTACGCCGGCATCGTCGAGAGCTCGAGAGCGATGTACATGACGATGAGGTCCTCGGCCATCGTGAGCAGCATGCCGCCGCCCGCAGCGAACATCGCGAGTGCGACGGCGTCCCGGCGTCGCTCGTCAGGCATACCTCGGCCAGCGACCCACAGCGCCCACAGGGCAGTGAGCGCAGCGATACCGGTACGCGCGAAGCGCGCGATCTCGTCGGGCTCTACCTGACCGAACACCATCGGCCCGGCCGTGCCGCCCGCAGCCGCGAGCACGGCGGCGAGGGCAGCTACCGCAGCGCCGACGTACGCGGCGGTACGGTCTCGCCCTGGCAGGAGGTCGCCGAAGAGCGCGATAAACGCGCCTGCGACGATGAGGACCTCGGGAGCGAATATCCAGTAGCCGGAGAGCATCTAGCGCGCCCCCATCCCCGCGAGCAGCGTCGTGACCGCGGGGTCGACGTAGCGCAGCAGGCTCGACCAGTACACGCCCATGCCCACAGTGATGACCACGAGCGGCACGAGGATGCCGATCTCGAGACGGTTGAGGTCTGGGATCTTCGCGACCGCCGCGCTCGACTCGCCGAGCACGACCCGCTGCACCATCCAGAGCATGTAGGCGGCCGCGAGCAGGACGCCGATCGCCGCGGCGATGACGTAGCCCGGCGCGATGAGCTCGGAGCGCCACGCGCCGACAAGGCTCAAGAACTCGCCCGGGAACCCGGCGAGCCCGGGCAGTCCGAGGGAGGCGAACGACGCGAACGCGAGCATGCCCGCCGCGACCGGGGTGCGCTTCGAGAGCCCCGAGACCTCGGCGATCATGCGGGTGTGCGTGCGCTCGTAGACCATGCCCACCAGGAGGAAGAGCATGCCGGTGATGACGCCGTGGGCGAACATGATGGCGACCGCACCGTTGAGACCCTCCGGGGTTCCGGCAGCGATGCCGAGCATGACGAAGCCCATGTGCGACACGCTCGAGTACGCGACGAGTTTCTTCAGGTCCGTCTGCGCGAACGCGACCGCCGCGCCGTAGATGATCGAGATCACGCCGAGGAGCGCGACGAACCACGCCCACGTCTCGGCCGCCTCCGGCAGCATCGGCAGCGAAACGCGCACGAAGCCGTACGTGCCCATCTTGAGCAGGATGCCGGCGAGCAGCACCGAGCCGGCCGTAGGCGCCTCGACGTGCGCGTCGGGCAGCCAGGTGTGGAACGGGAAGATCGGCACCTTCACGGCGAAGCCGAGGAAGAACGCCGCGAAAACCCACCACTGGAAGTCGGCGGGAAGACCGGCCTGCGTGAGCGCGATCATGTCGAACGTGCCGCCTTGCGGGTGGAGGTAGAGAGCGAGGATGCCCACGAGCATGAACACCGAGCCGAAGAGCGTGTAGAGGAAGAACTTGATCGCGGCGTACTCCCTCCTCGGCCCGCCCCAGATGCCTATCATGAAGTACATCGGGACCAACACGAGCTCCCAGAACACGTAGAAAAGCACGAAGTCGAAGGCGACGAACACGCCGTTCATGCCCACCGCGAGCAGCAACATCATCGCGAAGTAGAACGCGGGGCGCTCGGAGATGTTCCACGACGCGAGGACCGCGAGCACCACGAGCAACGCCGAGAGCGCGAGCAGCGGCAGCGAGATGCCGTCCACGCCGAGGAAGTACTGGATACCCGCTTCAGGCACCCACGAGTGACGCTCGACGAACTGCATGCCGCCGCCCACGTCGTAGCCGGCTAGAAGCACGCCGACGAGCGCGAGGTCGGCAAGCGCGACACCGAGCGCGACCAGACGTGGCAGCTCGGGGCGATCCTTGGGCAGCAGCGCCATCGCCGCCACGCCGACCAGCGGCAGGAAGACTATGAGTGTGAGCAGTGGCATCCCTTAGGCCCCTTTCACGACGATCCACACCATGAGGAGCACGACCGCTCCGAGGATATATCGCTGGTACGTCTGCACCCGGCCGACCTGGATCTTGCGCAGCGTGCGCCCGGCTGCGCGTGCGGACCCGGCAAGCCCGTTGACCACGCCGTCGATGACGGCGAGGTCGAAGCGGGCCGAGGCAGCGGTAAGCCCGTTCCATGCCGAGGCGGCCCCGTTCACGGCACCGTCGACCACCTTCTGGTCGAACCGGTAGAGGTGCTCGGCCGTCCACATGTAGGGCCGGATGATGAAGTACTCGTAGGTAAGGTCGAAGTAGAGCTTCTTGGCGAGCGCGTCGTACGCGTAGCCGGCGCGCTCCTTGAGCGACCGCGTGTTGAGCACGACCGAGCGGCGGCCGTACGCCCACCAGCCGAGCGCGAGACCCGCCAGCGCGACAGCGGTCGAGCCGCCCGCGATGAGCGGGTCGGGCCAGTGCCCGGCGTGGCCGAGGAACTTCGAGAAGCCCGGAGCGGTGAAGCCGATCGCCGCCGTGATGACCGCGAGCAGCACCATCGGGACGATCATCTCGGCGTGGCCTTCTTTGAGGTGCTCGGTCTGGGCGGGCCCGGTGAACACGCGAAACCACAGACGCGCGACGTAGAACGCGGTGACGAACGCCGCAGCTGCGGCGAGCACCAAGACGACGTAGTGCTCACCGGTGTAGAGCGCGTAGAGGATCTCGTCTTTGGACCAGAAGCCGGAGAACGGCGCCACGCCCGCGAGCGCGAGGGCGCCCGCCCCGAACGTGACCGTCGTCCACGGGAGATGCTTGGAGAGGCCGCCCATCTCACGCATGTCCTGCGTGTGCGCCGCGTGGATGATGACGCCGGCACCGAGGAAGAGCAGCGACTTGAAGAATGCGTGCGTGACGAGGTGGAACATGCCCGCGATGGCGCCACCGGCGCCGATCGCCACGAACATGTAGCCGAGCTGGCTGATGGTCGAGTACGCGAGCACCTTCTTGATATCGTGTTGGACCGCGGCGATCACGCCGCCCACGAGCGCGGTCGTCACCCCGACGATCATCGTGATGGTGAGCGCCACCCCACTCGCCTCGAAGATCGGCAGCGCCCGGGCGACGAGGTAGACACCGGCCGCGACCATCGTGGCCGCGTGGATGAGCGCCGAGGCGGGCGTGGGGCCAGCCATCGCGTCGGGAAGCCACACGTGGAGCGGGACCTGCGCCGACTTGCCCATCGCCCCGATGAGGAGCAGGAGCGCGACGGCGGTGGCCACGCCGGGGGCCCACTGGCCCACGCCGGCGAACACGGCGTCGTACTCGAACGAGCCGACCGTCGCGTACATCAGCGCGAGGCCGATGGCGAACCCGACATCGCCCACGCGCGTGGTGAGGAACGCTTTCTGCGACGCCTTCCTCGGCGCCTCCTGCTCGTGCCAGAAGCCGATGAGCAGGTACGAACAGAGTCCCATGACCTCCCAGGCCATGTAGAGCATGAGGAAGTTGTCGGCGAGCACGAGAGCGAGCATCGCCGCTGTGAAAAGCGACAGGACTGCGAAGTACCAGCCCACGCGCTCGTCGCGGTGCATGTAGCCGAGCGAGTAGACCTGCACGCACATCCCGACCACCGTGATGACGAGCAGCATGATCGCCGCGATCGGGTCGAGCAGGATGCCGAGGTTCAGATCGACGCCGCCCACCTGCGCGATCGGAACCGACGCGCGGTAGGTCGCCTCACCCTCTTGTCCGCCCGGCCACACGGCCGCGAACGCCGCGAGCGAGAGCGCGAGCGCGCCGCCCACACTCACGAGCCCGAGCCAGCGCACGCGGTTGCGCATCTCGCGCGAGAGCGGGGTGAGCACCGCGAACGCGATCGCCGGGAGGAGCGGTATGAGTGCGACGTAGGCCACCGGCTACCCCTTCAGCGTATCCATGCGCGTGAGCTCTATCGAGCGCGTCTGACGGTAGATAGCAAGCACGAGCGCGAGTCCGAGACCTATCTCGGCAGCCGAGACGACCATCGTGAAGATCGTGAAGACCTGCCCGGTCATCTCAGTGGGAGTGACGAAACGTGAGAGCGCTACCATGTTGAGGCTTACCGCGACCGCCATGAGCTCGAGCGACATGAGCACCATGACCGCGCTCTTGCGCGCCACGGCACCGTAGAGCCCGAGCGAGAAGAGGACTGCGGCGAGCGCCATGAACGCCGAGGGGCCGACCTGCATCATCGCTTCTCCTCCCTCGACCACCAGACCGCGGCTACGAGCGCCACGAGAAGGACGAGCGATGCGACCTCGAACGGCAGCGCCCACCGGGAGAACAACAGTTCGCCGAGAGCGGCGGTGTCGGGAGCGGTCTCGGGCATCTCGGCCACGCGATCCCCGTAGCTCGCGATCGCCGCGAACACGAGGCCACCGAACACGAGCGCCATGACCGCGCCCGCCACGGAGACCTCGACCGGACGCACCGAGTCCTCGCGTCTGCGCAACGTGAGCATGATGACGAAGAGCATGAGGACCGAGACCGCACCCGCGTACACGAGCACGTGCACGACGGCGAGGTACTCGGCCTGCAAGAGCAGGAACAGTCCGCCCACCGCGATCATCGACTCGAGCAGCCAGAACGCGGCGTGGATGACGTTGCGCGTGGTGAGCATCCCCACCGCGCCGAGGATCGCCGCGCCGGCGAGGATCGCGAACGCGATGCCGTTGACGGTCTCAGTCATCGGTCGCCTCCTTCTCGGCGGGGGCGGACTTCTCGGAGTCGATGCCAGCAGACTTCTCGGCAGGCGCGGGCTTGTCGGCAGGCTTCGCGCGTTTGACCGGCGCGGCATCGACATCAGCGAGCAGGTCGACCGTGAGTTCGTCGGCGCCGTACACCGCGAGTTCGTAGTCGTGCCCCATCTCGATGGCGTCGAACGGGCACGCCTCGACGCACAGTCCGCACATCATGCACGCACCGATCTCGTACGTGTAGTGCTCGATGTGCTTCGACTTGTCCTCGCGTGTGGTCACCTCGAGTTCGAGGATGTTGTCCGGACACGCGCGGATGCACGCCATGCATGCGGTGCACTTGGGCGCCCCGGCCTCGTCGTACGTGGGCGTGACCGCCCACCGGGCGCGCTCGGGCAGGTCGGCCTTCTCGAACGGATACTTGAGCGTGATCGGACCGCGCAGCAGGTTGCGCATGGTGATGGCCAGACCGGTGATGAGGCCCTTACCCCACATCTAGCTCGCACCCCCCAGCTCGCCGAGCTTGAGCACGAGGCCGGTGAGCATGATCCAGCCGAGCGTGATCGGGATGAGCCACTTCCAGCCCAGCGTCATGAGCTGGTCGATCCGCACGCGAGGGAAGGTGCCCCTGATCCACATGAACACGAAGATGCCGAAGTAGGTCTTGAGCACGAATATGACGGGCGCGATGGGTGCTATGACGGAGTCGGGCACCCACGGCAGCGACCAGCCGCCGAAGAACACCGAGACAGCGATGGCGGACATGATGAACGAGTTGGAGAACTCGGCCAAGAACAGCATGCCGAACCTCATCGACGAGTACTCGGTCGCAAAGCCCGCGACCAGCTCGGACTCGGCCTCCGACATGTCGAACGGCGTCTGGTTGAGCTCGGCGAGTGCGGCGATCAGGAAGATCGCGAACGCCGGGAACTGCGCGAAGACGAACCACCGGGGGATGATCCCGAACCACGTGCCCGACTGCGCCTGCACGATCTGCGCAAGGTCGAGCGAGCCCACCACCATGACGACCGGGATGACCGACAGCAGCAACGGGACCTCGTAGGCGATCGTCTGGGCAGCCGCACGCATCGCGCCGATGAGCGACCACTTGTTCGCCGAACCCCACCCTGCCATCAGGACGCCGAGCGCCACGAGCGAGAGCACCGCGAAGGTGAAGAGGAGACCCGTCTCGAGCTGGGTGATCCGCAGGTTCTCCGAGAACGGGATCGCGGCATAGGCGAGCAGCGACGGGATGAAGACGGCGGCGGGCGCGAGCACGTACATCCACCGGTCGACACCCGTGGGTATGACGTCTTCCTTCGAGAGGAGTTTGAGTACGTCGGCGGTCGTCTGCACCATGCCCTTCGGCCCGACGTTGAGTGGCCCGTGGCGCAAGTGTAGGCGACCGAGGACCTTGCGGAGCATGTAGATGAGTACCACGCCGTTGACGAGCATGAGCGCGACGGCGGCGAGGACGGGGAGTATGGCTGCGAGCACCGCGCTCATCGGTCGATCTCCCCGAGCACGATGTCGATGGAGCCGATCAGCATGATGGCATCGGCGAACATGCGGCCCGGCAGGATCTCCTCGAGGGCCTGCAGCGAGTAGAGCGAAGGCGGACGGTAGCGGAACCGGTACGGCATGTCGCTGCCATCGGATACGAGATGCACGCCGAGCTCACCACGCGACGACTCGACACACGCGTACGACTCGCCCGCAGGCGGCCTGAGCACTTTGGGCACCTTGGCCATAATGTCGCCCTCGGGTATGCCGTCGATGCATTGGCGGATCATCCGTACCGCCTGCCGCATCTCCCCCATGCGCACGGTGTAGCGGTCCCACGCGTCCCCGGTGGAGCCCACCGGCACGTCGAACTCGAGCTCCGGGTACGCGGCGTACGGGCGGTCGCGACGTACGTCGTACCCGACCCCGGACCCGCGCAGGTTCGCGCCGGTCAGCCCGAAGGCCACGGCGGTCTCCCGGTCGAGCGTACCGATGCCCTTGACGCGCATCTGGAGGATCTCGTTGCCGCCGAGCAGCGCGTCGTGCTCGTCGAGGTAGCCGTCGATGGTGCGCAGGAACGTCCTGATAGCGGACTCCATCTCCGGAGTCAGGTCGGCAAGGACCCCGCCGGGACGAACGTAGTTGAACATCATACGCTGGCCGGTGACCGCCTCGAGCACGTCGATGAGCGCTTCGCGGTCGCGCATGGCGTAGAGGAACTGTCCCATGGCACCGCAGTCGAGCCCGAAGGTGCCGAACCACACCATGTGGCTCGCGATTCGGTTGATCTCGGACATGAGGGTGCGGAGCCACTGCGCCTTCGCGGGGACCTCGGTCTCCATGAGCTGCTCGACCGCCATGGCCGCGGCGAGCTCCCCGTGGATACCGGACATGTAGTCGCCGCGGTCCATGAGAGTGCCGAGCTGGTGGTAGCGCCGGTGCTCGCCGAGCTTCTCGATGCCCCGGTGAAGGTAGCCGATGACGATCTCGGCATTGACGATCGTCTCGCCGTCGAGCTCGAGCACGAGTCGCAGCACGCCGTGGGTCGACGGGTGCTGGGGCCCGACGTTGACGACGAGGTGCTCGGTCGCGAGGTGCTCGACGCCGCGGGGGATCCGCTTGATGCCGGCCGGCCTCTCGCCCGGATCGAACGTGCCTTCCGCGAGCAGGCCGGGCTCGTAAGAGGTGTCGTGGAGCTCGCTCACCGGTCCCGCACCTCCTCGACCGTGCGGATCGGGACCGACTTGAGCAGGAGCGGCTCGATGCCGTCGGTCGTGAGCAGCCGTTTGGGGTTGGGGTGCCCGGCGAGCGTGAGCCCGAACAGCTCCGCAGTCTCGCGCTCGGGCAGCAACGCCGCCGGGTAGAGGTTCCACACCGAGGTGAGCTCGCCCTCGTAGGAAAGCGCGCACTTCACGTAGACATCCTCGTCGCGGGAGAGCGAACGCACGTGGTAGACGATGTCGACGGCCTCACCGGTGTCGATGCCGAATAGGTCGACGAGCATCGGGAAGTCGTGTTCGCCGCTCTTGAGCGCCTCGAGTGCGGCGACGAGTTCATCGGCTTCGACGCGCACCTCAAGGCCGAGCGTCGTCGTCGCGACCTCGGCGGAGCCTATGGCGGCGAGCGCCTTATCGATCGCGGTCGCGTCGGGCAGCATTGCGCTCCTCGGCCTGTCGCTTGATCTTCTCTTGCAGCTGGATGAACCCGTACTGTACCGACTCGGGACGCGGCGGGCATCCCGGGATATAGACGTCGACCGGCACGATCTTGTCCACGCCGAGGACGACGTTGGGGTAAGAGCGGAACGGACCGCCCGTGCTCGCACACGCGCCCATCGCGACGACCCACTTGGGCTCGGGCATCTGCTCGTAGAGCCTGAGGACCGTCTCGGCCATCTTGTGGTTGACGGTGCCTGCGACGATCATCACGTCGGCCTGGCGCGGTGAGGCCCGGAAGAACACGCCCATGCGGTCGAAGTCGAAGCGCGGGCCGCTCGCGCTCATGAGGCCCTCGATCGCGCAGCACGCGATACCGAACGCGAGGTACCACAGCGAGTTGCGCCGCGCCCAGTCGAAGAGTTGCTCGCTCCGGACGAACGCCACGGAGTGTTCGCCTGTGATCCGGTCTAGCGCCACCTGAGCGCTCCCTCTTTCCAGGCGTACGCGAGACCGAGGAGCAGGACGGCAACGAAGATGAACATCTCCACGAGTACGATCATGCCCATGCGCGAGAAGACGATGGCCCACGGGTAGAGGAACACCGTCTCGATATCGAACACCACGAAGAGAAGCGCGTAGACGTAGTAGCCGACGTGGAACTGTACCCACGGGGCACCGATGGGCTCGACGCCGCACTCGTAGATCAGTCCCTTGGCCTCGGACGGCTTCTGGTGGCTCAGGATGTTGGACGTGCTGATCGTGATCATCACGAAGATGATGCCGACCAGGACGAACGTCCCTATGACCACGTAGTCGTGCGGCATGGTGCCGGTACCCGCCCTACCCCTCGTGTTTCGCGGCACGGCGTGCCGCCCGTGCCAGGATACGACAACGCCCCTCGGATGCGAAACGCGGCAACGGGGGCGCGCAGAGTCCGGACAATGTAACACAGGTTACAAGGGCGCTCAAGCACCTACGTGTAGTGTAGTTTATCCACAGGTGACGTCGGGCAAGATGTCCCTCACTACCACTTCCTCATCCGGATCCATGAGCAAGTCGGTCGGCGTCACGAGCAGCGCGATGCGATCATCGTATCTAAGTGTGTAGCCGAATACCGCAGTGCCATCGGACAGAGTCTGTTCGACGGGCACCACCCAGTTTGGCTCGACAGCATTTCCCTGAACTACTCGCTCGACCTTGGCCTTGTACGTCAACTCGTCTTGCATTACCTCAAAGGAGATGCCCTCGGACTCTTCACTCGACAGGAGGTCATACCAATCTTCGTTGGCTATCGGGGACAGCGGCGCGCCGGGATTCACGAACTCGCCATTGTCGGCCCGCACGGAACCTGGATCGCCGCTAACCTGCACCCACACGATTCCAGCTAGGGCAACGAGCACGGCCGACCCCAGCAGAGCGATTCCCACCCTGCGTTTCTTCATGCGAGCCTCCTAGTATTCCCAGACGAAGTCGCTGTCTTACTCAACCCTGAGTTGGCGGGCTGCGGTGGACGGTCTTGTGTCGACCGGCAACCGAAGCGGCCTCCGGGCGAATCGTTAGGACATGTACCTGTAGACGTCAACACCGTCGAAGAAGGCTCTGTCGAGGTGCTTCGGCGCCGACAGTCGATACTCAATGAGCTCACTCTCAAGCGCCTCCTTGAGCTCCTTCATTGAGTGCAGCGGCGTCTCGAACAGCGCACGAGCTTGCGGCGTATCGTGTGAGGGCACTGACAAGGCATAGATGTACCGCTCCTTGCAAGAGGACAGGTGGACCCCTGGGTGAATCCAGTACCCATCCTCCGTCGGCTCAACCTGACCAGGCTGGAGGTACAGCCGCTTACCATGTACTAGTCGATGAACTACAAGAATCTCCATTCCCTCAGGTGCTCCACTTCCATGCACGGGAATCCAGTCGTCCATGCATTCGTCGACGGCAGGCAGGTCTACTTGAAACGCTGCAGTCCGACCAACTGGACGTGGCAGAGGCTCGACGCTCACTCCGTCTGGAGTCAGGATGACCTGAGACCGAAGCATGAGGAAATCCGGGGTCTGGAAACTCAACAGGTGATCAGCTCCGAGTGTTAACGTGTAATCTGCTCCTCGGCTGACGAGGACTACTTCTCTTGGATCATCGCTAACCTCGGCGAGCAGCCACTGAATCTTAAAGCTCTCAAGGTTAGCGAAGTCTCCGTCATGAACAACGGCAAATGGGCGCAGACGAAAGAACTGACCACTGAGCTTCCGGAGCTGCTTGTAATTCATCGAACACTCCACTCCTGTTACCGAATCCGCCGTTCAGAACGCGACGCGGGGAGACGTTGGGCTTGCGGTGGTCGGACGTGGACCTCAAGCGCGGGACCGTCACGGTGCAGCGCTCCGTCTCACAGACAAAGGACGAGGGCGTAACGGTGAAGTCAACTAAGACGGGCAAGGCTCGTGCTATCCCGCTGGACGCGCACACCGTTAAGGAGCTGCGCGCGATTCAACGAGAGCAGCGAGAGCGACGCCTAGCGTACGGCAGCGGCTGGCAAGGAGGGAAGACGCCGGACGAGGACTACATCAGCACGACTCCGGCCGGTGGCGTTATAGCGCCTGAGACGTTCGGTCAGTCGGTCCGCACCGTAGCGGAACGGAACAAGCTCGAACACATCACGCCGCACATCCTCCGGCACTCGTGGGTTTCGCAGATGATCGCGCTGGGATTCGATGCGGTGACGATCTCGGCAATGAGCGGGCATAGTCCCGATGTGCTATTGACCACTTACGCTCACGCCTTCGATACCCGCAAGCGGGAGGCTGTGGATGCACTCGGGAAGGCCCGCGAAGAGGCCCGCGCCGCAAAATAGCCGAACGGATAGTACGAATGAGGCCCGCACGGACGAATCCGGCGGGCCTCATATATCTGCGTTTCCGCAGGTAGTTACGTGGAGCCGACGAGCGGATTCGAACCGCTGACCTGCGCATTACGAGTGCGCTGCTCTACCAGCTGAGCTACGTCGGCATTCAGTTGTCAGGACGCGCTTCCGCCCTCGGCGGGCTTGTCCTTGCCCGGCGGCCGCCTGCGCCGCCTGCGCCTGCCCGAAGAGCCCGTGCCAGCGCCCTTCTGTTCCGAACTCCTGGCCGCGCCAGCCTTCTGGCCGCCACCGCCCTCGCCCTGTGCAGCAGGAGCTTTCTGTTCCCCGCCGCTCTGGGCCTTCTGCTCGCCGCTTCCGCCACGACCCTTGCCGCGCCGCCGCTTCGAGCGCCGACTGCCACGCGACGAACTGTCCTTCTTCCCAGCATCGCCACCATCGCCGCGCCCATCGCCGCCAGAAGGCGACTCCGCTTCGGCCGTGGCGACCGCAGCTGCGACCTTCGACGGTGTCGAAAGCCGCGCGAGCATGCTGTTGGCCCGCGGGTCGTCGAGCGTATCGAGCGCCTCGCGGCTCACCTTGCACGGACACCCGCGTTCGCACTGCATCACCGCGAGCGGCACGGAGATCGAGCCACCCTCGGCGAGCCTGATCCGGACGGTCTCCCGCGGCGTATTCAACTCGGCGACCTTCCCGTCGCCCAGTGGCGTCTCGACGGGGGTGCCACGCTTGGGAGCCCGAGACTTGAAATCCTTGTACGCCTCGAACTCATAGCGCAGACAGCACATGAGTCTGCCGCACAGTCCACTGATTTTCAAGGGGTTGAGCGGTAAGTCCTGTTCTTTCGCCATCCGGATCGAGACCGGCTGGAACTCGCCCGAGAACCGCGCGCAGCACAACTGCTGCCCGCAGTGGCCGAGACCGCCGACCATGCGGGCCTCGTCGCGTACTCCGACCTGGCGCATGTCGACGCGTGCACGCATGCGCGAGGCAAGCTCGCGCACGAGGTCCCGGAAGTCGACGCGCTCTTCTGCCACGAAGTAGAACACGACCTTCTCGCCGCCGAAGAGGAACTCCACGTCGATCGGTTTCATCTTGAGCTTGTACTTGCCGATGAGCTCGCGGTACACGCCCATCGCGTCGCGCTCCTTTTCGGCGAGCTCCTCGGCGAGTGCGAGGTCCTCGTCGGTGGCGACGCGCACGACGGGCTTGAGCGGCGTGGGCAGGTCGGAGACGGCGACCTCGTGGACGCCCTCGAGCACCTGCCCGAGCTCGATCCCGCGTTCGGTCTCGACGATCACGGTGTCACCTGGCTCCGGCGTCGTACCGGCCGCATCGAAGAGCAGCACCTTGGGTGCGAACTTGAGTTTGACTCCCACTACCGTGGGCACGTAAGGACCTCCCGGATGTCGAAGAGCATGGCCTCGATGGCCAGCTGGGGGCTCACATTATACGAGATGCGGCGCCTCGCCTGCTTGACCGCCGCAAGTGCACGCGTCGCGGCAGCGGGAGTGATGACCGCGGCTACCTCTTCCATCGCGTCGGCGACGTCGCGGTTGGCCACGAGGTCGCCCACGCCTTGGGAGAGGACCAAGCAATCCCTCAGCCAACTCTCGGCGATGTTGAGCACCTCGGTGACGCCTTCGCGTTCGCGCGCGGTGAGTTGGCGCTTGTGCCGGTCCTCGAGCGCCTTGCCGCCGCTCTTCCCGACGAAGTCGACGCGCTCGCGGACCTCCTCGGCCTGGAGCGCCTTGAGCTCGTCGAGGGGCGCCTTGACCGCGGCGAGTAGTCGGCGCGCCGCCATCAGGACGTCGTGCTCGTCGTAGACGGAGAGGTCTTTGAGAGTCCCGAGCATGTGGTCGCGCGCGAGTCGCCGGGGGACCGAGTCGAGGAACTCTGTTGCGCGCGCCAACACGCCTCCGGTCGCCGCGAGTGCGGCGGTCGCCTCGGCCTCGCTCGCCCCGGTGCGCTCGGCAAGGAGCCGGGTCGCGTCGTGTGGCGAGAGCCTGCGGAACCGCACCACCTGACAGCGCGAGGCGATCGTGGGGGGTACAGCCTCGTATGTCGTGGCGAGCAGCACGATGATGACGTGGTCGGGCGGTTCTTCGAGCGTCTTGAGGAACGCGTTGGCGGCGGACTCGTTGAACGAATCGGCGGCCTCGAGGATGTAGATGGTGCGTTCCCCCTCGACCGGCGCCAGGTTGACGTCGTGGATGATCTCGCGGATCTGCTCGACCATGTAGGTAGCCGCGCCCTCCGGCGCGACGTTGCGGACGTCGGGGTGGAGTCCGCGTTTGATACGGCGGCACTCTGCGCACGTGCCGCACCCGTCATCGGCGCAGATGATGGCGCACGCGAACGCACGAGCCGTGCTCTTCTTGCCCGCACCTGCAGGACCCGTGAAGAGGTACGCGTGCGAGATCGCGCCGCGGCGCACGGCGGCTGCGAGGTACTCCGCCACGCGCGACTGCCCGACGAGGTCGTCCCATACGGACCGGTTACCCATCGGCACGTTCCTCCAGTACCGTCGCAATCACGGGGATGCGCTTGACGGCATCGACCACCCGACCTGCGACCTCATCGACCGTGCCGTTCGCGTCGACGACCACGACCCGGTCCGGCTCGGCGGCCGCGATCGCGAGGAAACCGTCGCGCACGCGGTCGTGGAATGCGGCGTCCTCGGCTTCGAGGCGGTCGGCGCCCAGGCCGGTCGCGCGACAGAGGCCCTCGGCCGAGTCGAGGTCGAGCAGCACCGTCACGTCGGGGAGGTGTCCTGCCACGGCGAACCTGTTGAGCATCGTGACCTCGTGGAGCGGAAGGCCGCGACCGTACCCCTGGTAAGCCGTGGTCGAGTCCACGAACCGGTCGCACACGACGACGTGACCGGCAGCGAGCGTCGGCCGGATGGATTCCGCGAGCAGCTGGGCGCGGCTCGCCTCGTAGAGGAGGAGTTCGGCCCGGTGGTCGAGTTCTGCGTGTGCGGGATCGAGCAGGATCGCGCGGACCGCCTCACCGACCCTCGTACCGCCCGGTTCGCGGACCTCGGTCACCGCGAGTCCCGCGTCCTGGAGCGTCTCGGCGAGCCGCTTCGCCTGCGTCGACTTGCCGGTGCCCTCGCACCCTTCGATGGTGATGAACACTCCCCTGACCATCATGCACTCACCCCCCGATGGCCGCCCGGCTGATCCGCGCCGGTCGCCACCGTTTCGTAGATGTCGGCTCCGTGGGAGTCTATGCCCACGAACGCCGGGAGCCGGTCGAGCTCGAACCGCACGAGTGCCTCGGTGCCGAGCTCCGGGTATGCGATCACTTCGGCGCTCAGCACGTGCGTGGCCAGTAAGGCCGCCGCGCCTCCAACGGCCACGAAGTACACCGCACCGTGCTCGACACATGCCGCGCGGACCTCGGTGGAGCGCGGACCCTTCCCTATGGTCGCGACGATGCCGGCCGCGAGCAGTGCCGGTGTGAACACGTCCATCCGCGAGGCGGTCGTCGGCCCGACGGCTCCGGCGGGGCGGCCAGCCGCCGGCGGCGTGGGACCAGCATAAAAGAGCGTCTGTCCCGCCAATCGGTGCGGAAGCATGCCGTCGCGCTCGAGTTCGGCCACGATACGTGCGTGCGTGGCATCGCGCGCCGTGAACACCGGGCCGCTCAGGGCGACCGCGTCGCCGGCCTTCAGATGCGCGAGCGACTCTGCTGACGCCGGGAACCGTACCTCGGTCGCCGGTATGTCGGTGTGCCGATCATCTTTCACATGGACTTCCTTCCACGCACCCCCGCCAGTCAAGCGTCCTGAAAGCATACACCGCGGCGCCGATGACAACGAACGCCGCGACCACGAGCACCATCTGCTCGCCGGTGACCGGCGGGATCACGCCACGCGCCTCGGCCACCGCGCTCACCTGCCGTACCGCCAGTTCGCCGAGGGGCGCGACGGCGACCATCGACCCGAGGAGCGAGACTCTGACCACCGCCTCCAAGGCGGTGAAGACCCGGCCGCGGATGTCGTCGTCGACCGTGTTCACGATGTAGGTGTTTCCCGAGACGGTCACCACCGCGATGCACACTCCCGCCGCGACCGCCGCGAGCGCGGTCACGACGTACCAGCCCACGAGGGCGAACACGAGCATCGAGCAACCGAATGCCGCGACCCCGCCGCTGAAAAGGAGTTGCAGAGGCATGCGAGCGGCAAGACGCGGGACGGTGAGCGCGCCAGCTACCATGCCGAGTGCCATGAACACCAGCACGAATGTCTGGGGAGCGGCAGCGAGCGTCTCGAGCCACCTGTGCTCCCCGACCAGCAGGATCGGATCAGCAAGCGTACGCTGGACGCGCACCAGCCCGACCGGCACGATGGCCCCGCCGCCAAGGATCGCTACGGCGATCGTCGCGAGAAAGCCCCGGAGTTCGCGGTGGCCCTGGAGGAACCTGAAGGATTCGCGCACGTCGGCGCCGAGGAGACGGAGGCGGAAGCGGGTCTGCGGACCTTCTGCAGTGTCGGCGATGCGGATGCGCACGATGAGAGCGGCCGAGACGAGGAACGTCATGCTGTTGAGCACGACACCAGCGAGCGGGCCGAGGAGGGCAGGTCCGAACGGGCGCAGGAACGTCTCGACGAGCGGGAGACCGGAGTCGAGAAGGACGCGCACGACCGCCTCGAAGCCGGCGAGGATGGCGCCGGACGCGGTGAGTCCGACGAGCATGGAAGCCTGCTGAGTCGTGTACGCGAGCCCGTTCGCCGAGGCGACGTCCGCAGGCCGCACGAGGCGCGGGATGAGCGCGTTGCGCGCTGGATAGAAGAAGAGCGAGGCGATCTCCATGAGCAACACGATGAGGTAGATGAACACGAGCGACTGCGAGAGGAGCAACCCGAGCGTGAGCGTGGCGCGGGCGAGGTCGCACGCGATCATGAGACGGCGACGGTCGAACCGGTCGACGACCACGCCCGTCACGGAGCTCAGCACGAGCGATGGAGTAAGTTTCGCGATGAGTATGCCGGCAACGGCGAGCGGCGAGCCCCCGGAAAGCGACGTCACGAGGGGGATCAGTAGGCCGATGACGAGCCAGTCGCCGACCCCGCTCACCGCCTGGGCCGCCCACAGGCGTGCGAACGCGCGGTTGGCGATCAGCCGACGGTACGCACCCCGCGATCCGGCGAGCGCCTCACCGGCTCGCGCTCCGAGGGGGCTCCGGGAACCCATCTCTACCGGATCTCGATGCTCGCACTACGCACCGCACAGCAGCCGACGTTCACCGCCACCGGGAGTGCCGCGATGTGGGCGGGAGCGGTGAGCACGTGCACGGCGAGAGCGGTCGTGTCGCCACCGAGCCCGCCCGGTCCGATACCGAGCCCGTTGACCTCATCGAGCAGCTCCGCCTCGAACACGGCGACGTGTGAGTCGGGGTGCGGCTCTCCCACCGGGCGCAGAAGCGCCTTCTTCGCGAGCATGCCCACCTTGTCGAACGTCGAGCCGACGCCGACCCCCACTACCAGCGGCGGGCACGCCGACGCCGCCTTCGCGGCGACCGCCTCGAGCACGAAACGGCGCACGCCCTCCTCCCCCTCTCCGGGAGCCAGCATCCGGAGAGCCGAGGCGTTGTCCGAACCTCCGCCTTTGAGCATCATGTGCACGGTGACCCCGGGTCCCGGACGCGTGACGATGTCGAGGAACGCCGGCGTGTTGAAGCCGGTGTTCTCACGATCCGTGAACGCGTCGCGCGCGAGCGAAGCCCTCAGGCCCGCCGATGTATACGCGTCTGCGACGGCGGCATCGACAGCTTCCTGCAGGTCACCGCACACGCACTGATCGGCACCCACCTCTATCAGGACCCACACGTACCCGGTGTCCTGACAGATCGGCACGCGGTCATCGCCCGCGATCGCGGCATTGCGCACGAGTTGGCCGAGGACCGCGCGCGCGCGGGGGGAACGCTCCCGTTCGACGGCGGCTTCCATCGCTGCGAGGATGTCGGGCCGGAGCTCGACCGCCGCACGCGGGATCGCCTCCCGGACCGCCGCTGCTATGTCCGCCGAACCGACCACGGCCCCCCTCGCGTCACAGTCCGGCCGCGGCGACCGCCTCGGCCACGCTCGTGGCAGAGGCACGCAGCGCTGCAAGCTCGCTCGCGTCGAGGTCCAACTCGGGGATCTCGAGCACCCCGAGGCTTCCGAGTGCGGCGGGTACCGACAGGTAGACGTCCTCGATGCCGTAGTGGCCCTCGAGGCGCACGCAGCTCGACAGCACGGCTCCGGTATCGCCGAGGATGGCCTCGAGCATCGCGACGATCGACGCCGCCGGCGCGTAGAACGCGCTTCCCGTCTTGAGGAGCGCGACGACCTCAGCGCCGGCGTTGACGGTACGGTCCACGAGCGCCTCGACACGCTCTGCGGGCAGAATCTCGGTGAGCGGCGTGCCGTTGACGGTACTCATGCGGGGAAGCGGCACCATGGCCTCACCGTGGGCGCCCACCACGAGCGCATCGATCGTCTCGGTGGGTGCGCCGGTCTCCTCGGCGATGGCGAACGCGAAACGGGCTGAGTCGAGCACGCCGCCCATGCCGAAGATGCGCTGGCAAGGCAGCCCGGAGACCTGCCACGCGAGGTGCGTCATGACGTCGAGCGGGTTGGTGACGCACACGAAGATGGCCTCGGGCGACTCCTCGATCGCGGCGGGGATCACCGAACGCACGATGGCTGCGTTGGCGGCAAGCAGGTCCTCGCGGGTCATGCCCGGCTTGCGCGGCAGTCCCGCGGTGACGACCACGACATCCGAGTCCGCGGTGTCAGCGTAGTCGTTCGTACCCGACACGGTCGGCGCGAAGTGTTCGACCGAGCGGCTGTGCATCAGGTCGAGCGCCTTGCCCTGCGGCAGGCCCTCGGCCACGTCGACGAGCACCACGTCGGCAAGGCCCTTCTCCAACAGCAGGAACGCTGTGGTCGCGCCGACCTGGCCCGCACCGACGATCGTCACCTTAGGACGTGCCATGTGTTAGACCCTTTCCTCGAGAATAGCCTGCTGCACGGATTCTATCACCGACCGTCCCTAGCACCGATGGTCCCGCCGAGGAGGTCGCGCCTCGGACTCGGCGTGCGTCACGCCGAGTCCTCACGACAGGTCCGCAGGGTAGTCCACCGGAGGCTTGCGCCCCTCGTGCGCCGCGATTCGCTGGACGAGCATCGGCGGCGGCTCGGGCAGCGCAAGGTCGGGTTCGGGGGCGGGCAGTGGGACCTCGACGTCGACCATGAGGACCTCGTCATCGGCCGAGGCCGACTCGGCCACGAGTTCGCCGAGATGGATGATCGCGCTCGTTCCGTCGTGCGCCGGATGAACCACCGTCCCGGAGCACTCGGCCAGCACGACGAGACCGGCGAGCGCGGGGGCGCACTCGAGCGCGTACTCGAGTATCGCCTCGGCCTGGAGTTCGGATTCGGCGCCCGGCCGCCACACGACCGAGTCGGCGCGCGCCTCCTTGATGCGGGAGGCGGTCTCGGGTCGCAGACACGCGTCCCCCGACGCAAGGGCGGTCGTCCCGAGCGGGGTCTCGACGATCCGCCCCGTGGAGTCATCGTCGGCAGCGAATGAGACGAGCAGCGCGGCGCCCTCGGCACACCCGTCGATCCCGGCGAGCAGGACCTCTCGCTCGTCCAGCGGCATCCCTGCCAGCGACGGGGGACGCGGGCACACGATAACCTCGGCGTCCTGCTCGCACGCAGAGCGAGCCGCTTCGGTGAGCGCCGCCACGTCGGCGGCGGCATCCCCCCGGCAGCGGTGGTGAAGGACAGCGATACGCACGAGGTGTCTCCCCTCTCTACCCAGCCACACGGGACCCTTCCGAGGAGATACCCGAAAATCGCACGGGACACGCCGTTAGGACGTCTTCTTCGAGCCCTTCGTGGACTTCTTCGCTGCCGACGAGGACTTCGCGGCCGACTTTCGCTTCGTGCCGCCCTGCTTCGGTGCGGACTTCTTCGCGGCGCCCTTGGCGCCGCTCGCGTTCTTTGCCTCGGCGCGCGCGGGACACTGCGGGTCGACGCAGATCTTCCAGGGGCCCTTGCGCGTGTTCACGATGACCTTGGGCGCACCGCACGGCTCGCACGTCTCCTCAGTCGGCTCGAGGTCGCCGAGCCTCGGCAACGGGTAGGAGACCGGGTGCTCCTTCGAGTCGTAATTCACACAGCGGATGAACCGGCTGCCGGTGGCCGAGTAGTTCACCTTGAGGTCCGCCCCATCGACGGGACACTTGCCCACCACGATCTCCGGTCCCTTCTTGGTGGGACAGTCCGGGCGCAGGCACAGGTTCCACGGCTGCTTGCGGAATTGCATCACGCGTACCTGCGTGAAGTCGCACACCGAACACGGCTCGTCGAGCGCCGCGTACCGGGCGTTCTTGGGCAGCGGGTAGGTGACGTCGCACTCCGGATACCCCGCGCACCCCACGAAGTACCCCCGGCTCTTGGGAGAGTACTTGATGAGCAGGTCGTCGCCGGACTTCTCGCACGCCCCTACCTTCGCGTCCTCGTCGGCGGCGTCTTTGAGTTTCTCGCCCACCTCCGGCACCTGGCCGAGGAGGACCTCCATGACCTCGGCGAGCAACTCGCGGGAGTGAGTGACGACATCCGTGCGGTTCGCCTCTGCGCGCGCGATCTGGTCCATCTCGGCGTCGAGCTCTGCGGTCATGTCCGGGGTCGTGATGCGCTCCGCGTGCGCCTCGAGCGCGCTGACGACGGTGATGCCCTTGCATGTGGGCGCGATCGGGTCGCCGGTAACGTACTTGCGGTCGTAGAGGGTCTGGATGATGTCGTGGCGCGTGGCCTTGGTGCCCAGCCCGAGCTTCTCCATCTCCTGGATCATCTTGCCCTGCGAGTAGCGCGCGGGGGGCTGGGTCTGCTTGGCCTCCATCGCCGCGCCGAGGAACGCGGGAGTGTCTCCCTCGGCCAGCGCGGGGAGGTGCTCCTCCTTCTTCATGCCGTACGGGTAGACGGTGCGGAAGCCCGCAGCGATCACCACGTCGCCGCGCGCGACGAACCGCTCGCCCGCCACGTCGATCTCGACCTTCGTGCTCTCGAGGACCGCGGGTTCGGAGAGGGTCGCCATGAAGCGGCGCGCGACGAGGTTGTAGAGCTTGAACTCCTCGGGCTTGAGTTTCTCGGGATCGGCGGCGCCGGTGGGATGGATCGGCGGGTGGTCGGTCGTCTCCTTGGCCCCGCGCGTGGGCGTGAGGGAGCCCTTCTTGAGCAGCGCCTGCACGTGCTCGTGGTAGTGCGGCACCGCGTCGAGCGTCTTGAGGAGCGCGCGCAGGTCGAGGCTCGGCGGGTAGACGGTGTTGTCGACGCGCGGGTAGGAGATCAGACCGCTCATGTAGAGGGACTCGGCGATACGCATCGCGCGGGCTGGCGTGAGTCCCTCGGCGGCCGCGGCCGCCTGCAGGGCGGTCGTGTTGAACGGCGTGGGCGGCTTGACGGTACGGCGGGTCTTGGTGGCCGCGGTCACGGTGCCCGTCGCAGCCCCTTCGGCCGCGTCCATGGCCTGCTTGGCCCCGCCCTCGGAGGTGAAGCGCTCGGTGGCATGCGACGCGCCGAACTCCGTGCCCGCCGACTCGAACCTCGCTTTGACGGTCCAGTAGTCCTCGGGCACGAACGCGTCGCGCTCGCGCTCGCGGTCGACGACGAGCTTCAGGGTGGGCGTCTGGACGCGCCCCGCCGAGAGCACGTCGCCCCACGCGCGCTTCGCGGCCGCGGTCGAGGCCAATGTGAGGTAGCGCGTGAGTACCGCACCCCACACGAGGTCGATGTCTTGACGGGTCGCGCCGGCGTCGGCGAGGTCCTCGGAGAGTTCGCCCTGCTCGGCGAAGGCCCGCTCGATCTCGTCATTGGTGATTGCCGAGAAGCGCACGCGCGAGACGGGCACGTCCGGGTGGACCGAGCGCACGACATCGCGCGCATCGGCGCCGATGAGCTCACCCTCGCGGTCGTAGTCGGTCGCGATGATGACGGCGTCCGCCTTCTTCGCGAGGTTCTTGATCGACTGGATGATGCCCTTCTCGGCGCCCTCCTTGAGCACCGGCGCGTTGACGAGCGCGGGCAACGAATCGAGCTTCCACTTCTTGAGATCGGTCCCGTCGAGTTCGAGCGGGAAATCGACCTTCATGATGTGTCCTTTGAGCCCGATGCTCACCCAGTCCTCGCCATCACGGCGGAACCGGTAGACCGGCGTGGAGTAGACCTTGTCGGTCGTAGGCTTACCGACCGCCAGTATCTCGGCGATGCGGCGCGCGGCGATGTTCTTCTCGGAGACGACCAGTATCATGCGGGTCCCGTCGACGGGTGCGAGCAAGTCCCTGCGAGTATATACTGCGCGTCAACCCGTCTCCGACCCACGCCTTACCGCGACAGGCGGCCGGACGAGGATCGCGGTCGCCTTCCGGCGGCGCGTGAACGCGAGGACGGCTACAGCCCGAGTTCGTCGGCGCGCTCCTGCATGGCGGCGAGCGCCACGCCGAGGAACTCCTCCCGATCGAGGCCGATCGCCTCGCACGTACCCATCTGATCCCGACACGCGCCCCGCGCGAACGCCTTCTCCTTCCAGCGCTTCTTGAGCGAACGCACCTCGACGCCGGCGAGCGACTTGTCGGGGCGAACGAGCGCGGCTGCCACGATGAAGCCGGTGAGCGGGTCGGCTGCATAGAGAGCGCGATCCATCTCGGTCTCGCACGGGACGTGCCCGGCGTGCGCGAGAACGGCATGCACGATCTCCTCGTCGACGAGGTCCTCGAGTTCCTCGGCGGCTATGCGCGCATGCCGCTCGGGATCCTCGGCGGTCTCGGCGTAGTCAAGATCGTGCAGGAGGCCAGCCAGCCCCCACCTCGCGACGTCTTCCTCAGACTTGCCGAGGTGACGCGCGAGCGCCTCCATGATCACCTCTGCGGCGACGCAGTGGTTGACGAGGTTCGCGTTGGGGATGCGCTCGCGGACGAGCGCAAGGGCGGCGTCACGTTTCATCGGTACCCTCCTGTCCCACGAGCCCGGCCGGTCCCGACCCGGCGCGCACCGCTTCGATCCGCTCGGCGAGCCATGCCGTCCACGCGTCGACACCCTCGCCGGTGGTAGCCGAGAGCGGGAATACCGGTGCGACAGCGTTGAGGCGGGAGACCACCTCGCGGAACTCGGCCTCGTCGAAATCGAACACGGACAGCGTGTCGTACTTGTTCAAGATGACCGCCTCGGCGCGCGCGAAGATGTTGGGATACTTGTACGGCTTGTCGTGGCCCTCGGGCACCGAAAGGATCATGACCTTGGCATGCTCGCCTAAGTCGAAGTCGGTGGGACACACGAGGTTGCCGACGTTCTCGATGATGAGGAGATCGATCTCGTCGAGATCGAGAGTGTCGACGGCGCGGCGTATCATGTCGCTCTCGAGGTGACAGGCTCCGCCGGTGTTGATCTGCACGGCCGGCACGCCGTGCGCTTTGATCTTCTCGGCATCGACGCTGCTCGCGATGTCGCCCTCGATGACCGCGATGCGATAGCGGTCGCGAAGCGCATCGATCGTCGCGAGGATCATCGAGGTCTTGCCGGCGCCGGGCGACGCGAGCAGGTCGAGCACGAACACGCCCGCCTCAGCGAAGCGCTGGCGGTTCTCGGCGGCGAGACGCTCGTTGCGCGCGAGGATGGGAGCGGACACGTCGACCCTCACGATGTCCCCTCCTCCCGGTCACCGGGTAGGTCGATATCGATGCTCTCGATCTCGAGCTCTCTGCCGGAGACCGCTTCGCAGAACACGTTGCCGCACTGCGGGCACGCGACGTCGAAACGGCCGTGAGAGAACTCGACCCGGCACTCGACGCAGCGTGATGTGGCGGCGACGTTCTCGACTACGAGGTGGCCGCCCTCGGCCAGCGTGCCGGGGCTGAGCGCCTCGAACGCGAACCTGAGCGCGTCCTCCATCACCTCGGAGAGCTCGCCGACGCGCACGCGGATCTCGTTGATGCGTGTCGCACCCTCGCGCCGGGCGGTGGCCGTACACGCCTCGAGGACACCGCTCATGATGCCCATCTCGTGCACGGCTGTTACACGTCTTCGAGGGCTTTGCGCCGCTCGATGCGTTTGACGAGGACGACCCGGGCGAGCGCCATGCTGATCTCGTAGAGTGCCACGAGCGCCGCGAACAGCGCGAGCATCGTCACGGGAGACCAGTCAGGCGTCGCGCTCGCCGAGACGACGATGAGCACGGTGTAGACCACGCGCCAGTTCTCACGCAGCTTCTTATAGGGCACGATGTTGAAGATCATCAGGTAGAAGACGACGACGGGCAGCTGGAACGCGACGCCGAAGCCGAGCAACAGCAACACCGCGCCCTGGAAGTAGGTGCTCGCCTCGGGCATCTGCGTGACGCCCTGCCAGGCTTGGCCGATGATCCACTCGAACGCCGTACCGAGAATGATCTGGTGTGCGAAGATCACGCCACCCATGAACAGCACGACCATCGCCGCGAACGTGGGCATCAGCCACCTGCGCTCGTTGGGCTTGAGGGCGGGCAGGAAGAACGCCATGATCTGCCAGATGATGATGGGGCTGCCCACGACGAGCGTCGCGTAGAGCGCCACCTTGAAGCGCAGCGTGAACGTCTCGAACGGATTGAGCAGGATGAGCTCTTGGTCGCCGAAGATATGCATGATCGGCGACATGGCGAGGTTGTAGAAGAACGGAGCCGGGAAATACATCGCGATCGAGCCGGCGAACACGACGATGGCGATGACGATGAGTCGGTACCTCAGCTCACGCAGGTGCTCCATTATGGGAAGGCGTTTGGGGTCGACAGGCATAGGTGGCAGCGAGGCGCCTAGAGCGCCTCTTCCTCCCCTTTCCGCTCATCAGATGACTCGTCATCGGGCGTATCGTTCCCTACCTGCACGGGAGCGTCAGGCGAAACTGAGGCGCCCGGGGTCCATCCACCGGCTTCCTCGGGGGTGGAGGGCTCCACATCGTCGGCTTCGTCGTCCTCGTGTGCGGCACCCTCGGCCGTGTCCCCATCGCCACCCTCGGCGCCACCCTCGACGCCGCTATCGGCAACGCCCTCATCGGCTTCCTTGGCCGGGACATCGGTCTTCTGCTGCTTCTCGGCCGCCGCCACCTCGGCCTTGATGAGTGACTCCATGGTCTGCTGAGCGCGCTTGAATTCGCGCATCATCTGGCCGACGGTGCGACCGACGGCCGGCAATTTGTCCGGACCGAAGATGAGAAGAACGAACACGATGATTATGAAGAGTTCAGTTCCGCTGATTCCGAACACAGATACTCGCTCCCGGTATGGTCGACCGTGAAGAACGTGCGGTGGTTAGAACTGCCTGGCCTCGGCGGGGTCGGCGAAGATGGGGAAGACCTTGTCGAGCCCGGTGATGCGGAACACCTTGAGGATGCTGTCCCGCGTGCAGACGAGACGGATCGACCCGCCCTTCTCCTTCGCGCGACGCAGGCCGCCCACGAGCACACCAAGTCCAGAACTGTCGATGAACCCGACGCCCTCGAGGTCGACGAGCACGTATGTGCAGCCCGATTCCAACTGCTGCACCAGTGCTTCCTTGAGGCGAGGCGCGGTGTAGACATCGACCTCACCTTCGAGGCTGAGTACGCATATGCCGTCGGAGCGTTCGCTTCGAATGTCGAGTTCCATGCTCTGGATGCACTCCTCTTGTGGTGTGGTCACGTCGGTCGATTATAGCGCGGGGCTGTCACCGAAACCACTAGGCGGTAGTATAGCGGGTACACGGAGCGCAATCCGGGTACCATTGGAGTGTGCGACGACTATGAAAGGAAAGCGATGTCTCTGACGATCGACCTGGAGCAGCAGCCTGACCACTGGGTTCTACGTCTCGCTGGCGACCTCGATTATGGCGAATGCGCCTCGTTCCGAATGCACATCGACAGAGTCCTGAAGTCGTCACCGCCCGCGACGATCGTTGATCTGTCCGATCTCGAGTATCTCGATAGCTCGGGACTCGGTCTGCTCCTCAGTCTCTCCAAGGAATACGGGGCTGCCGGTGGTCGACTCGTCCTCGTCACCAACGAGACCGTTGACAACATCCTGTCGCTCACGCGGCTCAACGGCATCTTCTCCACGGCTGGATCGATGGAGGAGGCTCTCGCCACCATCGGCGACGGACCGACCGCATAGAAACGACGAAGCGGCGCCCAAGGGCGCCGCTCGGTCAGGGTCCACGAACGATCGTTCAGCCGACACCCCCTACGGAGTCGGGGTCTCCTCGGCCGAGGCTCCCTGCGTCCTCAGATTCTCAGCCCACGTGCGCGCGGTCGCCGCGGTCTCGGATTCAGGTGCGAGTTCGATGTGCTGCTCGAACGCGGCCAGGGCCGCATCCGGTTGCCCTTCAGCCCGGTAGAAGATGCCCGCGTTGTAGTACGCCGGCGCGAACTCCGGCGATCCCTCGATCACGGCCTCTATCGTCTCGATGGCCTGTGCGCGCTGTTCGGAGTAGAAGTACGCGACGGCCAGGTCGGTCGCCACGTTCGGATCGCCCGGCTCGACGTCGAGCGCCCGCTCGTAGTGCGCCACTGCCGCGTTCCACATCGGCAGGTCGAATCCGATGCCGGCCTGTCCGAGTTCGTTGCGGACCTGCAGCGCCCAGTCGAAGTACGCGTCCGCTGTCGCCACCAGGACCGTGTAGCTCGTCGGCTCACTCTGTAGCATCACGTGGTACGAATTGACCGTCGGCGCATAGTTCTGGGCGACCCTCTCCAGTACTGCACCGGTCTCCGTGGCCTCGGGAGCCTGGGGCTGGCCGCCGCCCATGAAGAACACCGGGACCGCGGTCACGATGAACGCAAGGATGACGAAGATGATCGTCGCCTTGACCCAGAGCGCTGACTGTCTCTTGTTGATGGCCACTGTGAATCTACCTTCCGTTCCAGGACACGAACGACGGGTCCCGACCCGCACTCACGGATCGGGACCCTCGTCACTTCGTCGTACCGTTACTGCGCGTCGTCTTCAGCCGGAGCCTCTTCGACCTCGACATCGCCGTCATCAGGCTCATCGATCTCGCCAGGCATGCCAGGGGGCATGTCGCCTTCGCCGCCGTCCATGCCGCCGATGTCGGGATGCCCGGGAGGCATGCCGCCCTCGAGCTGCTCCGGAGAGAGCGGGGCTGCGCTCTGGCCCGGAGGAGGAGCGGGGACGGTCGCGGGAGATGTCGTCTGGGTCCCGCCGGTCGGGATCAACAGGCCGATCACCACGCCGAGCAGTAGGGCCACCACGCCGATAAGGCCGGCGACCGTCATGGTCACGCTCTGCTGGCCGACAGGCGCCGCCGCAGCCGCCGCCGGACGCGGTCGCTTGACCGGGGTCTTGCTCTGAGCGCTAGCGGGTGCCTTCGGGTCACCTGCAGTCTCGTCGTCGTCGAAGAAGAAGTCCTGATCGCTCACGTTCGTTTCCTCCTACTCTGCGGGATATCCCCGCATACCACCGTTCGAGCCGCCCTTGCAGCTGGAACACCGCGCGATTATATCACGGGCCCACCGATGACGCCTTTGTCGTGCACGATGAAGCAAGTACTCGGCCAGAGACACTCCTCCGGCTCACAACACGATAACCACACAATCGCCGGCGAGGACGTGTCCGCACGCGTCTATCGGTCACCGGCGACGAGTATGTATCGAACGTACCTCCGGATACTCGTCCGCACCCGCGAGGCGCTCGGACACGCGGGAAAGGAAACCCAGCGCGGCCGCCCCGGCTCCGATCCCCACGATAGCTCCTAAGACGTCGGGGGCGACTCCGAGCCAGATTCCGGCGACGTGCCCAGCCCCGTACCCGGCAGCCAGGCACGCCACCGGGAAGACGTACACCCAGCGTCTGGCCCGTCCGGTCGCACGGGTGGGCGTCTCGACCTCGACTGTGTCGCCCACGCGTGCGCCCAGCCGGTCCACCGCGCCCTCGAGCAACCGGGTGCCCGCGGCGCCTTCGGCGCACGCGCCGCACGTTTCGCACTCGGGACGAGCGACGATCGCAACGTCGACGGTCCCGTCATGGACCGCTACCACCGTGCCTCGCTCGTGCATGGCTCACGACCTCAGCGTGTCGCGTAGCTCCTCGGCCCGCGCCCGGATGCGGTCGTGATCGAGGAGCGTCCACTCGTCCTTCTCGTAGAGCGCCTGTCCCGCGACCATCGTGAACACGATGTTCTCCTGGTTGGCGGTGTGAACGAGTGTCGAGTACGGGTAGAGGGTCGGGATCTGGTGACTGTGCGATATGTCGACGGCGATGATGTCGGCCTGCTTGCCGGGCTCGAGCGATCCCACCTTGTCGTCGACGCCGAGGGCCCGAGCGGCGTCGAGCGTCGCAAGCTTCACGAACTGCCGGGCGATGAGGTAGGGCTCGAAGCCCATGACCGCACGCTGGATGAGAAGCCCGATGCGCATCTCGTCGAACATGTCGAGCGTGTTGTTCGAGGCCGGAGAGTCCGTGCCGAGACCGACCTCGATCCCGCGCTCGAGGAACTTCCCAAGGGGCGCCATCCCCATCGCCAGCTTCGCGTTGCAGCGCGGACAGTACGCCACCGACACGTCGTTGGCGGCAAGGGTCTCGATGTCCGCGTCATCGACCTGGGTGCAGTGCACGGCGACGAGACCGGGTATCTCGAAGAGCCCCCATTGCTCCACATAGCGCACCGGGCTCACGCCGGTCGGCAGCCATCCCAGGTCGGCGCCACTGTACGTCTCCCGGTAGTCGACGGCGAGGCGCGAACTGCCGTACTTCACGAAATCGTACTCGTCCTTGGACCCGGCGAGATGGATGGAGGCCGGGAGGTCGTCACGGGTCGCGACCTCGGTCACCGCCTCGTACACGGCCGGATGGCAGCTGTACGTGGAATGCGGCGCGATACCGATGGTGAGGCGCTGAGGATCACCGTACTCGCGCCACTCGGCGATGTCCTCCTCGGCAGCCGCCATGACCTCACCGACGTGCGCCTTCTCCATCGTCGCGACCTCGCGGTATACGAGCGCGCGCAATCCCGCCGAGGCTGCCGCGCGAGCCGAAGCCCCGGTGTCGGTGATGTCTGCGATGGTGGTGATGCCGGATTCGAGAGCCTCCGCTGCACCGAGCAGTGCCGCATCGTCCCAGTCCGCAGCGGTAAGACGCTGTTCCTTCTCGAGCAGCTGCATCTTCCACTGCGAGTAGGGCAGATCGTCGACGAGGCCGCGCATCGCCGAGAACTCGAGGTGTGTGTGCATGTCGACGAAGCCCGGCATGAGGCAGGCGAGCCCGAAGTCGCGCACCTCCTCCTCGGGGTGTGCGGCGATCAGCTTCTCGCGCTCGCCGATCTCGACGATGGTGTCACCCTGGACCAGCACGCCGCCGTCGACGATGTGCGGGGCCGCGACCGGGAGCACGTAGCGTGCGGCAAGTATCATCGTGATCCTTCCGTTCTCGGTACTTGCCTATCGTACCGTAGAAGTACGCTACCTGGTGCCTCCTATTCACGGCAGTGCGTCCTACTTCACCGCGACGTGGATCGCGACCACGCCGCCGGTGCGGTCCTCCCAGCTGATCGCCGAGAAACCGGTCTGGCGGAGCTCGGCCGCAAGCGCCCCCTGGTCGGGGAAGGAGCGGATCGAGTCGTTGAGGTAGACGAACGACCCACGGTCCCGTGTGAGCAGACCGCCGATCGCCGGGATGACGAAACGCAGGTAGGCGTGGTAGAGCCACCGCCACGGCGCGAAGCCCGGACGCGAGAACTCGAGTACGACGTAGCGACCACCGGGCTTGAGGACGCGATAGACCTCGGCGAAGTTAGCCCGGCGGTCGGGCAGATTGCGTACGCCGAACGCCACGGTGACCACGTCGAAGCTCGCGTCCGGGAACGGGAGGTCCTGCGCATCGGCGACCTCGAAGGCGAGCGTGGTACGCCCCTTGTACGCGCGCGCCTTGCGCGTCGCGATCTCGAGCATCTCGGGGACGAAATCGGTCCCCACGACGGCGGCAGGCCTACCGAGCCGGGCGAGTGCGAGCGAGAGATCGCCGGTGCCGGCGCAAAGATCGAGGACACGGCTCGTCCGCGTGAGGCGGGCCGCAGCGACGGCATCGCGACGCCACAGGCGGTCGATGCCGAAGCTCGACAGCGCGTTGAACACGTCGTAGCGCCGCGCGATGAGCGAGAAGATACCGCGTACGCGCTCGGAAGTGGGCTCGCCCGGCGCCGGCGTGGGTGCAGGCGAGGGCGCCTCCGCGGGCTTGGACACGGGGGCGGGTCCTATAGGGTCGGGCATCAGGCCTCCGAGGTCTCGCACACGGGATGCGACGCGGGCACGGGGCGTCTCGACCCGAACAGGGTAGCGAGATTCTCGGTGAGCCACAACATCCCCACGTGCCAAAAGTGGCGGAAGCTCACGTAGCGTGGCCAGTTGAGCTCGGACTTCTCGCAGACCGTGGACTCGGAGAGCCGGTCGACCTCGGCCTTGAGCGCCCCGAGCTTCTTCTCCCGCACCGCGGGATCAGGGAGCCGGCGGATCGCGTCGACGCGCTTCATCGCCACACGTGCCGCGGCGACGCGCTCGGCGGTCCTCGCGGCCACCTCTGGTTCGATGATGCCGATGCGGCCCTTGAGTTCGTTGAGCGCGAGGCCGACGTCGTACGTGGCGTCGACCATCTCGTCAGGGCCCATCGCGTGACTCTCGTAGTTCATGATGTGCTTCCACGAGGGCTCGATGAGCAGCTGGCGGTGTTCTTCAAGGGTCGTAGCGCGCAGGGTATAGCCGTACTTCTCGGGGTTGTCGAACGCCATGGAACCCGGGTCGAGGAAGGGAGCCATCGGCGAAGAGAACGCGAGGAGCCGAGAATCGTTGTCGACCTTGGCGTAGAGCGACTCGATGTAGGCGGGCGTCTCGCGTACGGACTCTGCCGTCTGCGTGGGGATACCGGTCATGAAGTAGAGGTCGAAGCGCGAGCACCCGTTGCGTAGCGCCGCAGCGATCGACTCCTCGACCTGCTCCATCGTGTAGTGGTGCTTGCCAAAGGCGGCACGGACCGTATCGTCGTGACTCTCGACGCTGATCTCGACGCTGTAGTCGCGCAGGTGCTCGTTCAAGAAACGGTAGAAGTCCTCGGCCGGTGGCTTGAAGAACTCGAAACCGATGGGATTCCGCAGGTTTATCTTGGAAAGCCCGCGGATGAACGCGGCGGTGTAGTCGCGTCCGGCCTGGAGGAAGTCGTTCAAGACGAAGATGGGGCCCGGGATGTACTTCTGGATATGCTCGATATCTCGCACGAGCAGCTCGGGGTCGCGGAACGCCACCTTGCGCCGCCCGAAGTGCTCGCGGAACGAGTACGCGCTCCCGCCGCACGTCGCGCAGTTGTGCGTGCAGCCCCGGCAGGTGAGCGAGGCGCACACCGGGTACTGGAGCCAGTCCTTGAACGGCACGAAGCCCATCATGTCGCGGTAACGGATGACCGCCTTCATGTTGAACGAGTAGTCGAGCGAGATGTCGTTCATGTCCTCAGGCACCCACTCGAGCGGGTTGACCACGAGCGAGCCGTCACGCGTCGTGTACGTGAGGTTGGGGATGTCGTCGACCCTGCCCTTACCTTTGATCGCGTACAGGAGGCGCGTCATAGGCTCCTCCGCCGAGTCGCCGCAGACGACGTAGTCGACGCACGGGTAGCTCGCGAGTTCCTCGTGGAAGTACGTCGACGACAGGCCGCCGAAGATCACCGGCGTATCGGGGTGGTACTTCTTGACGAGCTTCGCGACCTCGATCGACCCGTGGGCGTGCGGGAGCCAGTGAAGGTCGATGCCGAACGCGACCGGGTCCATCTCGCGGATCGCGCGCTCGACGTCGAAATCGGGGCGGTTCAGCATCAGGACCGCGAGGTTGACGATGCGCACCTGGAGGCCGTGGCGCTCCATGTACTCGGCCATCGTGGTGAAGCCGAGGGGGTACATCTCGAAGACGGGCGTCGAGGGGACCATGTCGGACACGGGGCCGAACATGATGGACCGCTCGCGGAAGTCGTACACGCTCGGGGCGTGCAGCAGCACCAGGTCGACTCGCGACATAGAAAGCCAGGCCTTTCTGTAGTGGTATGCGCGCGGCCCCGGCAAAGATTCGCCACCGGCATGGCTCATCGGACCGCGAGAGAACACGCGAAGTGTAGCACGCGGCGTGCCGGAATACGTGCGTCGTACACAGGATTGTTCGCGGTGAACGAGCGGATTCCTGCCGCCGCACGGGGCTCGCCGCACCCGCGCCCCGCTCACATCAGATTGCTGTGTCTCCCGGCGCGGGTGTGGCGACCACCTCGGCCGGACGGGTCTCGCGTCGCTCCCTCTCCGTGAGGTGGTACCGGCACGCCAGCGACTTGATGTCGCACTGCATACGCATGTGCCGCACGACCATCCCTTCGGGCTTCAGGTATTGAACGGCTGGCGTGAGCAGAAGGACACCGCCGACGCCGACTCCACCGAGCAAGCCGAGCACCCGGTCGACGAGAGGCCGGGAGCACGCCACGAGTGCGACGTGCGCGCCGAGTGCGCGGTCGATATGCGGTATCTCGTCGATATGCCGGACCTCGACACCGCTCACGACCATACCGACGTCGCCCGGAAGCTCCGAGTAGTAAGCGACCGGCTTGAGCCCGTAGGACTCCTCGGGGAAGACGAACTCGAGGGCGCGGAGCATGTCGACCGTGCCCACACGGATGACAGGGTACTCGTCGCACAGTCCGAGAAAGCGCTTGAGCTTCTCGAAGAGCTCGCCCACGTCGTACCCGGCGCCGGGTCGCCCCGCCCCACCCATGAACGAGATGTCGCGGCGCACCGACTCTTGCTTGATGCCGAGTTCCTCGGCGAGCTGGGCCGAGGTGATACGTGACGCCGAGTCGCCGCGGCGCAGGATCTCTCCCACGTAGCAGTGGTACAGCGACAGCCGGTAGATGGTCTCGTCCGGGATGCGCCCCTGAGTCTTCACCCCTGACCCTCTCCCTGCGTCATCGGTCGGTCGGGAACCGGCACCCGCACGCAAGCGACTTGATATCGCACGGCATGCGGACATGGCGCACGTTCATGCCCGGCGGCCTCCCGAGCTTGATCTTCGGCGTGAGCAGGAGGACTCCCGACACCCCCGCTTGGTCGAGCATGTCGAGCACGGGGTCGATCCACGGCTGAGAGCACGCGACGAGCGCGACTTGGACTTCCAGGGCCGGATCGAGGTCGGGTATCTCGCTTACGTGACGCACCTCGACATCTCCCACGAATGTGCCTGCCTCTTCATCGACTTCCGAGAAATACGCGGCGTGCGTGATGCCGAAGTGGTTCTCCGGGAACAGCGCCTGCAGCGTGGTAAGCGTCTGCACCGTACCCACTCGTACGATCGGGTACTCCTCACGCAGGCCGAGGAAGGCCTCGAGCGCCACGAACAGATCCTCGCGGACGTATCCGGTCCCCGGTCGGCCCTTGCACTCTACGTAGGTCAGGTCGCGCCGTACCGTCTCTTCGGACAGGTCGAGTTCCTCGGCAAGGGTGCGGGAGGTCAGGTACATCTCGATGTCGCCTCGACGCTGCGCGTCCGCCAGGAAGCAGTGATACAGGGACAAGCGATATACCGTCGCGTCGGGTGGCCGGCCGTTGTTGCCCACGGTGTCGCTCCTCATCTCCACCTCACCGCATCCGGGGTGCGCGGGGCGGAACCATCAGTTCCCGAAGATAGTGAAAGAATAAACATATCCGGGAAAAGATGCCACCCCTTCGCCCTGCCCGCTGTCGAGGTCGAGAGGCTAGACGGCAGCGACCGGGATCTTGCAGCCGCACGCGAGCGACTTGATGTCGCACGGCATCCGAACGTGTCGAACGTTCATGCCCTCGGGACGGTCGAGTTTGACCTTGGGGGTGAGGAGCAGCACGCCGTTGATCCCGGCTTCGCTAAGCATCTCGAGCACCGGATCGATCCACGGCTGGGAGCACGCGACGAGAGCAACGCGGACGTCGAGGTCCTTGTCGTGCTGCGGGATCTCGGTCACGTGCCTGACCTCGAGTTCCCCGATCACCGTACCGACGTCCTCCGGCTGCTCGGAGAAGTACGCCACCGGCCGGACGCCGTAGGCGTCAGGCGGGAACACGACCTCGAGCGCGCGCAGCATCTGGGCGCTCCCGACACGCACGATCGGGTACTCGTCGTACAGGCCGAGGAACTCGCTGAGCGCCTCGAACAACGTGCCCATGCTGTAACCGACGCCGCGACGTCCCACGCCACCGATGTAGGAAAGATCGCGCCGCACCGTTTCCTCGCGGATGTCGAGTTCGTCTGCGAGCACACGGGATGTGACGTTCTTCTCATCCTCGCCGGCGCGAATCATCTCGCCGATGTAGCAATGGTAGAGGGACAGGCGGTAGACCGTCGCCTGCGGGATATAGTCGAAATCTGCCACTTTGAACTACCTTCATGCCGGTTGCAGTCATGCCGGTTTAAGGCACTTTAATGCTCCAGAGTATATACCCGAACTGAGTGCAAGGCAACTAGTGAAATCTCGGTCATGCGCAACGATACTCGTTCACAGTCCCTCATACGGCGTGCGCACGGTGTCAAACGGCGCATGCGGTTACTGCGAGACCGAGCCGCGGACGTGGCACTCGGCGCAGTACGTCGGCGCGTGACAATTGAAGCAAGCCTGGGCACCGGTCACGCGAACCGGGTCCATGTGTTGCGGCAGCCAGGGCCGTGTCGGATCGGCTCCTTGGTGATGGCAGTCGTTGCAGAAGTCGGTCCCCGGAGCCGCGGCGTGACATGGTTCGCAGACCTCCGGCCGCGACCTGCCGTCCTCTCCGTGGTCCTGCTCGAAGTTGGTCGGATGAGGCATCTGGATGCCGTGACAGTCGGTACAGAAGATCTCCTCGTTGTGGCACGTCGCGCAGTATCCGACCGCCGAGACCGGAACGAGGCCGAGGTCGTATGCATCGTCACTCACCGGCTCGGCCTCAGGGACATCACCTACGGCAAGTGTCTCCTCGAGGCTTCTCCGCTCGAGATCCTCCATCGCAAGTTCAGCGTGTAGACTCGAATCGCCGAACGGCTCGTAGAACCCGTCCTGGAAGTGGTTCGCCGGCATGAACTCGAAGTCGTCAGGGTGGCATGCGTCACACGCGCCCGGAGCCATGATCCCGCTCGGCGACTCGTCGGTGAGCGTGTGGCAGCGGAAGCACGCGGTCATCTCCATGAAGTCATCGTGAGGCTGGTTGGGCTCGCCGGTCTGCGGATCGATGAGTGTCAGCTCGAAGTCTTCACGGTGGGCGACGCGGTTGTGGCAGATGGTGCAGTGGATGTCGGCCTCCGAGTGCACAGCGTGGTCGATGATGATGCCGGGACTCGGCGTCACGGTGCGCCTCTCGAGGTCGTGGCATTGCGTGCACTGGCTCTCAGGGAAGTACTTGGCGCTGAGTGCCACGTGGGAGTCAGGGTTGAGCGGCAGACTGTACGTGTTGGTCGCGGTGAGGTACAACTCGCCGAGCGCTTCGGCCTTGTGCAGCATGAAGTAGATCGGACCTGCGTTCGCCTTCATGTGGCACGACATGCATTGAAGTTCGGAGTGCGAAGAGCGGTTGAATGCGATGATCGTGTCGTCCTGGACCTTGTGGCACCCCTCGGCGCAGAACCAGTTGGTCGATGTCACGCCGAGAGCGACGATCACGAGAGCAGCGAGGGAGAGTACCACAGCCCCGCTCCAGATGATGTAGCGCGGCCTGCGCGCCGGATCTTTGAACCCCGTGATTATCTGCAGCCTACGCATGGATCTGGATCGCGCCTCTCTCTACCCCATTCTAACGGAACGGCCGAACCCGGCCGTCACTCGATGCAGTATAGCGTAAAAGCGAAACCGAGAGCGCGCTAGCGCTAGCGCTACTCCTCCCAGTGATGACAGTTCAGGCACAGGGCGTCCGTGTATGCTGCAGACGTGCCAGGCGGCACGATAAGGAGCCGCTGCGCGTTGCTCTCGTGAGGGAATACCTGGAAGCGCGGGTTGTCGGTACTCGGGCCTTCCGGGTCGTCGTCGTCAGGCCTGCCGTCGGGTTCCGTGATCTTGAACTCCTGCGTCGCATCGCGCACGTCCTCGTGGCACTGCTGACACAGCGGACCGGGCGACTCCTGCTGGAGCGGCGTGCGCGTCGTCTCTCCGTTGACAGTGATCTCAGGCATGCGATAGCCGAGGTTCGACTGTCCGAGAGGACCGAGCGTGGTCTCTGTGGAATCGAGGGACGTCAGGACCGGCAGACGGTTGTAGTAGAAGTGATCGTCCTGCTGCACCGGGTGGTTGTGCGTCCCGGAACCGTTCGCCCTGCCCTGGTGGCACGTGGCGCACCAGCCGGTGCCGTACACGGTCACCGACGTGTCGGCACCCGTGGGGGCGCGGCGCAGGAGTCTGCTGCTCGCAGTCGCGTACTCCGTCGCGACCTCGCTCGAGTCCGAACTGATGTAGCGGTCGCTCCGGTAGCGGTCGCCGAGGAACGGCTCGACCATGCGGCCCTCGATACCGTGTGGCGAGTGACAATCGGTACACGTGAGCGTCCCGCCCGGACCCGAGAAGGGCTGCGCACGCGGCCCGCCGGTCTCCGGGTCGCCGCCGGGGATGATGTTGGTCGTCTCGATGCGGTGCGCTGAGAGCGGCTCCTCACCGGTCCGCGCCTTGATGACACCATAGACGCCGTTGCCGCCCGTGCCGTCATGACATGACTCGCACACCGACTTGATGGTGGGACCGGGAAGCAACATGAAATACGCTGGCGCCGCATGCACCGAGTGGCAGGCTCCGCATTTCGTGGTGCTCGAGCTGTACCCGCCATGGGGGCCCGAGCGTGTCTTCTGCTCGGGATCCTCGGGATCGACGATCCCGTGGCAGTCTATGCAATCCCGACCCGGCTCGAGGTGGTCGAGACCCGACTCGGCGTCGAGGTCCTCGTACACGAGCTCGTCGTACGCGAACGCGGAAGTCGCGCCCGCGAACATGAGGGCAGCAGCGATGATGATACCGATGATCAACGGACGTCCCACGGCCTTCCGGCTCCAATCCCACGAGCACCAGCGCCCCCACGCTGACCCTATCGTACAAGGTCAGAGCGGGTAATAGCAAACTTTGGTCTCGTGAAAACATCCACGATAGTCGTTGCTATGTAGTATGCAATCTACATGCCATAGTGATACACATCACTTGACCAGGCGAAGCAGTTGTGCCCGGTTGTTCTCTTTGTCCGCCACGATCACGAGATCTCCTGCCGCGCCGATACCGTTCGGCAGGTTGAGCTGGCCCGGAGAGGCCCCCCGCTGCCCGAACCGGCCGAGCACCTGTCCCTCGTCGCTGAGGAGCACGATCTCGTACTCGAAGGAGTCGACCACCGCGATCGTCCCGTCGTCGAGTACCGCGACGCCACGAGGCAGACCGAACACGGCTTCGCTGTCGTCCCGCTGCTCTCCGGTGATACCGGATACGTGAACGCCTCGACCGACCGCCCACTTGAGCTGGCCTTCGGGGGAGAATGCCTGGATACGGGCGTTGTTGGAATCGGCCACGATGACAGTGCCGTCAGGAGCGACCGCGATGCCGTTGGGGCGGTCGAACGCGCCCGGCTCTACACCCGGCCTCCCGAACTGCCGCACGAACTCGCCGCGAGTCGTGAACACGACGACTTGGTACGAGTCGGCAGCGTAGACGTGGTCCCCGGCGACGGCCACATCCGTGACAGCGATGCCGGTACCGTCCTGACCCGAACCTCCCTGCCCCACGCGCTTGGTGGGATCCGGGAAACGCCTCAGGAACTCCCCTTCCGCGTCGAAGACCTGGATCTGGTCGTTGCGGAAATCAGCGACATACACGTCTCCCCTGTCGTCGACATCGATGCCAAGGGGGAAGTTGAGGAGACCCCCTTCCCACGTGGCGTCGAAGCCCGGTAGCGGCTTTGCGATGCCGAACCCGCCGAACTCGAAGAGGAACCGGCCGCGGCGCGTAAACACCGCGATACGGTTGTGGTCGGAGTCCACGACGTAGATCCGGTCGTTGGACCCGATGGCCGCGTCCATCGGACGACGGAACGTCGGCTCGCTCCCCCTGCCGGGCCCCTCGATGGTCAACACCGGCTCCAGGCCGGCGACGGCCGCCCCGCCCTGCGTGACCAGACCGCGAGGCGACAGCAGCAGGAACAGCACGAGGAGCAGGATGATCAGGAGGACGGCAAGGGCCACCGCGAGGAGCCCGAAGCCTTGCCGCGCCGTCATCACGTGTTGGGCCTCCTCTGCCGAGGGGCTCACGACGTCGTCTTCTGCAACGATCCTCGTGGTCACAGGCGCGTCTGCATCTGTGTCATGCGCGGGCCTGACCCGCTCGTTTCCATTCACTGGTTCACACCCATCCGCGACAAGGCATCGCGTGCTTCCTCCATGTCAGGTATATAGCCGAGAGCGTTCTCGAAGCACTCCGCGGCACGTTCCGCGTCGCCGAGGTTCTCGTGTGCGAGGCCCATGAGAAGACATAGGTCCGCGATACCGATCGAGTGTTCGGCCGCTGGCTCTACCACGGCGAGGACATCTCTATACCGTCCTTGCTCAGCATAGAGCGTGCCGAGAACCGTAGCAGCATGAACGTGTCCCGGCTCGTGCCGGAGCACGGTGAGGAGCATGCGTTCGCCCTCCGCCACGCTGCCCGTCTCGAGGTTGACCAGTCCAGCTCCGTAGAGAGCCACGACGTCGTCGGGTCGTTCCTCGAGGAGCGTCCCGTAGACGACGAGGGCCTCATCGAGCCGCGCGGCCCGATGGTATGCGAACGCGAGTTCGATGCGAGCCGCAGCATCCTGAGGGTCGGTCACGACCGCCTCCTCGAGGTGGGCGACCTCCATCTCGGCCGCCGAGGAGTACTGGGGCCTGACCTGCAGTTCCTGCACAACGGCTATCGCAGCGACCGTCACCCCGGCGAGCAGCGCGACCACCATGGCAACGAGCCACGCCGGGACCGAGGCGTGCGTGCCGGTCATTGCGCAGGACTCCCCGGATCGAGGTGGAACGAGAGGATCTGCAGCTCACCTGCCATATCCGCCTGTCTCACCGTGACGTCATCGGGCACCACGAGCTGGACCGGGGCGAAGTTCATCACCGCTTTGACGCCAGCTGCGACCAGCCGGTCTACGATGCGTTGCGCCGCACTGGCCGGTACGGTCAGGACCACGATCTCGACACGCTCGCGCACGATGACGCCTTCCAGATCGTCTATGCTCTCGATCGTGACACCATCCACGCTCGTACCGACTTTGGCGGGATCGGCGTCGAGCACCGCTACGACGGCCATGCCACGCTCTTCGAACCCGGCGTATCCCTGCAAGGCGCTTCCGAGCCGTCCGAACCCGATGATCGCCACACGCCGGTGCTCGACCACGCCAAGCCGTTTGGACAGGTTCGTGACGAGTGAATCCACGTCGTAACCCACTCCCCGGGTGCCGAACTCCCCAAGGTAGGAGAAGTCCTTGCGGACCTGGGCTGCGTTCGTGCCCGCCATGTCGGCGATCTGTACCGAGTTCAACACCGGCATGCGGTGCGCCTGCGCCTGGATAAGGCACCTGAGGTAGAGCGGTAGACGCTGCACGGTGGTGGGTGGGACTCTCACTGGCTTTGTCGGCCGTTGGCTCATTGCGCTCCTCACTCCGGTCGCTCGAACGCATCCGCCCGCAACACGTCGGCGGACCTCGGTACTGGCAGGTCGTTTCGCAGCGGCCCCTGCTACCCTTCGGGCGTCACACCCGCAGACGCTTCGACCTCTTCGATGATCGTGTCGATGTCGGGGAAGTCAGGATCGAGCGACCGCACCATCTCGTAGTACTCAAGGGCATCTGCATACTCGCCCCTCTCCTCGAGGATGCTCGCGAGAAGGAGGTGGGCATCGACGTACCTTCGGTCCATCTCGACAGCCAAGCGCATCTGCCGCTCCGCCTCCTCGAGGTTACCCCCCCTGCGGAGCGCAAGGGCATACTGGACTCGGATGGCAGGCCCGAACTCGCTCACCTCGATGCCCTGGCGCGCCGTCGCGAGGGCCTTCTGATTGTACTCGGGAGAGAGCGCCTCGGCCGCATTGTTGTAGAGGTTCGCGAGGAACACGTAGTTGTCGTACTCGTGATCGACGAACTCGATCGTCTGGAGGAATGTCTCCTCGGCCCTGAGGAATCGTGCCTCGGCCTCGGCGAGCGCAGGACCGAAATCGCCTCCCTGCGCCTGGACCGAGCGGGCCTGAGAGATGAGTTGCGTGAAGCCGTCCGCGTGAGCGAGGCCGACCTCCGCGCGGTACATATCATTGAACGGGTTGCGCCGAACGGCTGTCTCGGCGTTGGTGACGCGCTGTTCGTACGAGCCTCCGAGGCGCGCCCTGAGGTACGCATTGTCTGCGGCGATGTAGACGGTGTTGCCGATCAAGGCGACGAGGACGAGTGCGAGCACGCCGGCCGCGGCGTAGAGGCCCCACGAGGGTGCCCGCACATCGACGGAGCGCGCGAGGGGAGCCATCAGTGCGGCCATCGCGATCCACAACAGGAACGTCGAGCCGGTGACCGACAGACCGAACGTCAGGTGCACGACGTAGCCGGCCGCCGCCGCCCAGAACGCGGAGAGCACGAGACGGCTGCTGTCCTGCTCGGCATCGGGGCGGACGAACGCGTTGCGCGCCGAGAGGGCGGCGACCGTGATGAACAGTCCGTAGAGCAGGAGCATCCCGGGGATGCCTACAGCCGCGGTCAGCTGCAGGAAGTAGTTGTGCACGTTGTCGGCGACCGAGATGTAGCCCGCGGTCTGCGTGTACTCGAGAGGCTTGTAGCCCGGGAACACGAGCCTGAAGGTGTCGGGACCGAACCCGAAGATGGGCCGGTCGAGCGTCGCACGCCATGCGGCGTCCCAGATCTGGAACCGGGTGAGGGCGCTCCCCCGGTCGAACTCGACGATCGACGCGAGGCGCCTGCCCACGTTCATGACGGGAACGTCGGAGCCGAGGCTACGGACGATGACGAACGTGGCCACCGCTCCTATCGTGCCCGTGAACGCCCAGTCTATCCGCGTGAGCTTCGTCCTGGCCCTCCACGCAGCGAAGATGATGATGGCAAGTCCCACCGCCCCGCCGATCCATGCGCCACGCGTGAATGCGGTTATCCAGCACACGACGGTCACGAGGAACCCTGCCCAGTAGGCGATGCGCCACCGGTAGTCCCTCTCGGAGAGCGCAAGTGCGAGCGAGATGACGAGGGGGAAGATGATGAATCCGCCGAGGAGGTCGGGATTGCCGTACGTCGAGAACGATCGGTTCTCCTCGAACGGCAGCCGGCCCCAGACGAGAGGATCCACGCCGATGTACTGCATGGCGCCGTACACGCTGACGAGCGTCCCCGAGACGAACAGCGTGCGCGCGAGAGATCGGATCCGCGAGAGCCGGTCGAGGAACTGTACCGCGAGGAAGAACATCATAGCGTACGTGATGAACGAGAGCAGGCCTTCGAAGCGGCGGTACTTGCCGAACAAAGCGGTGGGCGGGTGGATCGAGAAGATGGATGAGAGCGCGAACCAGCCGAGGACCACGAGGATGAGGTAGTCGACCTTGGTCCTCCGCACCTTCCCGCCGTTGACGAGCACGTGCCACGCCCATGCGCCGAAGGCCACGAGCGTGATACCGCGCTGGAGGTAGACCTTGACGATGTCGAACTGGTCGAACGTGAAGGGCAGGTGCACGCCCGGCAGCCACGTCCAGTTCGAGATGGCGAGCGGCACGGCGAAGACGAGCACGTGGAGGCACGCCCACGCGACCTTCTGGGCGCTTGTCATGGCGTGGAAGCCGGTCGCCATCCGCCCATCGGCGGACGGTCGGGTATTGCTGACGGCGGGTCGTCTCTTGGTCTGCGCGCGCTTCTTCTTGCGGGCTGCTGCCACGCGGTCTCCTATCTCGATCCCGCCCCGGTCATGACCACGCGGGCGGTCTCGACGAGTATCTGCAGATCCATCGGCAGGTTCTGATGATACATGTATATGAGGTCGTACTTGAGCTTGCGCTCGGGAGTCGTCGCGTAATCTCCAGAAACCTGTGCGAGACCGGTAACGCCCGGCCTGACCTTGAACCGCTCGCGGTAGCCGGGTATATCGGCGACGAACCGTTCCACGAAGTAGGGACGTTCGGGGCGCGGGCCCACAAAACTCATGTCACCCTTGATGATATTGAAGAGTTGCGGCAACTCGTCTATACGGTACGTGCGCAAGACGCGGCCGAGCGACGTGACGCGAGCATCGCCAGCGGCCGCGAACACGGGACCCGAAGCCGCCTCGGCATCGCGGACCATCGTCCGGAACTTGTAGAGCCGGAAGGGACGCATGTCGACACCCGAGCGCTCTTGCATGTAGAAGGCCGGCCAGCCCATCGACACCAGGACCGCGATAGCCGCGATCGCGAGCACCGGCGAGAGCACGACGAGGAGCACCACCGCCAGGACGACATCGACCGCGCGCTTGAGCGCCGAGTACCAGCGCGGGCGCCCGACGCGGGTGATCTCCATCAGCGGGATGTCGGCCACCACGCCGTCGAGCGTGCCGATGAAGACCTCGTAGAGCTCGGGGACGACGTCGACGCGGACATCGATCTCCTCGGCGATGACGAGGTGTTCGATAAGGTCGCGTAGCTCGACCGGGCTGACGACGATGACGCGATCGACATCGTGCGCCTTTGCGACGGATCCCGCATCGTGCGGTCCGCCGAGAAGCGGCAGACCGTCGATCTCGACGGGCGCCCCGGCACGATCGAGGTCCGGAGGGTCGGCCGCCGACAGGAACCCGATGACGTTGAAGCCCCACCGGCTCCGCGCGGCGAGTTCCCGTGCAAGTTCGCGAGCGACCTGTCCGGTCCCCACCACGAGCACGCGCTGCTCGGGCCAGCGGATCTGAGTGATGCCCATGAACAGCGTGCGCCAGCCCACGAGCAGCGCAAGGCCGAACAGCCACCCGAGGCCGATCGCCAGTCGTGAGAAGGAGAAGAACCGCGGTCCGGCGAGGAAGGCGATCGCCGCGGTCATCAGTGCGCCGAGCGTCACCGCCATGAACGCCGCCCTGACGATGTCCCACACGCTCTCCGTGCGCTCTGGCTCGTAGAGGCCGTAGACGTAGCCTGCGCCGAGGTAGACGAGGGTTATCACGGGCGCGAGGCCGAGGTAGGCGTTGAAGTTGAACGCAGGCGGCACCCCGCCGAAGCGCACGACGAAGGCCGCCACGATCCCGATGTTGACGAGCGCGGCATCGAGCGCGAGCGCGAGAGCGATGAAGGAGCGTCGCCTCACGAACGCGCCCCTCGGCCGCCTCGCCTCTCCGCCGCCTCGGCATACACGGCGAGCGTGTCGTCGACCATGCGGTCGATGGTGAAGTCGCGGTGGACCCGTTCGTATGCCTGGCGACCGTACCGTTCGCGGACCTCGCGGTCGTTGACGAGGGTGCGCAGAGCGGCCGAGAGCACGTCGGCGTCTCCGGGCGGAACGGTCAGGCCCGTGACCCCGTCCTGGTTGACGAAGGGCACGCCGGTGGTGAGCGTGGTCGAGATGACGGGGGTGCCGGCCGCGTGCGCCTCGAGCTGCACGAGCCCGAACGCCTCCGAGCGCGCCACGCTCGGCAGGCAGAAGAGGTCGGCGGCGTGGTACCAGGCGACGAGCTCGTCGAACGGTTGTGAGCGCAGGAACGTCACCCTGTCGAGGATGCCGGAGGCGGCAGCTATCGTACGCAGCTCGGACTCGAGCGGTCCGGTGCCGATGATGACGAGGTCGGCGTCGATGTCGCTCATCGCTTTGACCAGTACATCGGCTCCCTTGTAGTAGATGAGGCGTCCGACGAAGAGCACGATGGGCCTCGTATGGCCCTGGCGGAGCTCGGCGGCACGTGCCTGCACCGCTGGGGTCGCAGCGAACTGGTCTACGTTGATGCCGAAGGGCACGACGCGACACTTCTCGGCGCGCGGGTTCAAGAACTCGGAGTGCTCGACCATGTCAGGCGAGCTCGCGATGATGAGGTCGATGCGGTCCAAGAAGCGTTCGAGTAGCGGGCGGTACGCGGCGAGCCCGGCCTTCTGGCGCACGATGTCGCTGTGGTAGGTGACGACCGACGGGACCTTTGCGGTCGCGCTCGCTGTGCTGCCCTGGGTGTACCCTCCGCCCCCCGCGGCAAGCCACGAGACCTCGCCCCATGGATAGGGGAAGTGCAGGTGGAAGACGTCCGGACGCCGGTCTGGCGGGGCAGCCGCCTCGTCCCGGATGGCTGCGCGCATCGATGGCGCGACAGGGGTGGAAGCGGCGTCGGCCCTCCTCGGCAGGCGAACGACTTCGACGCCGTTGAGCGTCTCGTCGACGCGCGGGCCTCCCTCGTTGGCGACGATTGCCCGCACGTGCGTGTCGGGTCGCGCGACGAGCGCTTCCGCGAGGTCACGCATATGGAACTCGATGCCGCCCAGATGGGGCGGGTAGTACTTGTTGAGCATCGTGATCCGCACGGGCCTCACAGCTCCCCGGAGGCGATCGCCTTACCCACTGCGATGAGGTCGTCGACCACCCCGGCCGAGGAAGCCTCGGCGTAGACGCGCACGAGCGGCTCGGTACCCGACGGGCGCAAGAGGAGCCAGGCGTCGTCAGGCAGGAGGAACTTGAGGCCGTCGGTGCGAACGATGTCGAGGACCTCGAGGTCTGCGAGGGTCGTCGGCGCGAGCGTGGGGATGCTCGCAAGGAACGCTTCTTTGACCTGGGGCTCGAGTGCGAGGTCGGCACGCGTGTACTCCATCGGGCCGGTGAGCTCGATGAGGTCGGTGACGAGTTCGCCGAGCCCCTGGCCATGCTGGGCCATCATCTCGGTGAGCAGCAGGGCCATAAGCAGACCGTCCCGCTCGCGCACGTGAGACGGGATGCCGATCCCACCCGACTCCTCGCCACCCACGAGCACGTCGCCCTTGAGCATCTCCTCGTAGATCCACTTGAAGCCGACGGGTGTGGTCGTGACGGTGAGGCCGAGCCGCTGTGCGAGACGGTCGACGAGTACGGAGGTCGACAGCGTCTTGACGATCCGACCGGTCTCTCCGCGGTCCTCGGCGAGGTGTCGCGCGATGAGGCAGATGATGCGGTGAGGGTTGATGAACTCTCCCGTGGCGTCCGCGGCGCCGATACGGTCGGCGTCCCCGTCGGTGACGAAGCCCGCATCCCGCTGCCCCACGACGACCGCCTGACGCAGCGTGTCGATATGGGGCGGGATGGGCTCGGGGTGGAGACCGCCGAAACCGGGATTGCGCTCGGCGTGGATCTCTGCCACATCGACGCCCGCGTCGCGGAGTGTGTCGGCGAGGTAGTTCTGGCCGGCGCCGTACAGCGAGTCGACGACGACGCGGAGGCCCGCCTGCGCGATGAGGTCGGTGTCCACCGTTGCGAGCAACGCCTCGAGATACGGCGACATGAGGTCCGCGGTGACGTATGCCCCACGAGCGGCCGGTGGATCGGGCTGCAGCGCCGCCTCGACACGGTCGGTGAAGCTCACGGGCGACGCCCCGCCGTCCTGCATGCGGATCTTGAGCCCGGAGTACTTGGCAGGGTTGTGGCTCGCGGTGATCATGATGCCGCCGACGGCCTGCGGATCGTGCGCGACAGACCAGCAGAGCGCCGGTGTGGGCATGTAGCGGTCGGTGACGACGACATCGAGACCGTTGGAAGCGATCACCTCCGCCGCGGCCGTCGCGAAGGCGGCGCCCTCGAAGCGGGTGTCGTACCCCACGATGATGCGTCCGCCATCGTGGTCGTGGGCGAATACGCGCCCTGCGGCATCCGCTGCACGGCGCAGGTTGCGGTAGGTGAAGTCGTCGGCTATGACGGCACGCCAGCCATCCGTGCCGAACGATATCTCCTCGCGGGCGCCGTGCGCGCTCTCCGTGGTGCCGGTCGTGTCGCTCACGTGTGACCGCCTCCCTGCTCGTCGCTACTACCTATCAACCGCGGCGCACGTGACGTCGACGGGCACGCGGCGACACGCGCGGGGCTCCGCGCGCATGACACTTTATTGTGCCCCATCACGACGCAGTAGACCACGTCGAGCCACTCTCACCGTGCCATGAACCCACGGTACATCCTCAGGTTGCGCTCCACGGCGACATCGGTCGAGTAATCGTCGAGGGCGCGTTGCCGTGCGAGCTCTCCCACGCGCCGGGCACGGTCCGGGTCCTCGACGAGCGCTGCGATCGCATCGGCGAGTGCCGTCGGATCGCCGGGAGGCACGAGGGAGATCTCCTCCCCATCGGCGAAGAGCCCGGTGATGCCGGGCACGTCGCTCGCGACGATCGGCCTGCCGAGGACTGCCGCCTCGATGAGCGCGGTGGGCGCGCCGCCACCCACACTCGGGAACACACAGACGTCGAGCGCCGCGAGTACCGCGGGCAGACTCGGTACCTCGCCGAGCACCTCGACATTGCCCGCACCGGCTGCCGCACGTCGCACCGCACCCAGTGCAGGACCGCGTCCCGCGATCACCACGTCGGCATCGACCCCGCGTTCTTCGAGTACGGAGGCCGCGGCGACCAGGTGCTCGGCACCACGCGCGACCTCGAGGCGACTCGCGAAACCTACGAGCGGGCGAGCGCCTCGTTCGACGGCGGGCGACGCCACCCCATCGGCGGCCTCGGTGATCACGCGCGGCACGGTGACGCTCGGCGGGTCGTACGTGATACTGCCCCGCGCGACGCCGGGCAACTCGCGCAAGCGGTCCGTGAGGCCCTCGCAGTCCACCAGCACAGTCGCGCAGCGCCGCATCGTGCGGCGGTCGAGCCAGCGCTGCAGCGGACCTCCACGCGGCCATGCACCGCACGCGATCGAGTTCACCACCGCGACGGGCAGTTCCCGGGCCGCCCAGCGGATGAGCAGGTCGGCACGGACGCCGGTCGAGTGGACGCAGACGGGCCGGTAGCGCGCGAGGTACTTCCGGAGACGCGAGGCGACCCGCAGGTACCTGCCGACTTCGAGACGGTAGGGAGCGACGGTGGCGCCGAGGGCGGCAGACTCCTCGGCCAGTGGGCTCCTCGGCCCACAGATGACGAGCACCGTGGCACCGCGCTCGACGAGCGCGCCGATCGAGGCGAGCATACGACGCTCGATGCGCCCCAGACTCTCACCCGATCGGCTCGAGAGGAACACGAACGTCGATTGGTCCCAGGTGCGGGGCACCGGGCGACCCCTTTCGTGCCGGCGGTAAGGAGCGTTCGCGACCTAGTGTAACGCGCACCAGCGGCAGGGCAACGGTATACTGTCCGGGTCGCACCGGCGAGCCGCCGTCATATCGGCGAGAACGGAGTCATCGATGTCCGACCGACCCACGACCGATCTACGGGCAGCCGTGATAGGCGCCGGGATGATGGGACGTCACCACGTTCGGATCCTCGGCGCGATGAAGGGGGTCGAACTCGTCGCGGTGGTCGACGCCGACCTGGATCGCGCCACATCGTTCGCCGAGGCGCACGGTGCGCGCGCGTTCGCTACCGTTGACGAGGTCCCCGACGTCGACATCGCCGTGGTCGCGGTCCCGACCGAAGCCCACGTGCCGGTAGCCGAGATGCTCATGACACGCGGCGTCTCGCTCCTCATCGAGAAACCGCTCGCGGGCACCCACGAAGAGGCCGAGCGTCTCGTCGCGGCGGCCGAGGCGGCGGGGGTCACGCTCGCGGTCGGGCACGTGGAGCGCTTCAATCCCGTGGTCCGCTTCCTTGCGAGCATGCCACTCGAGCCGAGGTTCATGCAGTTCGAACGCCTCTCCCCGTTCACCCCCCGCATCACCACGAGCGTAGTCTCCGATCTCATGATCCACGACCTCGACCTCGCTTGCTTCCTGGCCGGCGAGGACCCGGTGCGCGTGGAGGCGGTCGGCACGGCCGTCTTCTCCGAGGCCGCCGACATCGCCGCCGCGCTGCTTGAGTTCCCGAGCGGGTGCGTGGCCTCGATCTCGGCGTCACGTGCGACGCAAGACAAGGTCCGGCGCATCTCGGTCACCGAGTCCGAGCGGTTCATCCTCGCCGACTGCCTCCGTCAGGACGTGAGCGTGAAGCGCGAGACGACCGTCGAGTTCCCTTCCTCGGAACCGAACCTCTACCGGCAGGCCAACGTCGTCGAGATCCCCTACCTCGACCGCGGCGGCGAGCCGCTCGCCCTCGAGCTGACCGACTTCGTCGGGGCCGTACGCGACAGACGGCCTCCCCAGGTCACCGGCGCGGACGGCCTACGTGCCGTGGAGCTCGCAGAAGCGGTGGAGCGCGCGACGGGTGCACCCGGGGCGTAGCACGACGACAGCCACACGCGACCACGGAAGAGAGGTCCTGGCCGATGAGGTCCCACACCGCCTACCATACGTTCCACACGACCGAGCGCCGCGAGTTCGTGCGCATCACCGACCTCGTGCAAGACGCGGTCGACGAGGCGGGCATCGCCGAGGGGATCGCGGTGGTCGCGGCGATGCACATCACCGCCGCCGTCTGGATCAACGACGACGAGCCCGGCCTGCACGCCGACACGCTCGAGTGGCTCGACAAGATCGCGCCTCCGTCGTGGAAGCCGCCCGTCAACGAGACCGCGGCTTCGCTCCTGCCCGACTCAGGCGACTACCGCCACCACCGCGGCGGCGAGGACAATGCTGACGGGCACCTCAAGAACCTGCTCGTCGGCCACCAGGCGATCGTCCCCGTGACTGCGGGCCGTCTCGACCTCGGCCCGTGGCAGGCCGTCTTCTACTGCGAGTTCGACGGGCGGCGCGACAAGCGGCTCGTCATCAAGGTGCTCGGCGAGTAGCCGGACGCGAGGTCAGCAGCCGGGACCGTCGTGGCCGCGCCCGCTACGGTCATCGCGGGTGCGATCGTCACCGCCGTGGTCGGACCCCACGAGCCGGTCGTGGATCGCCCAGACGCCCACGCTCGCCCCGTAGCCGTACTTGAGACCGGTGAGGCCGCCTCCCGCGAAGCCCAGCCCGGCCACAGCGAGCCACAGGGCGTCGAGCGCCTGACCGAGGACCGCGATGAGCATCCCGCCCAGCAACACGATGACGTTAGCGACCCAGTATCGCCACGAGGGGCCAGCCTCGAGCCGTACGCCGTAGCGCAATCCCGCGAACACGCCGGCAGCGAGCCCGACGATCGCCGCTACTATGACTGCGGCCAACTCCATATCAGCCTCCGTATCCCTTCCACGGCGCCCGGATGCCCTCTTCTCCGCGACCGGCAGCGAGCAGCCCCGGTGGAGTCACGCGGCAAGACCGCCGCACGCCCCGGCTCCATCGTCACTCGCCGGTCACGCGCGGAAGCAGCCACGCCATGTTCTCGCCGAGTGTGCGCATCGTGCGCAACCCCTCCTCGTCGGCGGCGACGTCTCCCCTCGCCGCTCCCACACCGAGGTTCCAGTACGACGACCCCACGACGATCATGGAGCCGATGAGGAAGAAATGGTTGATGGTATCGAGCGCGTGGATCGCACCAGCGCGGCGGTGGGTGACGACGCCTGCGCCCGGCACGCGCACGAACATGCCCTCGTTGCCGCGGGCGACGTATCCCGCCCGGTCGATGATGGCCTTGAGCTCGGCGCTCACGTCGGCGAAGTAGACCGGGGACGCCAAGATGATGCCGTCGGCGGCATCGAGCGCGGCGATGACCTTGTTGCCGAAGTCGTCGCGGCCGTGGCACTGCCGGTCGGCGACCTTGCGGCATACGCCGCACGCCGTACACCCACCGACCACCTCGCCTGCGAGCGGTACCTGCTCGCACTCGATGCCGGCAGCCCGCAGCGGCTCGAATACCGCCTCGACGAGCTGCGCGGTGTTGCCGTCCCTCCTCGGCGAGCCGTTGACCGCTACCACCCTCATGCAGACACCCCTTCCGCGATATCGCGCTCGGTCCGGTAAGCCACGCCCACCGTACCCGGACCGACGTGCAGGCCGATGACCGCGCCGATCGCGATCACGGGTACTTCGCTGCCAGTGGCGGACGCGACCATCTCCGCAAGCACCTGGCCTCCGGCTTCATCGCGGATGTGGTGGACGACCGCCTCGGCCAGCCCGGCGCGGGAGACATCGGCCTCGAGCGTACGGACCATCTCCTCGAGAGCCCGGCGCTTCGTGCGGACCTTGCCCCAGACCTCCGTACGACCGTCGGCGACGGTGAGGACCGGGCGGATCTGCAGCAACGCGCCGAGCAGAGCCGACGCGCCGCCGATACGCCCACCCTTGCGCAGGTAATCGAGGGTGTGCGGAACGAACAGGAAGCGCGTGCGGCCGATGGTGCCCCGCGCCGCGGCGGCGACCTCGTCGAGCGTCGCGCCGGCGGAGGCCGTGCGGGCCGCTTCGAGGACTGCGAACCCGAGCTGCATGCAGTTGGAGCGCGAGTCCACGAGCTCGATGCGCGCGTCCGGGTGCGATTCGCGGACCATGGTCGCGGCGAGCTCAGCCGACTCGAGCGTACCGCTCATCTCGGCGGAGATGAAGACTCCGCACACCTCTTCACCCCGCTCCACGGCCGCGGTGAACACCTCGGCCATGTTCTGCACGGAGGGTTGAGACGAGGTGGGGACGTCGCTCTCGGAATCCATGCGGGCATAGAACCACTCGTTGTCGAGCCCTATCTCGGGGTACGACTCGTCACCGAAGCTGACGTACAAGGTCACGACCTCGATGCCGTAGCGCTCGCGCTCCTCGTCGGGCAGGTAGGAAGTCGAATCGGTGACGACGCGGACTGCCATGACAGGCTCCCTCCGGGATGTGTCCGGTGCATGACTGGTCAGTGTCCGATTGTACCCGAATACCGTCGATCCTCACCCGACCCTGCCCGGGAGTGGGGTGCTCCGATACTATGGTGCCTTAGAAGCGCGCGGGTGATGCAATCTACTACCGGTTCTATACAGCGAGTGTAGACGCGGTCCCGGTGAGGTGCGAGCGAGAGGGTGTGCGATGGAGCCGACGAGGCGCGAGAAGGTCGTCATCATGGGCGCGGCCGGCCGGGACTTCCACGTGTTCGCGACGTGCTTCCGCGACGACGCGAGCGTCGAGGTCGTCGCGTTCACCGCCACACAGATCCCCGGCATCGACGGCCGCTCCTACCCGCCGGACCTCGCCGGCCCGCTCTACCCTGAGGGCATCCCCATCTTCGCCGAGGAGCGGCTGGGTGAGATCATCGCCGAGCACGGCGTGGACCGGGTCGTCTTCGCCTACAGCGACGTGAGCCACGAGCAGGTGATGCACCACGCCTCCCGCGTGCTCGCGTGGGGCGCGGACTTCGCGTTCATCGGCCCGGAACGGACGATGGTCTGCGCGGACGTGCCCGTCGTGTCGGTCTGCGCGGTGCGGACCGGTGCGGGCAAGAGCGGGATCTCGCGCCGCATCTGGGAGCACCTCGACGCCGCGGGCGTACGGGTCGTCGACATCCGGCACCCCATGCCCTACCGCGACCTTTCGCGCATGGCGGTCGAACGCTACGCGAGCATCGCCGACCTCGACCGCCTCGGCGTGACGATCGAGGAGCGCGAGGAGTACGAGCATCTCATCGCTGCCGGAGCCGTGGTCTTCGCGGGTGTGGACTACGAGGCGATCACACGGGCAGCCGAGGCCGAGGCAGACGTCATCATCTGGGACGGCGGCAACAACGACATGCCGTTCATCCGACCCGACCTCGAGATCGTCGTACTCGACCCGCACCGCGCCGGGCACGAACGCCGCTACCATCCCGGCGAGGTGAACTTCCTGCGCGCCGACGTGCTCGTCATCAACAAGGTCGACACCGCGCCCGCCAGCTCGGTACGATCGCTCCGAGCCGCGGCGGCCGAGCACAACCCGCACGCGACGATCGTCGAGATGGCCTCCGAGGTGACCGCCGACGATTCCGGCGCGCTCGCCGGTGCGCGCGTGCTCGTGATCGAAGACGGTCCCACCGTGACCCACGGCGGGATGGCGTTCGGCGCGGGCGCCATCGCAGCACGCCGCCACGGTGCGGCCGAACTCGTGGACCCTCGTCCCTACGCCGCGGGGTCCCTCGCGGACACGTTCGCAAGCTACCCCCACCTCGACTCGGTGCTGCCCGCGATGGGGTACTCGGACGAGCAGCTCGACGACCTCGCAGCCACCGTCGCAGCGGTCCCGTGCGATGCCGTGGTGATCGGCACACCCATCGACCTCGCACGCCTCATCGATATCCCCCAGCGCGTGATCCACGCGACGTACCGGGCCGTCGATGCGGGCGACCCGACCCTCGGCGACGTGATCGACCGCTTTGTTGCGGACAGCATGCGCTCCCGGGCGGGGGCCGGCACCTGAGATGAGCGCCACAGCCGACACACCGCTCCACGTCATCGCACTCGGCGGCAACGCGATCATCCGGCGTGGCGAACGCGGGACGATCGAGGAGCAGACCGCACACGCGCGCGAGGCACTCGCGCCCGTCGCCGAGCTCGCCGCGACCGGGGCGCGGATCGTCGTCACCCACGGCAACGGGCCGATCGTCGGCAATATCCTGCTGCGCAACGAGGCCGCAGCCGCCTCCGTGCAACCCATGCCGCTCTACATCGCCGACGCCGACTCCGAGGGCGGCATCGGCTTCGTCCTCCAGTACACGCTGCGCAACCTCATGCGCGAGTCGGGCGTCGAGCGCTCGGCCGCAACCGTCGTCACACAGGTGGTCGTCGACCCGGCCGACCCCGCGTTCCTCGCCCCCTCCAAGCCGGTCGGCCCCCACTACGGACCCGAGCGAGCAGCCGAGCTCTCGGCTCTCGAAGGGTGGATGCTCAGCGAGGTCGCACCCCGCGCGTGGAGGCGAGTGGTACCGAGCCCCCGTCCGGTCAGGGTCGTGGAGACCGAGACGGTCCGCCTCCTCACCGATGCGGGGGTGATCGTCATCGCGGCCGGCGGTGGCGGCGTCCCGGTGACCGAGGACGCCCGCGGGATCGTGACGCCCGTCGACGCCGTCATCGACAAGGATTGGACGAGCGCCCTGCTCGCCTCCGACCTGGCCGCCGAAACCCTCGCGGTACTCATGGAAGCCGACGGCCTCTACCGCGATTGGGGCACCCCGCAGGCTATCCGCATCGACACGATCACCGTGGCGGAAGCTGAAGAGATGCTCGCCTCGGGTGCGCTCGCCGCCGGGAGCATCGCCCCCAAACTGGCCGCATGCACGCTCTTCGTCCGCACGACCGGACGTGAAGCCGTCATCTGCTCCGCCGAGGACCTCGAAGCGGGCCTCTCGGCTACCGCCGGAACACGCGTGGTGCCATACTGAATGGCACACTACCGCTCATCGGTGGAACATTCATGTATGAGACCGTGCGTGCCGATAGGTTGTAGCAGGCGCGATTTCACGCAACAGAGGTGGGCGACATGCTAACAGCCGTCGCGGGGCTTCCCGCCATACGAACGCACTTCACCGATGACACGCGGTACCTGTTCCAGGTGCTCGTGTCCTCGACGTCACCGGTCGAGGCGAACATCGCACTCGACCTGCTGTCCAAGTCCCTGCCCGACAAGGCCGTCGTCGCCGCGGTCAACGTCCGCGAGACCATCCGGGCGATCCCTGCGACCCCGTTCCGCATGGCGGTGGACGAGGAGACCCTTCTGCGCGTCGGGAAACTGCGCAAGGACCTCGCGATGCTCAAGCGCGAGACTCCCGACGGCTACGTCGTGGCCGTGACCACGGCGGGCAACCTCGTGCTGGACCTCATCGTCACCATCGACGACGAGAAGCGGTTCTGGACACCGGTCCCCGCTCGGCAAGACCTCGTCGATCCCGGCATCGTGCCGCACCTCATAGAGAGCGAGCACCTGCTCGAAACGATCATCGACGTCATCAAGGCCATGGGCATCGTCCACAACCCGAACCTCTACCTGTCGCTCGACGACTGGCACCTCGAGTACGCGCGCGAGACGATCCAGAGCGTCGACGACCTCTTCCGCGACGGTCATTCGGCGCACTAGCCGAGGAGTTCGGTGCTCTCGACGACCGTGCACCCGGCGTCCCGCATCTCTTCGAACGCGCGCTCCGTGTCCCCCTCGGCGAGCTCGACACCGCGGCACCCGTCCGCGACCACCGTCACGCGAAAGCCCAGTCCGGCGCCGTCGAGCGCGGTGAACTTGACGCAGTAGTCGGTGGCGAGCCCAGCTATCACTATCTCGTCGACCCCTTGGTCCCGCAGGTAGTCCTCGAGACCGGTCGCGGTGCGATGATCGTTGTCGAAGAAGCCGGAGTAGCTGTCGATCCCCGGGTCGGTGCCCTTGCGGACGACGTGCACGATCGGCGCGACGTCGAGAGCCGAGTGAAAAGCAGCTCCCGGCGTATCCTGTACGCAATGAGGCGGCCAGAGCACCTGCTCGACACCTCCGAGTTCGACGACGTCGCCCGGCTCTTTACCCGGGTGGTTCCGGGCGAAACTCCCGTGGTCCGGGGGATGCCAGTCCTGCGTCGCGACCACCAGGTCGAACGCGGATGCCAGTGCGTTGGCGACCGGGACGACGGCATCACCTTCTGCCGTGGGGAGCGCCCCGAAGGGCATGAAATCGTTCTGGATGTCCACGAGCACGAGCGCTCTCATGATGTCTCCTCCTTCGCCGGACCCTGTTCCGCCCGGGCACGGACCAGAAGTTTCGTGCGCACCGCGTGCGCTGACCGCTCTAGTCCGACCGGGTACGCGTGCGGATTGAGGAACCGGCGCACCGACGGATCGAACGATGCGAGCTGCTCCCGTCCACGAGCGGCGATGTCTTCCAGTGACGGGCCCTCGTAGACCCTGTCCCCTCGGCGGACCACCGGTACGAGCAATTCCTCGGCGCGCTGGTCCTCGGCGAACCGCTTTCGCCGTGTCGCATCGGCCGGGTCGACCATGACGACGTCGCCATCGGGCGGGCGCACCGTGTCGTAGACCATGTCTCCGGCAGGTCTGCCGTCCTCGTCGTAGAAGCGTTTCACGCCGAGCACGCCAGGCGTGGTCACCTTGCCGATCTGCTCGGAGACCTTGACGCGAGACTCCCACTCGCCGTCGGGAGCTCTCACCGCGGTGAGCTTGTACACGCCGCCGAGAGCCGGCTGGTCGTAGGCGGTCGTGAGCTTGGTTCCCACGCCCCACACATCGATGGCGGCCCCCTGGTCCTTGAGACTTGCGATGAGGTGCTCGTCGAGTTCGTTCGACGCGACGATGCGGGCATCGGCAAGCCCCGCGTCATCGAGTATCTTGCGTGCCTCGCGCGAGAGCCACGCCAGATCGCCGGAGTCGATACGCACGCCGATGAGCGCGTGTCCCTCATCGCGCAGGCGCGCACCCACCTCGGCGGCGCGCGCCACCCCGCCGAGCGTGTCGTAGGTATCGACGAGGAGGGTACAGTTGTTGGGCATCGCGGCCGCGTAGGCATCGAAGGCTTCCCGCTCCGAGTCGAAGAGCATGACCCAGCTGTGCGCATGGGTGCCGGTCACCGGGATCCCGTAAGCACGTCCGGCGAGCACGTTGGAGGTGCCGGCACATCCCCCCACGTACGCCGCCCGTGCGGCAGAGAGCCCCCCGTCGGGCCCTTGCGCGCGCCGCAGGCCGAACTCGATCACCGGGTCGCCTTTGGCCGCTTCGTACACCCGGGCGGCCTTGGTCGCCACGAGGGTCTGGAAGTTGATGATGTTGAGGAGCGCGGTCTCCACGAGCTGGCAGGAGACGACCGGTCCGGTCACCCGCACGATGGGTTCGTTCGCGAAGACGACCGTACCCTCCGGGACCGCATCGACGTCCGCCTCGAAGCGGAACGATTCGAGGTGGCCGAGGAACTCGCGCCTGAACAGCGGCCGCTCGTCGTTGCCGGTGAGCGTCGCGAGGTAGTCGATATCGTCGGTGGAGAAGCGCAGGGCATCGAGGTAGTCGAGCGCCTGCTCGAGCCCGCACGCGAGTGCGTATCCGCCGCCGAACGGGTTCTCCCGGAAGCTCAGCGAAAAGGAGGCATTCGTCTCGGAAACGCCGGCGAGCACGTAACCCTGGGCCATCGTCAGTTGGTACAGGTCGGTGTAGAGCCCTGGTGACGCGATGTGTGCCCGCGGGTCTGAGTGCATCGTGCGCCTCCCTCGGCCGGTCTGGCCTGCGTCCGGTTCCCTCCACCTGTGACGGTACCCCAACGGCATCGCACGAGAACACCGCGACCGCTCGTCGAAAAGTCACGTCCCGGTCTTTGGTTGGAGGTATAGTCGTCTCGGTGCAGACACATCGGAGTGGGGGTCACATGACCGGGATACACACCGCCGACGACCGTCATCACCCACCGGGTGATCGCCTCCATAAGGAGGTCGAAGGGTCCGAGCGGGCGAACCGAGCCGCCGATCTCGCCACCGACCGTTACGCCCAGCAGGAGCGCCAGCGGCGTCGCGAGTCGCTCGAGGAGCTGCTCGGGCGCGACCAGAGCGCGTAACTCGCGCCACCCGGAGGGCACCAGCGCCCTCCTACTCCTCGATCACCGCCACGAAGTCCGGCAGGACCCGGAACCGGACGATGTCGCCGCACACAACGACCTGCTCCGGGTGCGCGTGGACCATGACGTCACGCGTGGTGCCGTCCGCGCGTTCGACCTCGACGACCGCATCGATAGCCCGCCCTGTATACGTCGTCTCCTTCACCCGGCCGACGATCGGGCCTTCCGCGTCGAGTTCGAGTGAATCGGCACGGACCGAGACGACCACCGGGGTGCCCGGCGGCAGAGAGTGCGTGTGGCGGCACGAAGCGGAGCCGATCTCCGTCTCGACCGACCTCCCGTCGGTGCCGATACGGCCTTCAAAGAGGTTGGTGCGCCCGACGAAATCGGCGACGAACCGCGTGTGGGGGAACTGGTAGACCTCCCTCGGCGTGCCGACCTGCTCGATACGGCCGTCCCGCATGACGACGATCGTGTCCGAGATCGCGAGCGCATCGCTCTGGTCGTGCGAGACGAACACCGCCGTCGTGCCCGCGGCTTTCAGGATCCTTCGCAGTTCCGCACGCATGCTGACTCTCAGGTCGGCGTCGAGGCTGGCGAACGGCTCGTCGAAGAGGACCACCACCGGGCGCCGGGCGAGCGCGCGGGCGAGGGCGACGCGCTGCTGCTGGCCGCCGGATATCTCGTGAGGCATCCGCCGCTCGAACCCAGTGAGCCCAACGAGGTCGAGCACCTCGTCGACGCGCGCACTCCGGTCGTTCTTCGGGAGGTTGAATCCGACGTTGCCAGCGACATCGAGGTGCGGGAAGAGCGCGTGCTCCTGGAAGACCATGCCGATGTCCCGCCGCTCCGGCGGGACCCACGCCCCCGGACCAGCGACGACCGCGCCGCCGATGAGGACCGATCCGGCGTCCGGACGCTCGAACCCGGCGACGAGACGCAGTGTGGTCGTCTTGCCGCACCCGCTCGGGCCGAGAAGCGTCACGATGTGCCCGTGATCGACGGACAGCGACAGACTATCGACCGCAGGCGTCGAGGCACCCGGGTATATCTTGGTCACGTCTCTCAGTTCGATATCGGCCACCGCGTTCAGTCCTTCCCGAACCGGTCGAGCAACAGTTTAAGGGGTAGCACCGACATTGCCACGATGAGTAGTGCCGGCGGTGCGGCTAAGTGGTAGACGGCCTCGGACGACTCCACCCAGACCCTGACGGCGAGGGTATCGAAACCGATCGGCCGCAGGAGCAGCGTGGCCGGGAGTTCCTTGATAGCGCTCACGAACACGAGCGCACCGCCCGCGAGCGTACCGGGCAGCGTGAGTGGGACGATGACGCGGGCCAGGACGCCCCCTGGCGAGAGCCCTTGTATGCGTGCCGCCTCGTCGACCTTGGGCGAGACGAGGGCGAGGCTCGCCCCGGCGGACTGCATCGCCTGCGGTGCGAACCGTACGACGTAGGCGAGCGCGAGCATCCCGGCGGTGCCGTAGAGGAGCGGCACGTGACGCACGCCGAACGCGATGAGCCCTACGGCGACGATGACGCCGGGCAGCGCGTACCCGGCATACGCGAGCTTCTCGATGAGCGAGCTCACGACCGACGGGTGGCGCGAACGCAGGTAGACGACGGGAAGAGCCGCGACCATGCTGAGGAGCGCCGCGAGCCCCGCGACCTGCAGCGTGTTGAACGCGAACCGCCAGAAGCGGTCGTCGAAGGCGCCGAGTCCCGCACCGATCCACGACCAGTACGCGAGGACCGCGACCGGCACCGCCACCGAGATCGCACCCACGATCGCGGACAGCGCGAGCGCGAGCCCTTTCCACCTGCCGAGGGAGAACGCCTCGGCCGGACGCGAGGTGGTGTGGCCCGTGACACGCATGCGACGGCGGGTGACCCCCTCGGCGAAGAGCACGATGAGCGTGAGCGCGATGAGGACGACCGAGAGCACCATGGCCGACGCGGTATCGAAACCGCCCATCTGGTAGTAGATGGCCGAGGTGAAGGTCGTGTAGCGCACCATGGCGACAGCACCGAAGTCCGAGAGCACGTAGAGGGCGACGAGGATGGCGCCGGCCCCGATCGCGGGCCTCAGCATCGGCACGGTCACGCGTCTCAGTGCTGCGACCGGTCCGAGGCCGAGGGAGCGCGCGGCCTCCTCGTGGGTACCCCCGAGGCGCGATATCGCGGCGCCGACCACGAGGTAGACGTACGGGTAGGTGAACACCGTCAGCACGAAGAGAGCTCCGGCGAACGAGTACATGTCGAGCGGCGTGGAGCCCGTCCACCGCATGAGCCAGCCCCGTGGTCCGAAGACGACGATGTAGGCCATCGCCCCGACGTACGGCGGTATCGCGAGTGGGACAGCGAAGAGCCATCTCCACACGCGGCGACCTGGCAGGTCGGTCCGGTGGACGAGGATCGCGAGCAGGGTGCCCGCGATCGCGGCGAGCACCGTGACCGCTCCGGCGAGTGAGAGCGTGCTCCACAGCAGGGAGGGCACGCGGTCGTCGAGCAGACGGAGCCACCGCTCCGCGCCGGCGAACGCCGAACGCCACACCACGTACCATACAGGCAGCACCATGACGAGCCCGATAAGAACGCCGAAAGAGGACAGCCACCCACCGGGTGGCCGTCCTCCCCACACGCGCGACCACAGTGCGGTCGCCGTGCCGCGCGCTGTCGCGACAGCGCGCATCGGGCTACCTCAGTTCCATATCGAGACCGGCTCGCTCGATCAACGACCGCGTATCTTCCCAGACCTCGCCAAGCTCCGAAAGGGGCATGCCCTGGATGCGGTAGTCGGAGATAGGACGCGCCTCCTCGACCGCCTCGATCTCCGGGTTCACCGGGACCTCGAGGGAGGCGAAGCTGAACTCGCGCTGGTTCTCGGGAAGCAGGAGCCACTCGAGGAAGATCCGCGTGCTGACCTCGTTGGGTCCACCGGCCACGACGCCCACGCCTGCGGCGTTGACGACCGCGCCCATCTCATCCGCACCCTGGTCGGGGTAGATAACGCCGACGTTGTTGTCCTCGGGCTCCCTGAGCTGCTGGTGATAGTAGTAGTTATTGACGAGTCCGAACGCGAACTCACCCGCGCCGACAGCACGGCGGATGTCGCCATGGCCCTCGGTGATCGCGCCGGCGTTGTCCTTGACAGCCTCGATCCACTCTTCGGTCTGCTCGTCACCCCACTCGTTGCGGAGCGCCGAGACGTGCCCGATCATGCCGGAGTTGCCGCCCCGCGTGATCGCGAACATACCGTCCCACTTCGGGTCGGTGAGCTCCCAGACGGTCGTGGGCATCTCTTCTTCGGTGATGAGGTCCTTGTTGTAGATGAACACGCGGGTCCGAGCGGAGAGCGCGACCCACGAATCGTCTACCGCGCGGAACCGATCCTCGATCGAGTCGATCCCGTCGACGGCGCCGGGCGACGTGAGGATGCCGTTGAGGCGCAGGTGCTCGAGCATGCCGATATCGTTGGCGATCACGATATCGGCGAGCGGACGCGACGCCTCCTCGACGAGCTTGTTCACGACGGTATCCCCCGCATGCAGCGTGCGCACCTCGATACCGGTGTCTGCCGAGAACTTCTCGAGCAGCGGGTCGACGAAGCGCTCGTTGCGCGACGAGTAGACGATGAGCTCGCCGGTCGCCTCGGCGGCCGTATCGGGCGCCTCTTCGGTGGATACGGGTTCCGGGGCGCCGGTCCCGCACGCGGCGAGGCCAGCGAGCGCGAGCACGGCGACGAGGGCGACGAGGACACTCCGCCACGCTCGTATCGAGATGAGTGATCTCATTTCGGGAAGTCCTTTCTGTGCAGGTGTGCTTGCCTACAAAGCTACGTACTTCGTCGATACTAATCGGCAAGCTTCGTTCATGTCAAGGCATATCCCGTGTCCGGGCTTTGTGACAGGTCCTTTTGGGCCGCGACAGACCGCGCCCATACTATCCCACGACGATGGCACGCGATCAGTAGCGGGTCGGCGCGACTCCCTGTACGTGGCATCCCGAGCAGAACAGCTCCTGGTGACACGCATAGCAATCGGTGAGGATGTCGGTCGCCCGGGCGGCTTCGGCGTGTTGCTCCAGCCACGACACACGCGGGTCGCCCGCGGGATGGTGACACTGATCGCACGCCGTCGGGTTGAGTGCGGGGTCCCCGGTGTTGTTGTGGCACAGCGCGCAGCCATCCGGGTCCGCGTCACCGAGCGCGGAGTGCTGCTCGACGAAGTTCACGGGGTGCGGCATCTCGTAAGAGTGGCACCCGATGCAGAACACGTCGGACCTGTGGCACGTCTCGCACTCGTTGACCGCCGCGACCGGCGGCAGGTTGACGAACTCGCCGTGCGGGATGCGCAAGACGCGAGAGATGAGTCCCGGCCGCTTCGCCTCCAACTCGGGGCCGCGCTCTGCCCAGTACGCCTGCGCCTCCACGGTCGCGCTCTCCTCGGCAAGCGCCATGCGCGCGTGGCCTGCCGAATCGCCGTACGGCGTGTAGAAATCGTCAGCGAAATGGCTTTCGGGTACCAGCTCGAAGTCGGCCGGATGGCATGCCCCGCACGCGCCCGTCGCGACGAACTCGCTCGGCGACTCGCCGGTCAGGGTGTGACAGCGGTAACACGCCGTCATGACCATGAAGTCCTCGGCCTTCTCGTTGCCTGGCAGCTCGAGTTCGAAGACCTGGGGGTGAGCGACCCTGTTGTGGCAGATCGCGCACGCCACGTCCTCGGCGGAGTGCACCTCGTGGTCGATGATGATGCCCTCCGAGGGGGTCACCGGGCGGTTGGAAAGGTTGTGGCATTGCGTGCAGTAGTACTCGGGCATCGAGAGTGCGATGTAGGAATCCCGGTTGAGCGGCAGATGGTACGTGCCGGTCACCGTCTCCCACACGTCGGTGAGCTTCTCGGCCTTCTCGGCGGCGAACCGCACGCCGTCGAGCTCGGGCGGGATGTGGCACGCGATGCAGGAGACGTTCGCGTGGGTGGACGCCCAGTACTGCTTCGCGTTGTCGTAGTGGATGACGTGGCAGACCTCGTTGCAGAACCAGCGTGTCGACGTCCCGACAAGCGCCGCGACGAGCACGGTGCCCAACACGATGACCCCTACTCCGGTCCATGCGATGAAACGGGGCCGGGTGACGGGGTCTTTGAAGCCGCGAACCAATCGACGCATGAAGCCCTCCTTCGACATGCTTTCAAGCCGCCGTGGCCGAGGAATAGCCTACACCTGTACTGTACCCCCTCGCCGGTACCGTGCGACACTGCTGAGAGCGAGGTGGCCGCCGGGAGGATCGCATGCGCATAGCCGTGGCCGGGGGAAACTCGTTCATAGGCCGCCATCTGACACGCCGGCTTCTCGATGACGGCCACGACGTCGCGTGGCTCTCGCACCGCCCCGGCCGCGTCCACGATCTCGGCTTCGATCCCGCCGAACTCATCGAGTTCCCGTTCGATCCGTCCGACCCGGCCGGACGGTGGAGCGCTGCCGTCCGCCGTTCGACAGCAGTCGTCAACCTCTCGGGCCACCCCATCGTCTCACGGTGGACGAAACGCTCGCTCGCACTCATCCGTGAGAGCCGCATCGCCACCACTCAAGCCCTCGTCGACGTCGCCTATCACGCACGCGCGGGCGACGGCGGACCCCAGGTCTTCGTGGGCGCATCGGGAACCGGGATATACGCGACCGCGGAGACGATATCGTGGACGAACGCACGCCCTCGGCACGGGGCTTTCTCGGTCAGCTTGCCGCAGAGTGGGAGGCCGAGGCGCTGCGAGCGCGGGAGTGCGGGATCCGGGTCGTGACGGTACGCATCGCCCCGGTCCTCGGCGAGAAGGAACTCCTGCCGAGGATGGCGCTGCCGATGCATCTGTTCGCCGGAGGGCCGGTCGATGCGGCCGCCGGTTCGGTGCGCATGAGCGACTTCGCGCGAACGCTCGGGCGCGTCCTGCGCCGTCCGTCGGTGGCTCCCGGTGCCCGTGGTAGTGCTGAAAGTCGTCCTCGGCCGGGTCGCTCCGTACGTCGTCGAGAGCCAGCGGGTGGAGGGCACAAGCGCGGACCAGGGTCCGTCCGCCTCACAAGGTATACTGGTATGACCGGAAGCGGGTGAAGGGGGTCATCATGAACTACCGGGTCATCATCGTCGCGCTGTGTGCCGTCGTTCTCGCACTCGGTGCGACCGGCTGTCAGCGGGCCATCGAGCGCACCATGGAAGAGACCACCGGCATCAGGGTCGACGAGAACGAAGAGCGGATCACCATCACCGGTGATGACGGGGAGGAGTTCACGATGGAGGGCAGTGACGCATCCCTGCCCGATGACTGGCCCTCCGACGTACCGCTCTATCCTGACGCGGAACTCGAGTCTTCCACGGCTCTGCGCATGAGCGATACCGTCCAGCTCACAGCCTCGTGGAGCACCTCCGACGACGTGAACGACGTCTACGACTGGTATCGCAGCGAGCTTCCGGCCGAGGGGTGGGAGATCGCCGGCGACTTCTCGATGGAGCAAAACGGGCAGCGTACGGCCAACATCACCACGAGCAAAGGCGACTCCGAAGCCAACGTGTTCATCGGTGACCAGTCAGACGGTGCGACCGGCATCACGATCAACCTCCGTCTGGAGTGACGCGCGCCTCGCACGCTTGCGTGAGGCGGTGTGCGCGTAAGGCCGCGCGGAGAGTGCGCACACGGGCACGCGGCCCGGGTAGGCTCACCCGTCGAGCTTGCCCTTGAGCACCTCGTTGACGACCGCGGGGTTCGCCTGTCCGCCCATCTCGCGCATGACCTGGCCCACGAAGTAGCCGAGCAACCCGGCCTTGCCGCCCTGATACTGGGCCACTTGGCCGGGGTTGGCAGCGATCACGCGCTCGACGACCTCTTCGATGACGGCGGTGTCGGAGACCTGCTTCATCCCGCGCAGCTCCACGATCGCACCGGGCGCCTCACCCGTCTCGGCCATCTCGGCGAAGACGTCTTTGGCCTGCTTCGAGGAGATGGCGCCCTCATCGACGAGGCCGACGAGCTCGGCGATCATCGCAGGCGAGATGCGGGAGGCGGCCACGCCGATGCCGGCCGCGTTGAGGTGCATCGAGAGCTCGTTCAGCATGATGTTGCTCACCTGCCGCGCGCGCTCGGGTCCGGCGATACGTGCCGCTTCCTCGAAGAAGTCGGCCATGTCGAGGTCGGAAGTGAGTACGGTCGCGTCATGGACCGGCAGGCCGAGATCGCTCGCGAGACGTGTCTTCCGCGCATCCGGCAGCTCGGGGAGCCTGGCGCGGACGCTCTCGACCCACTCGGGGGCGAACTCGAAGGGGACCATGTCAGGCTCGGGGAAGTAGCGGTAATCGTGCGCCTCTTCCTTCGAGCGCAGGCTGCTCGTGCGCTTGGCGCCGGCATCCCAGTGGCGGGTCTCCTGTACGACGGTGCCGTTGCTCTCGAGCAGCTCGGCCTGGCGCACGATCTCGTGGGCGAGCGCGTCGTGGAGCGACTTGAACGAGTTCATGTTCTTGACCTCGGCCTTCACGCCAAGAGCACCCTCACCGCGACGGCGCACGCTCACGTTGGCGTCCACGCGCATCGAGCCCTCCTCCATGTTGCAGTCGGAGATGCCGAGGCAAAGCCAGATGAGCCTGAGCTTCTGCGCGAACCGGCGCGCCTCTTCCGGCGTCCGGATGTCGGGCTCGGTGACGAGTTCGATGAGGCCGGTACCCGCGCGGTTGAAATCCACCAGTGAATGGGTCGCCCCGGCGATACGTCCCTCGGACCCGCCGACGTGGACCATCTTGCCGGTGTCCTCTTCGAGGTGGATCCGCGTGATGCCGATTCGGGTGGCGTAGTCGCTTTCCTGGTCTGGCTGGGGCGGACCGTAGACGGCCCCTATGTCGACATCGAGGTGACCGTCCTCGCAGAATGGCAGGTCGTACTGGGAGATCTGGTAGTCCTTGGGCATGTCCGGATAGAAGTAGTTCTTGCGATGGAACTGGCTCCACGCGGCGATGCGGCAGTTAGTCGCCAGCCCCGCTAACACCGTCGCCTCGATCGCGGCCTCGTTGGGCACGGGGAGCGCACCGGGCATGCCGAGGCACACCGGGCACACGCGCGTGTTGGGTTCTCCGCCAAAAGCGACCGGACACCCGCAGAACATCTTGGTCGCAAGCGTGGTGAGTTCGGTGTGGATCTCGAGGCCGATGACAGCCTCCCACGTCTGCAACACCTCGGCCAGGCGGTCCTTCGCCACTGCGCGCACTTCCTTCCGGTTCGACACGGTCCGCCGCCTGTACGCAATCCAGCGCGAGTCAGGCGGCACTGTCCGATTCTACCCGAACTATCGTGCGGCTCGCTGCGTTCCTGCGCGTTTGGACACGAGTAAGACCCTGCTCGGACCTGGTATGCATACTGGGGTCCGCAGTCCCCTCCTGCAGCATCGTCCATCCCGAGGAGGGAGAGCACCATGAACGCTCGTACCAGCAACGCCCGTCCGGTCGTGCCCCGCCGAGCCTGCACGTGCACCACACCCCGGCTCGGTGCCCCGCGCGTCCTGCTCGACCGCGCCATGGCCGTCTTGATGATCGCCTTCATGGCGGCCGCATCGATACTCTCGACACCCGCCGCGGTCGCATCCGCCGCGGACAACGGGACGGCCGGAACGCCGCTCGCCGTGACACCGCGATTCGCAGGACCACCCCACGGAACCGCACCTCCCGAACACTTCGAGGAGGTGGTGTCGTTCGCTGTGGGCGAGGCTTCCGGGATGCTCGGCATCGCCGGGGGACCGGAGGTCGAGCCGTGGGGGCCGGCCGCGTTCGCCATCGACGTCGAGGGCAGGTTCCACGTCATCGACGGCGTGAACCGCCGCATCGTCGTTGCCGATCCCTCCGACGGGAGCCGGTCGATCGTCGAGTGGGACGACCCGGTCGCCTGCCCGGTCGACATCGCCGTGACCGCAGAGCGGACCTTCGTGCTCGACCTGCCGGCGCAGCCCGCCGCGGTCCACGAGATCGACGGCACCGGCCGCGTGCTCGACACATGGGAGATACCCGCCGCCTACCTCGATCACGGCGTGACCGGTCTCGACGTCGACATCGATGCCTCGGGTGCGCCGCGCATACGGCTCGAGCTCGCAGGGGCGTGGCACGTGCCGCTCACGCAGGCCTCGGCGATCGCGCCTCTCCGAGTGCCCGCCGTGCTCGAAGGTGACGTCGTGCGCGTGCCGGCAGCCGGTGCCGCTGCCCTGGCGCTCGAGCGCGCCGGTCAGAGTCGAACGTTCGTCGTCGACAAGGAGTGGGAGACCGGGCTCCATGCGAGCGTGACCGCGCTCGAGGGACACAGGCCGGTCGCGACGATGAGCCTCAGCTCGGCCACCGGCCTGGGCGCGGTCCGCTTCCTCGATGTCGACTCGCAGGGTGCCGCGTACGTGTTCGCCGAGGAATTCGTGGATGCAGCGGGCGCCGTGCGCGCGTACGTGAAGCGCTACTCGCCCGAGGGCGAGCCTGAGGCGTCGTTCGAGCTTCCCGTCGACAGGTTCGCGACGAGCCCGCTGCAACCCGTCCGCATCGCCGATGACGGCGCGGCGTACGTCCTCCTTCCCGCCACCGACCGGGTCGCGATAGTGCGAGCCGCATGGAGCGATGACACGACCACCGCGCTATCCGCGGCCGAGACGATCGTGGCGGCGCACGGCGAGGACGCGGGTCACACACGTGTCATCGATGCGCTCGCCGGTGCGGTGCGCGCACTCCTGGGCGCCGAGCCTGCGATCGCGTCGTGGACCCCGCTCAACGCCAACGATCGGGCGTGGACGTACGTGAGCCACTACTGGTACTGCAACAGCAACAACTACCGGACCCGCAACGGCAGCATCCGTCCGCGCTACATCACATCGGCTAACCGGCACTACCGGGCCGTCCCCTATTGCTGGGGCGGATTCGACACCATCTCCTCGTACAACAGTGCGATGTCGGCGGGACATTCGGCAGGTGACATCAACTGCACGGGTAACAAGCGTGCAGGTACCGCCGGGGTCGACTGCTCTGGATTCGTCTCCAGGCTCTGGGGACTCGGCACCAAGCACAGCACCTGGGGGCTGACGAACGTGTCGCGGCAGATATCGAAGTCGAGCATGCGCCTCGGCGACGCCTACATCCGACCCGGTTCCCACTGCATGTTCTTCCGCTACTACACCACCGGTGGAGCGCAGCTCTTCGAGAGCACCAAGGCCAACAGCTACGACCGGGTTGTTACGATGAACCGGACCAACGCGGCTCTTGCCAACTACGGCGCGTACCGTTACAGGAACTGGTAAGGGGAGTTCGATGGGGGAAGAAGACATGGGTCCTGCAGGGTGCGTCGGTCTCAGTGGGACGAATCTTCGGAGGGCCGCGTTAGGAGTGCTGCTGGCGGTCGCCGTTTCGACCGGAGCGTGCGCGCCAGCACCCGATACTCCCGACCGCGACGGTCCTGACGGGCCGGGGTCACCCACGGTCACATTCTCGGGCGCCCTCGTGCTCTTCGACGGACCGGAGGCCGTACGGCTCGACGGTGCCACAGGGTCGACACGTGACCTGTTCGCGCTCGACGGCGAGCTCGGATGGGGTGGATTCGCGGCGCTCTCGGACACGGGGATCGTGCTGTACGAGAGCCTCGACGACGGCGTCACCTCGATCCGGATGTACGACCCGGAGTCGGGCGAGGTCACGGCTCTCGACGACATCGCGTCGGTGCACGACTTCGACGGCCGCAGGCTCGCGTACACACGCCCCGATGACACCAGCGTCTACGATGTCCTCGACATGCGTTCACGCGACCTCGGCACCGGACAGACATCCTCTACCTTACTCTCGACCGACGGGACGGAGCTCGCCTTTGCGAGCTCCGTCCCTACCGCCACACCCGAAGCGGATCTCGGCGAACCGCAGCAACGACTCTCGATACGCGCCGCCGACGGATCGGGAGACGCATCTGAAGTAGCTCGCGGATGGTACGCGTACGAGCCCGCGCATCTCGCTACCGACACACTCGTGTACGTCGCATACCCGTTCGGCGGCATCGAGACCGGCGACGTCGTGCTGTACGATCGGCACTCCGCGGAGACGTCCACCCTCGCATCGGGCGCACGCATCCTCGATATCGACAGGAACGCCGCGCTGATCGCGGTGGCGATCGACGAGGGTCCGGAGACGGGTCGCATCAGCATCATCGACGTGTCGATCCCCGGCGCAGTGACGATGACGGACTTCGAAAGTGTCCCGTCCTCGACACTGAGTGCTGCGACCTTCATGTCTGCAGACCTTACGCTGGTCGCAGCGATCGGCCACGAAGACGGTTCTGTCGCGCTCGTCCGCTTCGACCGTGGCGACGGGTCCCAGCACACCGTCACGGAGTTCGCCTCCGCCAGCGTAGCCCAGCTCCTCGCCCACCCGACGAACCCGGTGGCCTTCTTCGTGCTCGAACAGAGCGGTGCGATGCCTGGCGAAACGGAACGGTCCGTGGGCGTGTGCGACGTGGATAGGACCGCCGTGTCGACGCTCTTAGAAGGTGCCACCGACCGCCTGCTGACGCTGGTGGGCCTGGTGCCCTGATGCCACATCAACGTCGGTCGGGCGTCCGCTCTCCGGGCGTCCGGCCGACCGCGCCGCGCACTAGTGTCCAGAAAGCCGCTTGGGTATGCGCAACACGAACGTCGAGCCGCGACCGACCTCACTCGTGAACTCGATCGTGCCACCGAGCAGCCGCGCGATCCGCAAGCTTATCGGGAGGCCAAGTCCGGTACCGGCCGACCGTTCCTCCTCTGGAACCGATGAACCCTGGAAGAACTCGTCCATGATGCGCCCCATCTCGTCGGTCTCGATCCCATAGCCGGTGTCGGCTATCGCGAACTCGACCAGATCGGAATCGGAGACTTCCCGCACCTCCAGCGAGATACTTCCACCAGTCGGAGTGAATTTAATCGCATTGCTGGCGAGGTTCAGAAGCGCACGCTCAAGCAGGTCACGGTCGGTGAAGACGATGACGTCATGGGACGGCACCGCCTGTGAGCACCGAAGCCCCCTCTCCTTGCTCATCGGACACGTGATGTCGGCCACATGAGCTGCTATGTCGGCGACCGTGGCTTCGACGGGCCGGGGCACGGTGATCCCTGCACGCACCTTGGAGAGGTCGAGCAGGTCGTTCACGAGCGCGAGCATGCGTTTACCGGCTCCCGCCACCAAGCCGAGTTGCTTGCGCTGTTCGTCGTTGACCGGGCCGGCCGAACCCATCTCCAGCACGCGCGCAAAGCCGATGATCGAGTTGAGCGGCGTGCGCAGCTCATGACTCATGCTCGCGATGAAGCGCTCCTCCGCCTCGACCTGTCTAGCCAGTACGTGCTTCGCGGCGAGCTCGGCATCCCGCTGCAGCACGACGCGACGGAACACGACGAGGCCGAGGCCGAACGTGACGCTGATCAAGACGGCCACCATCCCACCCGCGACCACGAGAGCCGATGCGGCCCGCATGACCTCGTCACGTAGCGCCGACGCCTCGACCGCCCACGGCGTCCCTTCCAGCTGCGCGCGCACCGCAAAGCGTCCCGCCTCATCCGGTGCAGACCCCTCGGCCTCGACGAGATCGAGCCGCATGCTCTCGTAGGAGCCAGGCATGGCGAGCACGTCTTCGACCAAGGGCGCGAGGTCCGACGTCAACAGGACAACTGCGACCGGCTCCCCTTCCATCCCCGGGACCAGAGGCACGGCCCACCTCACGTTGCGGGGAATGCCTTCCTCGAGCTCGAGAGCATGCCGCTCGATCCGGCCCGATGCCAGCGCGCGCTCGGCCAAGGCCTCATCGAACGAGGGACAGCGGTCGGGATCACCGGCCATGAAGCGCACCGCACCCGTCGTATCGAGGAGTTGCACGCACGCATACCCCCGTGCCCGCACCTCGGACTCTACACGCTCCCGCAGGAACGGACCGATCGATTCCTCGCCGTCGAGGTAGAGACCCGCCCGCACGGCGAATCCCTGATGGGCAGCGATGGCCTCGGCATTCTCGACGAGGCGGTCGAACTCTATCCTGATGAGAGCCGAGGCGAACTCGGCGGACCGCTCCAGCGTCTCCATCTCGCGCTCGCGCTCGCGTTCCACGTACGCTCCGGCGAGCATCAGGAACACCAGGAGGAGCGCCGCAGTGACTACCGCCCAAGCGGCCACATAGGTGCCGGCACCCCGGAACAACGACGCTGGCGGCTCCTGTGTGTCAGAGTCTGGCAGCGGCCCGATCCTCACTGCGCTCCACTCACTGGATCTCTTTCACGACCGGCGGCGTGGTGTCGAACCCTGCCGCCGCTTCGAACGCGGCCGCCGCCCGCATCACCGTAGGCTCGGCGAAGTAGTCGCCGACTATCTGTAGTCCTATCGGCAACCGCTCGGTTTCGCTCAAGCGTGCCGGCACGCTCACCGCACAATTCCCGGCGAGGTTCACGGGGATCGTGTAGATATCCGAGAGGTACATGGCGAGCGGGTCGTCGGCCTTCTCGCCGATCCCGAAGGCCACCGTGGGCGACGTCGGCGTGAGGAGCACGTCGAAGCGCTCGAACGCAGACGCGAAGTCTTGTTTGATCAAGGTGCGGGCCTTCTGCGCCTGACCATAGTACGCGTCGTAGTATCCAGCCGAGAGCACGTACGTGCCGAGCATGATGCGCCGTATCGTCTCCGGACCGAAGCCCTCGGCACGCGAACGCATGTACAAGTCGAGCACGTCCTCGGCATCGGGCACACGGTGTCCGTATCGGATGCCGTCGAAGCGCGCGAGGTTCGAGCTCGCCTCGGCCGGAGCGATGACGTAGTAGGCCGAGAGCCCGTGCGCGGTACTCGGCAGCTCGACCTCCCCGACCTCGGCGCCGAGGGCCGCGAACGTCTCGGCTGCCGCGCGCACCGTGTCGCGCACCTCTGGGGCGCACCCGTCAGCGTCGAGCAGATCGGTCACGACACCCACGCGCAACCCCGCAACGCCATCCGTAAGGGTCGCCGTGAAGTCCTCGGCCGGGCGGTCGGCACTCGTGGCGTCCATCGGGTCGTGCCCGGAGATCGCGTTGAGCGCGATCGCGGCGTCCTCGACGGTCCGGGCGAACGGCCCGATCTGGTCCAGGCTCGAAGCGAACGCCACGCACCCGTAGCGCGACACGCGGCCGTACGTAGGCTTGAACGCGACAGTGCCCGTGAGCGAACCGGGCTGACGGATCGAGCCGCCGGTGTCAGAGCCGAGCGATATGCTCGCCATGCCTGCGGCGACGGCGGCCGCGCTCCCGCCGGAGGAACCGCCGGGTACGCGGTCGAGGTCCCACGGGTTGCGCGTCGGACCGAACGCGGAGTTCTCCGTCGACGAGCCGAACGCGAACTCGTCGAGATTGCACTTGCCCACAGGCACGGCACCCGCGTCGAGGAGGCGGCGCACCGCCGTGCAATCGTAGACGCTCTCGTAGTTCTCCAGCATGCGGGAGCTACACGTCGTTCGCGTGCCGATGAGGTTCATGTTGTCCTTCACGGCAACCGGCACACCGGCGAGCGGCGGCAACACCACGTCGGAGGCGACCGCCTCATCGATACGGGCTGCCGCCTCGTAGGCGAGTTCCGGCGTGACCTGGTTGAAGGCGTGGATGTGCGGCTCGAGAGCGTCGATGCGGCCGAGGGCGGCCTCGGTCACCTCGCGCGCGCTGAACACGCCGTCGGCGACGCCGTCGCGTATCTGCGTCGCACTCAGGCGGGAGAGGTCGATCACGCCTCATCGCCTCCCCCGACGATTCGCGGGATCACGAATGCTCCCGCCTCGGCCGCTGGCGCGTTGCGCAGCGCGACCTCGCGCTCGAGACCGGGGCGCACCTCGTCGGGACGCATGACATTCACTACATCGAGCACATGCGCCGTCGGTTCGACGTCAGCGAGGTCGAGTTGCTGGATGGTGTCGATGTGGCCGAGGACCGAGTTCAGCTCCTCGCCGAGATGGACGACCTGCTCATCGGTCAGCGTGAGCCGTGCGAGCATGGCGACGTGTCGTACCTGCTCTTCTGAGATAGCCATCGGACAGTACCTCCCGCGTTGCCTGAATCCGTCGAGCGTGCCGACGAGTTGGGTACGGCACGCATGCAATCATACCCGACACCATTCGTTCGCGAAGCCCGCCGAGGCTGCCGCTGTGCACGCAAGCGTTCGCCTCGGCCGTGCGCTGTCCCCCCAGCCGGCCGAGCTCGAACCGGCAAGCGTCACGACAGACGAGCCGATCTCGCCGAACCCGTAGGCCGGCCGAGGAACCCGCGCCCTCACCACACGAGGTAGAAGGCGACTAAGACGGGCAGCAGGTTGTACCCTGCGTGGAGCCAGATCGCCGGCAGCAGGCTTGCCCTCGTGTGCGCGAGCCACCCGCATGCGAGTCCGAGCACGAACAGCGGCGCGAACAGCCACGCCGTGACATGGCTGAGCGCGAAGATCGCCGCCGCCACGGCGATCGCCACGCGATGACCTGAGACCGACGCGATAGCGTCCTGCACCACTCCGCGGAACACTGCTTCCTCGACGATAGGCGCGACGATGACGACGAGCGCCACCGAGAAGAGCAGGCCCCACACCGTCGGGCCGAACACCTCCGTGAGGTCTGCGATCTCGCGCGCGGGCGGGTCCCACCCGACCCACTGCGCGGTCATGCCGTACACGAGTGCGACGAGGCGCGTGCCTACGAGCAGTGCGGCCACGAGCCCGACGGATGCCGCCAGCCCGCGCCACGAGACCGCCACCGCACGCGGCCTGAAGGCGTCGATCACCGATGCGCCACGCCTCCACGCGAGCGCCGCGAGCACCCCCACCTGCAGCGCGTAGAAGGCGAACAACGTCGCGACACGCGCGAACACCGCGACGTCGGAGTCGAGCTGGCGCACGAACGTACTCGCCATGACGACGTCTTTGAGCACGAATGCCACGAGCAGCGCGGCGAGCACCACCCATGCCTCGCCGAGCGTCCACGCGAGCGGCCCCGTCTCGCCCGCCGCCCCCGCCGGTGCCCGGCGAGCCGGCTTCGCGGCCGTACCGGTCCCGCGCGCCGAGGTCGCACCCATGCGCGCTCCCGCGTCCCCACCACCTCCTGCCTTCGCGCCGGTGCCCCCGCGCGGGGCGATCGCGCCCGTCGTACACATCTTCGCGCACGCGAGGCAACCGGTGCACCGCTGCCAGTCCACATAGATGTAGGTCGGCCCGACCTTCAGCGCCGCGTTCGGGCACGCCGCCACACAGCGCCTGCACCGGTCACAGCGGTCGGGCGCGAGCGAAAGCGGGATCTGCGCGCGCGCCACTGCGACCTACCCTGTCGTATCGGCCGACGGGTCGCCACCTGCGGCCGGAGCGCCGTCCGGCGGCTCTCCCGACTCGATCATCCGCACGAGCACGTCCTCGTCGAGCACGGGCACGCCGAGGGCGAGTGCCTTGTCGTACTTGCTGCCGGCATCGGTCCCCGCGACCACGTACGACGTCTTCTTGCTGACCGACCCCGAAACCTTCGCGCCGAGCTCCTTCAGCGCCGCGGACGCCTCTTCGCGCGTGTAACGCTCGAGCGCCCCGGTGAGCACGAACGTGAGGCCCGTCAGCGTCTGTGGACGCGACGGCCCGCGCCGCTCCTCGGCCATACGGACCCCGCGCTCGGCGAGGCGCGCAAGCAGCTCCTGGTTGTCAGGGTTGCCGAGGAACGCGCGCACGCTCGCGGCGATCGCCGGTCCCACGCCCTCGACGCGCGCGATCGGGTCGGCAGCGAGCGCGGCCGCGGCCGAGACGCCCTCGCCCACCGCGGGCACCTCTACCGAGGCGGCCTCCGTAAGCGCGTCGATCGAGCCGAACTCCTCGGCGAGCACCTCGGCGACCGTGGAGCCCACGTGCCGCATGCCGAGCCCGAAGATCACGCGGGACAGCGGTCGCGTGCGCGACACATCGATGGCGGCCACGAGCTTGGCCGCCACGACCGGCCCGAGCGTGACCGGCGTGCCGTCCTGTTTGACGCGGCCCATGTCGAGTGCGGCGAGCGTGACCTCGTCGAGCGTGTAGAAGTCGCTCACATCGTGCAGCAGGCCGCACCCGACGAGGCGCGTGATGATCTCGGTGCCCATGCCGTCTATGTCCATCGCGCCGCGACTCGCCCAGTGCTCGAGGCGCTCGAGCCGTTGCGCCGGGCATGCGACGTTCGTGCAGCGCGTGACGACCTCACCTGGGGGTCGCCACACCGGGCCTCCGCACGAAGGGCACTCGTCGGGCATCCGCCACGGCTCGACGCCCTCCGGACGCATGCCCTCGATGACTGTCACGACCTCGGGGATCACGTCGCCAGCCTTGCGCACCACGATCGTATCGCCGATGCGGACGTCCTTGCGCGCGACCTCGTCGGCGTTGTGAAGGGTGGCGCGCGCGATCGTCGAACCCGCGACGGTCACCGGATCGAACTCGGCAAGCGGCGTGAGCGCGCCGGTGCGCCCCACCTGCACGCGGATGTCGCGCAGAACGGTGGCCTTCTCCTCGGGCGGGAACTTGAACGCGATCGCCCATCGGGGAGCTTTCGAGGTGTAGCCGAGCTCGTCGTGGAGCGCGAACGAGTCGACCTTCACGACCACGCCATCGATCTCGTAAGGCAGCTCGACGCGCTTCTCGACCGCCTTCGCGCAGTACGCGCGCACGTCGTCCGCCGAGGCGCACACGACGACGTCGGGGTTGACGTGGAAGCCAGCACGACGGAGCCACTCGAGCGCCTCGCTCTGACGGGCCAGTCCGAGCACCCGCCGCGCGTCGACGACCTGATAGACGAAGGTCGCCAGGTCGCGCGAGGCGGTCACAGCCGGGTCCTTCTGCCGCACCGCACCCGCGGCGGCGTTGCGCGGGTTCGCGAAGACCGGGAGCCCCGCCTCCTCGTTCTCGGCGTTGATGCGCTCGAAGGCGGAGAGCGGCAGGTAGACCTCGCCGCGGACCACAATCCCCGGCCACGGCGCCGCCTGCGGACGCGCCTCGTCACGCAAGCGCAGCGGCACGTCTCGGATCGTGCGCACGTTGGCGGTGACGTCCTCGCCGGTGCGCCCGTCCCCGCGCGTGGCGGCGCGCACGAGCACGCCGTCCTCGTAGGTGAGCGCGAGCGAGGAACCGTCGATCTTGAGCTCGCACACGAACGCGCACTCGCGTTCGCCCACGACATCGCGCACGCGCGCAAGCCACGCGTCGAGCTCGTCGAAGTCCATCGCGTTGTCGAGCGAATACATCCGCCGCGAGTGTGTGACGGGCGCGAACTGCGAACTCGGCGCCGCACCCACCCGCTGCGTGGGCGAATCGGGTGTGACGACCTCGGGGAACGCCTCTTCGACGTCGCGCAACTCGCGCACGAGCGCGTCGTACGCGGCGTCGCTGATCTGCGGTGAATCGAGCACGTAGTACGCGTGGTCGTGGCGGGCGATCTCTCGGCGGAGTGCCTCGGCACGAGCCGCGGCGGCCTCGCGCTCCTGCGGCGCACCGCTCATCGCGACCTCTACTCCTCGGACTTGAGGCGCTGCACGTGGACCGGTCCGACCTCGTAGACCGTCACCTCGGGCACGAAACGGTTGGGGCGCTCCGCCTCGTAGATCCACACGTCGGTCAACTCGATGCGGAAGTAGACGCCGCCGGGCGCCTCGACGGGTGTGACCTCGACCTCGTTGGCGAGGTAGGCGCGCAACTCGGTCTCGACGTAGTACGCGAAGACCCGCGTCGCGTCGCGGTACTCGGTGTAGAGCGCGAGGCGCTTCTCGGCCTCGTATATATCCAGTTCGTCGATGCTGTCCATGTGTCCCCTCACTGGCGCGCCACCCACCGGGCGGGCGCCGACGCTGTCCGTCAGTCGTCCTCGGCGAGCGAGACGAGTCTCACGTTACCCCACGCACCGAGGTGTCCTTCAACCGTCACGAGCACGCCGAGTACCCCGTGTACGTGGCGCGCGGCCTCGATCGCCCGTTCGATGTCTTCTGGGGTGTGTACCCGGTTCGCGAGCGCCGTGGCCACCGCGTCGGCGAGCGCACCGTTGCGCGCGAGCACCGTGACGGCGTCAGCCGAACCGAGCGACGTCGAGTGGCCCACGGTCCCCGACGACGTACACACCGCGACCGGCAGCAGCCCTCCGCGCACGGCGAGCCCGATGTCGCGCACGCCGTCTTCGCCGGCCCACAGGGAGATGACACGGTCCTCCTCGCCGATGAGGTAGATGTCGCCTCCGTTCTCCACGATGACCTCACGGGAGGCCTCGGCCAGCCCCCGGGCTACGTACTCGGCGATCGCGCCGGCCACCGCGGCCATCGGCCCCACCCGAGCGAACTGCGCGGCCTCGGCCATGCGGCGCACCGTGGCCGGCGCGCTCGCGGGCACGTCGATGGGGCGCATCGTCTCGGCGAAGTACGGGTGCGCGCGGATGAACGACTCGATCTCCCAGCGCGCACGGACGACGAGGTCCTCGGCGAGGTCGGAGAGATCGGAGGTCGCGCAGGCGGCGAGGTCGGTCTCTTTGACCGATACCTCGAAGCACTCGAGGTCCGCGGGCTCCGAGATCCGCCGGTATGTCCGTGGCTCGTACATCATCCATCTATCTTCGCTGCGGCAGGGTAATGGCGCAAGGGAGAGGTATATACTCGATAGAGGCCCCTCGAGCGGGAGGATAACGCATGCGTGAGATTCTCGGACTGTGCGTCCAGCTCGACTCCCTTGCCGCCCGCACGTACCACTCCCTCAGCCAGCACTGCACCGATCCCGAGCTGGCCCGCCTGTTCTCCAACCTCGCCGCCGAGGAGGAGCACCACGTCGAGTGGTGGGGCGGCCTACTCGATGCGTGGGAGCAGGGCCTCATCCCAGATATCGTCCCCGACACCGACGCGCTCCTCGGCACGCTCCAGCAGGTCCACGACGACATCCATGCGTCGCTTCCCGACGATGTGTCCCGCCTCACGCCGCTCGAGATGCTCGATCTCGCGGCACACCTCGAGTTCTTCATGCTCGAACCGGTCTTCTCCGAGTTGCTCGAACTGACCGAACCAGGCCGCACCGGCATGCACCGCGAGGCGTACGCGCGCCACGTCGAGCGGCTCGTCGAGGCGATCGAGACGATGCGCGGTGCCGACCCTCTCGCCCGCTTCCTCGCCCGTGTTCTCAGGCGCGCGCTCCGCGACAATCTCGCGCTCTCGACGTATGCCGTGCGCGATACGCTCACGGGGCTCTTCAACCGCCGAGGACTCATCAGCCACCTCAAGCAATGGGTCTCGTGGGCCCAGCGCTACGAGCGTCCACTCGCCGTGCTCCTCGTGGATGTGGACCGTTTCAAAGACGTCAACGACATCCACGGTCACGCCGCCGGAGACGAAGCACTCCGCCGCGTGACAGACGGCTTGCGCGCATCGACCCGCGAAAGCGACCTCATCGCGCGCTACGGCGGTGACGAGTTCGCGATCGTCGCCCCGGAGACCGACGCGGCCGAGTGCAAGGCGCTCGCCGACCGCATCCTCGAAGCCGCTCGAGCTGCGGACTTCACCGCCGCCGGTGGTACGCCGATCTCACTGTCGGTCAGCGTCGGATGCGCGGTCCTCGTCCCCAAGACGCACGTGAGCGCCTTGACGGTCGATGCGCTCCTGGCCGCGGCCGACACGAGCCTGTACGCGGCGAAATCCGCGGGGCGCGACCGGGCAGGACAGGTCTCGGTACTAGCTGCCGCACCCGCCCTGTTGTAGCTCGCGGGCACGGTAGCTCGAACGTACGAACGGCGCCGCCGCCACGCCGGTGAACCCGAGCGCGCGCGCCTCGGAGGCGAGCGCGTCGAACACCTCGGGAGCAACGAACTCGGCGACGGGCAGGTGCGCGGGACTCGGCCTCAGGTACTGGCCGAGGGTGAGCAGGTCGCAGCCTGCCTCGCGCAGGTCGCCCATGACGGCGAGCACCTCGTCGGGCGATTCCCCGAGTCCGAGCATGATCCCCGACTTCGTCGGCATCGCGGCCGCACCCGTCTCGGCGATGCGGGCCTTCACGCGCGCGAGCACGTCGAGCGAGCGCTCGTAGCCGGCATCGGGGCGGACCTCGGCGTAGAGGCGCGGGACCGTCTCGAGGTTGTGGTTGTAGACGTCGGGGGCGGCGTCGACGACGACGTCGACGCTCGCTGCACGCCCCGCGAAGTCGCTCGTGAGCACCTCGACGGTAGCCTCCGGCACCGTCGCGCGCAACGTCTCGACAACAGCGGCGACGTGCGACGCACCTCCGTCGGGCAGGTCGTCGCGAGTCACCGATGTCACGACTACGTGGTCGAGCTCCATGCGCCGTGCCGCCTCGGCCACGCGCGCCGGCTCGTCGGTATCGAGTGGCGCAGGCGTGCGCGTCTCCACCGCGCAGAAGCGGCATCCGCGCGTGCATGCATCGCCCATGACGAGGAACGTAGCCGTCCCGCTCGCGTAGCACTCGCCCCGGTTGGGGCACTTGGCGCTCGCGCACACGGTGTTGAGCCTCAACTCGCCGAGGAGCCCTTCGACCGCCTCGGCACGCCCCGGCACCGCGAGCGGGCGGCGCAGCCACGCGGGGAGGCGTTGACTCTCGCGCATCAGCAGCCGCACTTGCCCGCGGCATCGAGCGCGGCGAACTTCACGACCTCGCTCACGGTAGGGTGCGCGTGCACCGTCTCGGCGAGCTCGCGGACGCCGATGCCGTGCGCCATCGCGAGCGCGACCTCGTGGACGATCTCGACGGCGTGCGGGCCGACGATCTGCGCGCCCACGATCCGCCCGGTGCCCTTCTCGGCAGCCATCTGGACGAACCCCGCAGCCTCGCCCTCGCCGAGCGCCTTGCCGTTGGCGGCGAACTTCGCGACCGCCTGGACCGCGTCGATGCCGCGCTCCTTGGCGCTGTCGCGCGCCGACCCCACGACCGCGACCTCAGGGAACGTGTAGACGCACGCGGGGATACAGCCGTAGCGTACGTTCTCGAGGTGCGGTGCGGCGCCGACCGTCTTGAGTTCGGCAACGGCGTTGCGCGCGGCGACCACACCCTCCTCCTCGGCCACGTGGGCGAGCATCATCCCACCGATGAGATCGCCGATAGCGTACACGCCCTCGACGTTGGTGCGGAAGTGCTCGTCGACCTTGACGGCCGCACGGTCCATCTCGATGCCCGCCTCCGGAAAACCGAGTCCGGCGGAGTTGGGCATGCGGCCCGGCGCGGAAAGCACGACGTCGGCCTCGAGCACCTCGCCGGAGCGCAGTGTCGCCCGCACCCGCTCGCCCGCCTGCCCCACACCCTCTACCGCGTTGCCGAGGAAGAAACGCACGCCCATCTCCTCGAGCGCGGCCTGGACGGCCTTGACGACCCGGCGGTCGTTGCCGGGCAGGATCTGCTCCATGAGTTCGACGACGGTCACGTCGGAGCCGAACGCCGCGTACGCGCACGCGAACTCCAGGCCTATGACGCCCCCGCCGATGATGAGGATCTCCGCGGGGATCTCGCGGAGCGACACCGCGTCATCGCTCGTCCACACACCGGGAAGATCGTGGTCGATCATCGGCAGACGGAACGGGACGGAGCCGGTGGCGAGGATGACGGCGTCGGCCTCGATGCGCTCGGGGTCGCCCGCATCGTCGCCCGCGGCATCCGTGGTCGGCGTGATCTCGATGACGTGCGGCTCGACAAGCCGCCCCTCGCCATAGACGACGCGCACCTTGAGGCGCTTGGCGGTCGATTCGACCTGGCCCACGAGCTCGTCGACCACGCCTTCCTTGCGGGCGCGCAGACGGTCGATGTCGACCGTCGCCGGGCCCGCGACATCGAGCCCGAACTCGGCGGCATGCGCGGTGTCGCGCACGATGTGGGCCGAGCGCAAGATCGTCTTGGTCGGGATACACCCCCAGTTCAGGCACGTCCCGCCGAGGCGCTCCTTCTCCACGAGCGTGACGTCCGCCCCGAGGCGCGCCGCCTCGAACGCCGCAGCGTGCCCGCCCGGCCCTCCGCCCAGTACAACGATCCTCATCGCGTCCTCCTCGGCCAGTGTCCTCAGCATCGTCCGCAGCAGCCGGGTTCGCGCCCCACCGCCGCAGGTGTCTGCGCATTCTAGCACCCGCGCACGCGCGAGCGGGTGTAGGATACGGGTGGAGCGACGACCGACGGGAGGGGCATGCGATGTGCCGGTTCTGCGTTGAGCACGGCGACGGCGAGCGCTGGTACCTCCAGGCCGCCAACTACGCCGCCGACCTCGAAAGCGACCTCGCTCGCCGGGGCTACGTCGTCTCGTTCATCAGCGACTTCGAGCGCAACCGCTCCCGCATCCTCGCCGGCCTCTCGGCGCTCCGCGCGCTGCCCAGGCCCGTGGCCGACCCGCTCCGCGAGCGGGTCTCGGCACGCATGCAGGAGAAGCACTTCGGCCAGCCGGTGCCGATCGAGGAGTGCGAGAAGATCTTCCGCATCGCGACGAGCGTCGTGCGCATCCCGTGCCTGTGCCGAGGGCAACGCGACCCCGACGAGGGCGTGTGCCTCGTGGTGACGGTCCGGCCTGTCGACGACGTGCTCGCCGAGGGCTGGGCGAGCTACGCCGACGGACCGGACGTCTCGGCGTTCGAGCGCCTCGACCTCGAGGGCGCGATGGGGCTCCTGCGCGCGTGCGCGGAACGCGGGCTCGCCCACACGGTGTGGACGTTCCACACCCCCTTCATCGCGGCGATCTGCAACTGCGACCTCGCAAGCGGCTGCATGGCGATGAACCTGACGCTCAAACACGACATCAAGTTGATGTGGAAGGGCGAGTGGGTGGCCCGGCTGGCCGAGGAGCGGTGCACGGCGTGCGGCGCGTGCGTCGAGGCGTGCCCGTTCGGGGCGCTCGCGGCAGCACGTAACGGCGGGCCGGTCGTCTTCGGCGAGCACGCGTGCTGGGGGTGCGGAACGTGTCGCACCGCCTGTGCGACCCGCGCGCTCGCTCTCGTGGAACGCCGCACCGTACCCGCGCTCGCAATCGACTGGTGGTTGATTGACAAAGTAAGTGCAAGGGCCGGACGGCACTGAGCCCCTGCCACCCTCAGTGCAAGAATCATCAGCTCAGGAGACGTGTTTCGCCTCACCGGACAGGCGGCGGATCGTGGCC
>SKMN01000043.1 GCA_007121015.1 Coriobacteriia bacterium
ACTACGTCAAAGCGGCACGGGCGCGCGGCCTGCCCGAGTGGCGCGTGTTCGCGGTCCACGGTGTCAAGGCGGCATCGTTGCCCCTGATCACCTTGATCGGCCTCCAGCTCGGGTTCCTGCTCGCAGGTGCCGTCGTCGTCGAGGCGATCTTCAACTGGCCCGGGATCGGCAAGCTGATCCTGGACTCCCTCGCCAGCCGCGACTTCCCCATGATCCAGGGCGGGATCCTCGTCGCTGCGGTGGTCTTCGTCGTCCTCAACTTCGTGGTCGACATGCTCTACGCCGTACTCGACCCGCGCGTAAGAGCGGCACAGTCATGATGGCCATCGTCATCCCTAGCGTCCGTGCGCACGCGACGTCGGTGTCCTGCCGATGAGCGATGCTGTCGCCGCTGCGGAGCAGATGGCACCGGACGCCTCCCGTGCAGGGACACGGCTCTGGCGTGGTGCCCTGAAGAGCCCGCTGATGTTGGTCGGCATGGCGGGCACGCTGGTGATCGTCGCGGCCGCCGTCTTCGCGCCGATGCTCGCACCCTACGACCCGACCAGCCAGAACCTGGCCAGCATCCTGGTGCCACCGATCTGGCATCCCGACGGCACGGTCGAGCACGTCCTCGGCACCGACGGGCTCGGTCGCGACGTGGCGAGCCGTCTGCTCTTCGGAGCGAGGAACTCCCTGTTCGTGGCCGGCGCCGCGATGTTGGTCGGCAGCAGCCTCGGGCTCATCACGGGTCTGGTCGCCGGATTCTTCGGTGGACGCACGGATGCGATCGTCATGCGGTTGGGGGATGTCCAACTGGCGTTCCCGTTCATCCTCCTGGCGATCGCGGTGCTCGGGGTCCTGCCGGACCGCCACCCCGTGCACCTGATCCTGGTGCTCGGCATTCCCGGCTGGATCATCTACGCGCGGGTCGTGCGCAGCCGAGTGCTGGCAGAGCGTGAGAAGGACTACGTGGAGGCGGCGCGCGCTGTCGGAGCTGGCAGCTGGCGCCGACTGTTCCGCTACGTGCTGCCCTCCGTGTGGCAGGTCGTCCCCGTCATCGCGCTGCTCGACATCGGCTTCCTCATCATCATGGAGTCGACGCTGAACTTCCTTGGGCTCGGCCTGCAACCACCAGCGTCGACCTGGGGCGGGATCCTCGCCGAGGGCCGGCGCAACATGGTCGTGTCCCCGTGGCTGCCGGTCCTGCCGGGCCTCGCCATCATGGTGACCGTGCTGAGCATCAACCTGTTCGGTGATGGTCTGGCCGCCCTGTTCGACCCGCGGCTGCGGCGAGGCGGGATGCGGCGCATCATCCCCCCATCCCCATCGGCGCGGGCGGCCATGGCGGCACCGTCACCCAGGGAAGAGGTAGCCGAACCTGTCACCTCCGACGGCGATGCGGGGTCGTTGCTGCGGATCCGCGACCTCCACGTCGAGTTCCCCGTCGAGGACGGGACCGTCCACGCCGTCCGTGGCATCGACCTCGACATCCGCCCGGGCGAGACCCTCGGGGTCGTCGGCGAGAGCGGATCGGGTAAGTCGGTGACCGCCTCCGCCATCATCCAACTCCTCGACCCGCCGGGCCGCGTCACCTCTGGCAGCATCCTGCTCGACGGTGAGGACCTGGTCCGGGCCACGAACCGACGCATGCGGGGGTTGCGTGGCCGCGATATCGGCATGATCTTCCAGAACCCTGCCGCCTCGCTCAACCCGGTCCTGACGATCGGGTTCCAGATGCGGGAGGCCATCCGTCACGTCACCGGGGGCAGCGCGTCGGCGGCCGCCACACTGGCCCGCCAGGTGCTGGTCGATGTCGGCATCCCCGACCCTGACCGGATCTCCCGCCAGTACCCCTTCGAGCTCTCCGGTGGCATGAACCAGCGCGTCATGATCGCGATGGCGCTCGCGGTCAAGCCGAGACTCCTACTCGCGGACGAACCGACGACCGCCCTGGACACCACGACCCAGGCCCAGATCCTGCGCAGCCTCGCTGATCTGACCGATGAGCAGGACATCAGCCTGCTACTCATCACCCACGACGTCGCGCTCATCGCGGAGTACGCCGACACCATCCTCGTCCTCTACGCCGGAGAGGTGTGCGAGTACGGCCCCGTCGATCAGGTGATCGCAGACCCGCGTCACCCGTACACCCGCGCGCTGCTGGAGTCCGTTCCACGGATCGACAGCGCGAACGAACAACTCGAGACCATCCCGGGTGAGCTGCCCGACCCACGCGCCACCCGAACCGGCTGCCCGTTCGCGGCCCGCTGCTCGGAGGTCATGGATGTCTGCCGGGACGAGGTCGCGCCACCCTTCCCGATCGCGCCCGGTCACGTCGCCGCGTGCCACCTATGGTCCCCCAAGCATGTCGGGGAGGCCAGCCCGTGACGACGACGCCCCTGTTGGAGGTCCGTGACCTGTCGAAGCACTTCATGGTGCGCGCACGTGGTGCCGGACGCCGCTCAACGACCCTGCGGGCCGTCAACCAGGTGTCGTTCACCCTCGCCGAAGGAGAGACCCTCGGGTTGGTCGGCGAGAGCGGCTGCGGCAAGTCCACCCTGGGTCGTACGGTGCTGCGTCTGCTCGATCCCGACGGTGGTGCGGTGATCCTCGAAGGCCGTAGACTGCAGAGCAGTCACGATCCTGCGCTCCGGCGTGCAGCCCAGATCGTCTTCCAGGACCCCTACAGCTCGTTGCCGCCCCGGATGCGTGTCGGACGCATCATCGCGGAACCCCTGCTGATCCACGACATCGTCGCTGCAGGGGAGGTCGAGCGGCGGGTCGAGTCGCTCCTGCGCGACGTCGGGCTCAAGCCGGAACATGCGGCCGCGTTGCCTAGCCAGCTGTCGGGTGGCCAGCGCCAGCGTGTGGGCATCGCCCGCGCGCTCGCCGTGGAGCCCCGGCTCATCGTCGCCGACGAGGCGGTCTCGGCACTGGACGTCTCGGTCCAAGCCCAGATCCTCAACCTGCTCAAGCACCTCCAGAAGGAGCGCGGCATCGCGTTCCTGTTCATCTCGCACGACCTCGGCGTTGTGCGCTACATGAGCCACCGGATCGCGGTGATGTACCTCGGACGGATCGTCGAGCTCGGCGTCGCCGAGGAGGTCGTCCACCAGCCGCTCCACCCCTACACCCGGGCCCTGATGGCCGCCGTGCCCAAGCTGGAGGCCCGACGCGCGACGATCCGCATCGAGTCGGAGCCGCCGAACCCGGCCGACCCGCCCACAGGCTGCGCCTTCCACCCCCGCTGTCCGATCGCCGAACCGGAGTGTTCCAGCGACCGGCCGGACCTGATCCGCTGGCTGACCGGTCGTGACGCCGCCTGCCACTTCGCCCTCGCAGAGACGTCGAACGGCACGGGGTCCGGTGCACCACCGGTCGACACCACAGGGGGTGCGGCGTGAGCCAACCGCGTGTCGCCGTCATCGGCCTCGGGTTCATGGGGCAGCGCTGGTCGCGCGCCATCGCAGGTCACCACGGCGCGGAACTCGCCGTGATAAGCGACGTGCGCACGGAGGTGGGGGAACGCGGTGCGAAGGAACTCGATGCCGAGTTCGTCCTGGATCCGCTCGAGGCCGCGAGCCGCGCGGATGTCGACGCGGTGGTGGTCTGCACGCCCGAGCACCTCCATGTCGAAGCGGCCCTCGCCGCCCTCGACGCGGGCAAGACGCTCGCCGTGGAGAAGCCGCTGGCGCACACGGTCTCCGCAGCCGAGCGGATCCGTGACCGTGCTCACCAGGCAGGCGTCGCGGTCCTCGCCGCCCACGTGCTGCGGTTCGAACCCCGCTACGCCGCCGTTCAACAGGCGATCGAGCGGGACGAGATCGGGGCCGTCCAAGCCATCCGTAGCGAACGGATCGGCTTGGTCGCCGATCAGGACATCCTTCAGGGGCGCACCTCGCTGGCGCTGTACTACGGCGTGCACGAGTTCGATCTCGTGCGCTGGTACGCCGGCGAGGTGGCCACGGTCTGGGCGGCACGCAGCCGCGGCGTCCTGGCCGCGCACGGCCACGATGTCGAGGACCTCTATTCGGTGGGGCTGACGTTCGCGCATGGCGGCCATGGAACGGCGATGATCGGCTGGTCACTGCCGCCGCGCGTACCAGGATTCGGGTTGGCCGGGTTCACGGTCATCGGGGAACGTGGCGTGCTCCAGGTCACACAGGGAGCGACGGGTTTCATCAGGACGCTGGCGGACGGGCCGTCCGACGTGGACGTCCACTACGCCCCAGAGGTCCACGGCACCACCTACGGTGCCCTAGGCATCGAGGTGGACCACTTCGTCCGCTGCGTGCGTGGCGAGACGGACCCCGTCTGCACCGCGGGAGACGGCGTCGAGGCCGTCCGCATCGCCCTCGCGATGGAGCAAGCCGCCGACTCCGGCGCGACGGTCACCCTCGAGGCACCGCCACCACCGGCGACGAGGTGAGGCGATGAACGAGCTCGCCCGCATGACGACCGAGGACGCTGCCCGCGCGTTCGCACGTGCGCGGCTCGCGATCCTGCCTGTGGGTAGCTGCGAACAGCACGGACCCCATCTCTCGCTCGACACCGACGCGGCGGTGGCCGAGGCGATCGCTCGGCGCCTGGCGGAGACCTTGGGCGAGGACGCGGTGCTCTGCCCCACCGTCGGGTACGGCCTGTCCGAGCACCACCTCGCGTTCGCTGGCACGCTGACCCTGCGACCGACGACCTACCTCGCCGTCATCGACGACCTCCTCGAGAGCCTCGCGCACGCAGGTCTGCGACGCGTGGTCATCGTCAACGGGCATGGCGGCAACGTCGATGCCCTGAGCCTCGCTGCGCGTACCGCCCGCCGCGATCGCGGCATGCTGGTGGGATCGATCATGTGGGCACTGCTGGCTGCCGACGAGGTCGCCGAACACGCTGCTGGATCCTCGTACGGGCATGCCTGCGAGACCGAGACCTCCCTGGCGCTCGCGTTGATCCCCGACCGGGTCCACGTCGACCGGATCGGCGAGCCTGGCGTGCGGATGAGTGTCGATGAGTTCACCGATCCACCGCGTGTGTCGGTCCACGAGCCCGTATGGCTTCACGAGTGGTCGAGCGACGGCGCGCTCGGTGACCCGCGGCAAGCCGACGAACAAGCCGGTCGGCGCATCGTCGAGGTCGTGCTCGAGCGGGCGGTCACGTTCGCTCGCCGGCTCGCCGATCGCCCGCTCCCGGAGGAAGGATGATGGCGGTGTCGGAGTTGCGTGTACTGATCGGCGGTGGCTGGCAAGACGGTGAAGGGGCGCAACCCGAGCCCGTCTCCAGCCCCGCGAGTGGTGAGCAGGTGGCACTGGTCCATCAAGCAAGCGTCGCACAGCTGGATCGCGCCGTCGATGCTGCTTGGTCTGCCCACCGTGAATTGGCGCGGATGACGGCGTTCGAACGTGCCGCGCTGACCCACCGGGTGGCGGATCTGCTCGAGGAACGTTCTGAGGAGATCGCTCGTGACATCTCCGAGGAGCACGGCAAGCCACTCGCCGCGGAGGCGCGCCCGGAGGTGGCCGCTGCGGTCGAGATGTTCCGGGACGCCGCAGAGGGGGTAAAGAGGCTCGAGACCCCGGTCATCCCCAGCGCGGACCCGGACAAGAGGGTGATCACGATCCGACAGCCCCGTGGCGTGTACGGCCTGCTGACCCCGTGGAACTTCCCGGTTGCGATCCCGAGCGAGTACCTGAGCGCGGGACTGGCGACGGGCAACGGGATGGTGTGGAAGCCCTCGGAACTCACACCGGTCTCGGCAGCAAACCTCGCCCAATGCTTCCTGGACGCCGGCGTGCCCGATGGCACCCTCAACCTGCTGTTCGGACCTCCCGCCGAGCTCGGACACGGGATCTGCACCCACCCGGGCATCGTCGCCATCGGGCTGACCGGAAGCAGCGCCACCGGGGAGATCGTGGCGAAGCAAGCGGCGGGCAAACCCCTCCTGCTCGAGCTCGGCGGCAACTGCCCGGTACTGGTCTTCGGTGATGCCGACCTCGACGACGTTGTCGCCAAGCTCGGCTTCGGCTGCTTCGCCAACGCCGGACAGATCTGCGACTCCGTCGAACGGATCCTCGTTGACGTTTCCATCCACGACGAGGTAGTAGCTGGCCTCGTCCAAGCTGCCTCGCGACTCCGGCTCGGCTCACCGTTCGAAGACTCCACAACACTTGGGCCGGTGATCTCCGAGCGTGGTGCCGCAAAGGTCGATACGCACGTGGCGGACGCCATCGAACGAGGCGCTCGGGTCCTGCACGGGGGCCACCGGGCGAACGGGCACCCCACGGACCTGTACTACGAACCCACGGTCGTCGACGGTGTCGAACCCGGGATGCTCATCGAGGCCGAGGAGACCTTCGGACCGGTCGCCTCGGTTATGTCCTTCTCGAGCGAGGAACGGGCAGTGGCGGCCGCCAACCGGTCACCTACCGGCCTCGTCGGTGCCGTGTTCACCCGCGATGTGGGACGGGCGATGCGCGTGGCCGAAGGGCTGGAGACAGGCATGGTCAACGTCAACGATACGACGGCCTACTGGCAACCCCACACCCCCTTTGGCGGGTTCAGCGGCAAGCGCAGCGGTCTTGGACGGCTCGGAGGACGGTGGACCCTCGAGGAGATGACGCAACTCAAGACCATCAACCTCGATGTGACCTGACCGCACCCGACACCCGACTGGACCCTCTGGCTTCAAGGATCGAGGATGGCGCACGCCAGCAACGACGGTTGGCTGTCGTTACTGCTCGGACGAAACGTCGTCGACGAACCTCCAGTCTCCGTCGAGGAGATCCCAGCCGCACGCGCGGGCTTCGACCTACGCCACCTCGAAGACAACCTCCCCGAGGTCGCACAGCGATACGAGGGCTTGGTGCTGCGCTCCCGCGACGGCGAGGACCTGACCGTCGAGATCACCGTCCCCCACGGCGACGGGCCGTTCCCGGTCTTGATCTACAACCACGGAGGTGGCTGGTGCATCGGCTCACCACAGAGCGTACGTCGACCCACGACCAAGATCGCCGCTGCCGGCAACCTCGTCGTCAGTGTCGACTACGCCCTGGCACCCGAGCGCCCGTTCCCCCGCGGGCTCGAAGATGTCCTCTACGCGACGCGATGGGCGCAAACCGCCATCCACGAATACGGCGGCGATTCCGCGAACATCTTCGTCGGCGGGGATTCAGCCGGCGCCAACCTGGCCGCAGCCACCATCGTCGCGTTGACGTCGAACCCGGCGGAGCTGGGGGAGGACGACCTCGCCGGTGTTGAGGTCGATCTCGCCGGCGCCGTGCTCTTCTCCGGCGTCTTCGACTTCCCCGAGGCTCTGCGTCGACCCGGCTCCAACGCCGGCTTCGTCGAAGTGTGCTGGCACCAGGCCTACCTCGGTCCACACTTTGCGAGCAAGCATCGCCATCCCCTGGTCAGTCCGGCGTTGGCGGCCGATGACATCCTGGCCGACTTCCCGCCCACCTACCTCACGGTCGGCTCTGAAGACTCGCTGTTGCCACAGACCCTCGGCCTCACCGAACGGCTGGGTTGGCTTAACGTCCCCGTGACCCTCTCGGTCGTCGCCGGTCGAGACCACACCTTCGGGTACGTGGATCACCTCGTAGACGGGGTGGACGAGGAGTACGAGCGCATCTTCTCCTGGATGCGCCATGTAGTGAGTCAGCGACAACGCACCGCCTGACAGAGCCGACCGCATGGCCCACAACGAGATGGATCGGCTCGGTCGTGAAGAGGCGGCGCGAGCCCCGTTGGTGGGATGCAGGCACCTATCTGCACCTCGACATCTCACTCCTGTCTCCTGTCGGCTCGGCAGGTGGCCCCTGCACAGATAAGCGTCGGCCGCCAAGCCGGATGATCCAGACGTTGTCGCTGTCGGTGTTGCGACCACCCGTCCAGCCCGCGCCAGGTATCGCTAGTCGTCACGGAAGGCTGGCTCCGGACCACGACGCCCCACACCCGGGAGAGCGTCATCATCCACGGCCACTCTGGACAGCGTCGGGGCGTCAGCACGAGAGTTGAGGCACGGTCCTGGTCGCAGGTGTGCGACGTTGCTTCGAACCTGCGATCGCGACGATCAGGCTGCTGCAGCATGCCTAGCTGCCAGCCGGAAGACGTGAAACGTGAGCTCGTCTCTGAACTCGTTGCGCAACTGGTCACAGATCGGCGGGCATGTTCACACGAATGATGGCAAGGTCTCCAAGTCCTGGCTTCCGAGAAGCGCAGCTTCTCGGAACTCAGCTACCTACTCCGAGGCCGCGACGTTGACCGAGTCGATCGCCTCAGCTCCGGGATGAGGCTTGCAGTAGCTCCTGCGCCATGAGTTTCCATGCACTGAGCCGCTTC
>SKMN01000058.1 GCA_007121015.1 Coriobacteriia bacterium
CCAGGATGCAGGCGTGATGTCAAATGGCGGAGAGTGAGGGATTCGAACCCTCGAAGGGGCTGTTAGCCCCTTACTCGCTTAGCAGGCGAGCGCCTTCAGCCGACTCGGCCAACTCTCCGCGAGTGCGTTTGTCGCTCGCACTCCAAGTAACGAGCGATACGCCGCGCCATTGTATCAGGCGCTCGACGTGGCGCGAAAGGGGAGAATCGGTGCACGTGGCGGGCTCGAGCGTCCGAGTGTGGCGGAGGGGGAGGGATTCGAACCCTCGGAGCCTCGCGGCTCGCTGGTTTTCAAGACCAGTGCAATCAACCACTCTGCCACCCCTCCGCGCGCTGGAAAGTGTAGCATGCGAGTATGGATGCCGATGAGATGTATATGGGCATGGCACTCGAAGAGGCACGGTTCGCCGAGTCCATCGGCGAGGTACCCATCGGCGCGGTCGTGGTGTGCGACGGGGCGATAGTCGCACGCGGCCACAACCGACGCGAGATCGACTCGGATCCCTCTGGCCACGCGGAGTTCAACGCGATCCGCGAGGCGGCGCGCAAGCTCGGCCGATGGAGGCTCGCCGACTGCACCGTCTACGTAACGCTCGAGCCGTGTCCGATGTGTGCGGGCCTCATGCATCAGGCCCGCATCGCCCGGCTCGTGTACGGCGCTCCGGACCCCAAGGCCGGGGCCGTGGGCACGCTCTACGACCTCTCCAACGACGAGCGCCTCAACCACCGCTTCGACGTGACGCGTGGCGTGCGCGAGGCCGAGTGCGGGACGATCCTGACCGAGTTTTTCCGGAGGCTGAGGGGACGCCAGTGACGGAGGTGCCGGCGACGCGGCCGGGGCGCGTCGGTGCGCGTGCGCGCCTCGCGAGGACCGCTCTGTTCCTGACGCTCGCTGTCGCGGCGGTCGTGCTCGCCAGCGCCGAGCCTGCCCTCGCTAGGTCGTATTCGGTGAGCGCCGTCGACATCGTCGCCGAAGTGCAGCCCGACGGGTCGATGCTCGTGACCGAGCGCCGCACCTTCGAGTTCGACGGCGCATTCACCTTCGTGTTCTGGGAACTCGACGAGGCCGACTCCGCAGGTGTCGAGGTGCTCGGTATGTCGGGTCCCGAGGGACCGTACACCCTTACGATGCAGCCTGACGCACGCGACGTGCGCCCGCCCGGGACCTACCAGGTCACCCGGGCTCCCGGCACGCTCGATGTACGCGCATTCTTCCGGGCCGAGGACACGAGCGCGACGTTCGAGCTGCGCTACCGCGTGCTTGGCGCCGCCACGCGCTGGGCGGACACGGGTGAGTTGTACTGGAAGTTCGTCGGAGAGAGGTGGGAGATCCCCGCGCGCAACGTGCGCGTCACCATCTCGCTTCCCGGCGTGAGCACGAGGGACGAGGTGCGTGCGTGGGCGCACGGGCCGCTCACCGGGCTCGTGGAGATCACCGAGGGCGGCCGTGTCGTGCTCGCCCTTGACCTGCTCCCCGCGAACACCTTCGTCGAGGCGCGCACGCTGTTCCCCGCCGACACCCTCACAGCGTTGGGCCCGCGTGCTGAGGCCGCCGAGGAGCGCATCGTCGCCGAGGAATCCCGCCTGGCAGAAGAAGCGAACCGCCGCCGCGCGATGGCGCGCTTCAGTGTGGCCGTGGCGTGGGTCCTCGGTCTCGGACTTGCGGTGGCTGCCCTGCTCGTGTCCGTTGTCTTGTTCGTCCGCTACGGCAAAGAGCACACCCCCTCGTTCACCGGACAGTACTACCGCGACATCCCCGCCGAGCTGCATCCCGCACTCGTGGGGGCGATATGGCGGATGGGCAAGGTGGGCGACGCCGAGGTGGCGGCGACTATCATGTCGCTCGTCAACCGGGGCGTGCTCTCAATAAGGCCGGTCACCGTGCAGCGCTCCCGGTTCCTCGGCAGCCGTGACATCGAGAGCCTCGAGCTGACGTTCGACCTCTCCCGTTACAACGAGACGTCCGACCTCGACCGCGAACTCATCCGCCTCTGGTTCCACACGATATCCGGCGGGTCTGACACGCTCACGATCGAGGATCTCAAGGAGTGGGCGAAGGCGAACTCTCAGACGTACGTCACGCGTATGGACGAGTGGAAGAAGTCGGTGAAGGCCGAGGCCGACCGTCGCCATTACTTCGAGAAGGCAGGTGCTCAGGGCCAAGTCGGCGTCGCTGCCGGAGGGGTCGTCACGTTCGGGGCGCTCGTCGCCCTTGCGTTGTGGGTCGGCTCACCGTGGCTCGGTGCCATCGGCTTCCTCGCGCTCGCCGTGTGCCTCGCGCTGGCGGCGGTCATGCCGCGGCGCTCGCCCGAAGCCAACGACCTGTTCGCCAAGTATCGGGCGGTCCGCAACTACCTGCGCGACTTCAGCCGCCTCCACGAGGCACCGCCGGGCCACGTGGCGCTCTGGGAGGAGTTCCTCGTGCTCGCGACGGTATTCGGCATCTCGAAGCAGGTCATCGATCAGCTACACTCTCACGTCCCTGCGGTCGCCGACGACCCGACGTTCGCACGCCACTACGGGTGGGCGTACGCTTCCTCGGCGGGTGGCGCGACGGGGCTCGGTCTCGCGGGCCTCGTCGACGGGGTGTCCTCGGCCAGGTCCATCGCGTCGAGTCAGAACTCGTCGTCTTCCGGTGGTGGGGGCGGGTTCTCCGGAGGAGGAGGCGGCGGTGGGGGCGGCGGTGGTGGCGGTGCAGGGTGATGCGTGCGCCCCGGGCCACGATACCGTATCCTGTATCGAGCAGCCGCGCGCTCTGGTTTCCGCCGACGAACGCAGGTCTACGATCTATGGAGGAGCGACCATGAGGCTCATGAGGATCCCGGCAATCTCGGCCTTCGCGCTGCTGACCCTGCCGTCACCCGCATTCGCGGTCGATGCCGCCAGCGACGTTCCCGCGTGGCTCGGGTTCGGGATGGGCGGCTTCGCGCTGGTCGTGTCGGTGCTACTGCTGGTCGAGGTGACGCGGTTGCGCAGGCTGGCCGATGGCTCCGCGTTCGCCGACAACATGGCCTACGTCATGGCAGGCATCATCACGCTCGCGGCATCGGCGCTGGCAGGCTGGTTAGCGCTCCTCGGCGTCGAAGGCGTGAGCCGGGACCTCGTCCGTGTCGTCTCCGACGCGCTCGTGGGGGTCTCGATGGTGCTCCTCGGCGTGTACTTCTATCGCGTGCGGCGCGCGATGAAGCGCTACCTCTCGGTGCTCTCCTACGACGACGCGCCGCTCGCTGCGGTCCAGGCACACGAGGCTGACGAGGAGTCTCCGGGTGCCTAACCTGCTCGCGACACGCATCGAGGAGGTACTGCGTCCCGTGATAGGGACCGTACTCGCCGCGGTCTCCGTCGACGTCGAGGCCAAGCGCATCGGTAAGACGGTGGACACCGTCGAGCGAACGGACCTCGAGACGATCGCCGAGAACCTGAACGAAGCACTCAAGCTCGTCGTGGGCCCGGACGTCGCGAAGGCGGCGGCCCAGCGCGTGCGTGAACTGCTGTAGGATCTAGGCCGAGTGCACCGCGCGGTCGTCGTCGGGTGCACACGCGGGCAGCGTCACCGTGAACGTCGAGCCCTCCCCGAGCGCGCTCTCCACAGCTATCTTGCCGCCGAGCAGGACGGTCAGGCTCCGCGCGATCGCGAGTCCCAGGCCCGTTCCCTCGTTGACACGGTCGGCGGGAGGAGACAGTTGACTGAACTCGGCGAAGATGTGGTCGAGGTCCTCGGCGTCGATGCCTATGCCGGTGTCGCTCACGGCCAGTCGAGCGCCGCCGCCTGTGGTCCGCGAGATCGACAGTGAGATCGTGCCTTCGTCGGTGAACTTCACCGCGTTGCCGAGGAGGTTCATCATGACCTGCTCGAGGCGCGCGCGGTCCGTCGTGATGCCCCCCGCGTCTTGCGCAACGTACTTCATCTCAAGCCCCTTGGCCCGGGCGAGTGGCTCGATGGTCTCGACGAGCGAACTGCCGAACTCGCCGAGGTCGAGGGGTGCGCAGTCGATGCGGACGCCGCCCGCAGAGATGATCGAGATGTCGAGGAGGTCGTCTACGAGTGCGAGGAGGCGCTTGCCGCTGTTGGCGATCATGCGCAGTTGGCGCTCCTGCTCTTCTGTGAGCGGCCCTGCAGCGCCTGATGCCATGACGGTACCGAAGCCGATTATGGAGTTGAGCGGCGTGCGCAGCTCGTGGCTCATCCGCGCCATGAAGCGGTCCTTCGTGGCAGTCGCCTCTTCGAGTCGCAGATTGGTTTCCACGAGTTGGGCGGTGCGCTGCTCGACGATGCGCTCGACGTCACGCTTGGCGTGACGGACCTGCTCTTCGGCGGCGCGTCTCTCGGCGATCTCGGCCTCGAGGGCACGATTGGAGGCGGCGAGTTCCTCTGCCATCTCGTCGAACGCGCGCGCCACCTCGCCGACCTCGCCTTTCTGCTCGATGTCGAACCGGTGATCGAGGTCGCCGGCTGCGAGGATCCGGGCACCGTCGCGGAGGCGCACGAGCGGTTCGGCGAGGAGCCGCCAGCTGCTGAAGGCAGTTCCAGCGACGAGGAGGACCGACGTGACGGCGATCGCGATGGCGAGCGCCACGGTGCGCGAGCGTGTCCGCTGCTGACTTTCCGCGATCGTGCGCTGGTAGGCGAGGGCGTCGTCTGAGATCGATTGCGCGGTGATACGCAACTGCGCGGCGAGGCGGATGCCGTACGGGCTGAGGTCAGCCCTGCTTCCGACGCCTGCGGTCTCGACGTGCTCCGTCAGCTCCGCGAACAGCTGGCCGAGCCGCTCGTAGCCGGGCCCGACCGTCTGGCTGAGGTCGACGGGGACGCGTTCACACGGTGTCGCCCCATCGAGGAGGTCGCCGAGCGATCCGTATCGCATGCGCCACTGGACCTCCGCCCGTTCGGTGGGTAGCACGGCGTAGTCGCTCGTGATGAGGGTCAGGTCGAAGACCGCATCGGAGACCTCTCGCGCCTGTGCGAGACACTCCTCGACGCGCTGGTCCATCACGACGGTCCACAGCAGGGTCGCTACGAGCCCGGCCGTGAAGAGCACCGAGATCGTGACGAGCAGCGTCATGCGGGCACGGATGCTCATCTGGGCTCCCAGCCGATGATGCGCACGCGTGACGGGTCGAGCGACCAGAGAGGCGAGGGGTCGACGAGCGTGAGGACATCGGGCATCGCCGTGACCGACGGCACGTCTTCGAAGCACGGCGAACCGATGATCCAGCGCATCTGCTCTTCGAGAGCGACGATCAGCGCCTGATCGAGTTGCACCCTGAAGTTCGCGGTAGCAACGTCGGCGGAAAGCACGTCGGGGAGCGTGTCGAGCCAGGGGGCGCCCACGCTGCCGACGTGTTGCCTGTCCGACGTGAGCTCCTCGGACTCGATTAACGCGGAGAGTAGCAGCGCGACGTCGTCGGGCCGGTGCTCGAGGACGTCGTCGCGCACGACGAGCGAGAGCGTCTTGGTCGGGCTCACCGGCGCTTCGAGGATCACCGCGTCTGACCTTAGGTCGCCGACGAGCCTGCCGATCATGGGCGGTCGAGTCGCATACGCATCGATATCGCCGGAGTGCAGGGCATCGTGGCCCTCACTGTTCTCGAGGAACACGAGTTCGACAGCGTTTTCTAGAAGCGATTCGCTTTCGAGGAGCGTGTGCAGATAGCAGTGCGCTTGCCCGCTACGCACGACTCCGATCCGCTTGCCGGCGAGGTCGGCCGCTGTCTCGATGCCTGCCGAGCGTCGCGCGACGACGCGCGAATCGTCCTCGGCGACGGCGACGGTCGCAAGTATGCGAAAGCCGTCCGAGTCGATACTGCGGGCGGCGAGGGCGACATCGGTAGCGAGCGACACGTCGTACTCGCCTTCGATGAGAGCGTCGAGCGCGCGCGTGCAGCACTCGACGGGGGTGGCGTCAACCGTTACGCCGTGCTCGGTGAAAAGGTCGCTCTCGTACGTGACGATCACCGGCACGGCGAGGGGCTCGTTCGGGATGGCGAAGCGGAGGGCGGATGCGTCCGGCCCGGGACGCGAGGGCTGAGTCGCACATGCCGTCGCTGAGACTACGACGATCGACAACGCGACGATGAGGGCAGCACGCACCAGGGTCCTCTCGCTCGTCACGTGAGTGGGACGTGGCGACCCGCACAGGGCAAACCCCCCGACGGCCCCCACCGACGTGTGTTTACGCACGTTCGATACTATCAGAATCGTGCGACAAGGGGGGGATACCGGTTGACGAACGGTCGTGTCACTCGTCACGTATGCGTGCGAGTGCAACGGGCCCTGTCGCGGCGCGTGCAGTCGGCCGGGCCGGGAGCCGGTCGGCTTCTCGGCTCGTTGAATTGCCCGCAGCAGCCACGCCCGATATACTCGCGAATGCTGCCCATCGCGGAGTTCCGCCGCGGCGTGGCGGTCCGCGGAGAGCTGGCCGAGAGGCTGAAGGCGCACGACTGGAAATCGTGTATACGAGCTTGAACTCGTATCGAGGGTTCGAATCCCTCGCTCTCCGCCATAGTAAGATCACCGGGAGCGTCCCTTGGGGGCGCTCCCGTCGTGGTCGGGGTGCAGTGTGGTTGCTGAGGAGTGACTCGCAGCCCCGTCAGGCCACTGTCGCTTTCAGCCTTCCTCCCGACGCCAGCAGCGATTCGACCTCTTTGGGCCGGAGCGCACGGCTGAAGAGGTGGCCTTGGACGACGTGGCACCCGTGGGCGGTGAGGAACCGGAGTTGCTCGGGATGCTCGACGCCTTCGGCCACCATGTCGAGTTCGAGGAGCCGGCACAAGTCGACCATCATGCGGGCGATGCCGGCGCTGTGCTCGTTGCGGTGCACGTCGTTCATGAAGGTCTGTGCGATCTTGAGCGTCTGCACGGGGAAGCGGTTGAGGTAGGAGAGCGACGAGTAGCCCGTGCCGAAGTCATCGATGGCGATGCGCACGCCGAGCGCCCGTATCGCGTTGAGCGTCTCGACCACGCGGTCGACCTCGTAGAGTGCGGTGTCCTCGGTGATCTCGATCTCGAGCAATCCAGGTTCGAGCCCCGTTCTGCCGAGCGTGTCTGAGACGAGGTCGACGACGTTGAACTGCTGGAACTCGCGTGCCGAGAGGTTGACGGCCATGCGCCCGAAGTCGAGCCCCTTTCCACGCCATTCTTGCGCTCGGGCACAGGCCGTTTCGAGCACCCACTCGCCGATCTGCGTCATCAGCCCGCTCTGCTCGGCCACGGCGAGGAACGTACCCGGCGCGAGTTCGCCTCGCTCCGGGTGGTGCCAGCGCAGCAGCGCCTCGACTCCCACGATCGACCCCGTGCGCGTGTCGACCTGCGGCTGGTAGCGCAGCGCGAAGTCCTCTGCCTCAAGCGCGTCGCGCAGTTCGTGCTCGAGGTGCAGGCGGTCGAGCGAACGCGCTCCCATCGCCGGCTCGTAGAGGCGGAAGCTGTTGCAGCGGGCGTCCTTCGCGCAGTACATAGCGGTGTCGGCGTTCTTGATGAGGTCGCCCGGCTCGATGCCGTGGTCGGGAAAGACCGAAACGCCGATGCTCGCCGTTGCGTGCAGCAGGTGCTCGCGGACGCGGAAGGGCATCGCGAACGCGTCGAGGAGGCGCTGAGCGAACGCCGTGGCATCGGTCTTGTAAGTGAGGTGCGCGACGACGGTGAACTCGTCACCGGACATCCGCGCGACGGTGTCGCCGTCGCGCACCGTCTCGCGGATGCGCTGGCCCACGAGGCAGAGCAGCTCGTCACCCACGACGTGGCTCAAGGTGTCGTTGATGAGTTTGAACTCGTCGAGGTCGAGAAAGGCGACCGCGACCGTCGTGCCCGCGCGTCGCGCGTGCGCGATGGCGGCACGTAGGCGGTCGTTGAAGAGCGTGCGGTTGGGAAGCTCGGTGAGCGGGTCGTAGAAGGCCATCGTGCGGATGGTGTTCTCGGCGTCGAGGCGCTCGGTGATGTCGCGCGCAACGTACTGCACGACCCTGGCGCCCTCGAGAAGCATGCGTGTGCCGGTGAGCTCGACGTCGACCCGGTAGCCGTCGGGTCGCAACAGCTTGACGGGGATCGGACGGGCGAAGAGCCCGGAGACGATCGCGAGTTCGAGTTCTGCGGGCGTGGTCTCTGCACTTCCGGGTGCGAAGAGCTCGGTCACCGGGCGTCCGAGCACCGGGGCTGCCGTGTCGAGGCCGAGAAACTGTACGCCGGACGGGTTCACGAAGGAGATGCGCCCGTCCTCGGCCACGACGATCATGTCCGGCGAGTGGTCGACGAGCGTTCGGTGGCGCTC
>SKMN01000005.1 GCA_007121015.1 Coriobacteriia bacterium
AACGACGAGATCACCGCGATCGAGGCGACGATGCAGCGGGCCGACGAGGACGTGCGCGAACTGCTGCTCACCGCGCCCAACATCCCCGACGCGAGCGTGCCGGCCGGCGAGAGCGAGGACGACAACGTCGAGGTGCGCCGCCGGGGTATCCCCCGCGAGTTCGATTTCGAGCCCAAGGCGCACTGGGACTTGGGTCCCGAGACCGGTGCGATCGACTTCGAGCGCGGCGTGAAGCTCGCGAAGTCGCGCTTCATCGTGCTCGGCCGATGGGGCGCCCGGCTCAACCGCGCGCTCATCAACTTCATGCTCGACACCCAGATCGAGCGCGGCTACACCGAGTGGGCACTGCCCGCGCTCGCCAACGCCGAGACGCTCACCGGCACCGGCCAGCTGCCCAAGTTCGAAGACGACCTCTTCAAGACGTCCGAGGGCCTCTACCTCATCCCCACCGCCGAGGTCCAGCTCACGAACCTCCACCGCGACGAGGTCCTCGAGGCCGATACGCTGCCCCTCGATTACACCGCCTATACGCCGTGCTTCCGCGAGGAGGCGGGCAGCGCGGGCAGGGACACCCGGGGCATGATCCGCGTGCACCAGTTCGACAAGGTCGAGCTTGTCAAGATCACGCGTCCCGAGGAGTCGATGGACGCCCTCGAGGCCATGGTGCGCGACGCCGAGCGCATCTTGGAGCTCCTCGGTCTGCCGTACCGCACCATCGTGCTCTGCACCGGCGACATGGGCTTCGCCGCGGCCAAGACGTACGACATCGAGGTCTGGCTGCCGAGCTACGACGGCTACAAGGAGATCTCGAGCTGCAGCAACTGCACCGACTTCCAGGCGCGCCGCGCGGCGATCAAGTACCGCGATCCGGGTGCGTTCAAGGGCTCGCGCCTCGTGCACACGCTCAACGGTTCGGGGCTCGCGGTGGGGCGCTGCCTCGTCGCGGTGCTCGAGAACTACCAGCAAGAAGACGGCTCGATCGAAGTGCCCGAGGTGCTGCGCCCCTACCTCGGCGGCCGAGAGGTGCTGGAGCCGGTCGCACCGTAGGCGACGGAGAGCGGCGGCAGCTCGGCAACCGCAGACCCCTAGTCAGCGCTCCTCGGCGTGCGCCACACACCGGAGCCGTACGGGCGAAGCAGACCCGCAGGCGTGGCGATCGCGGTGATGAACGCCATCTGGATCCAGTAGATGATCGGGTAGAGGGCGGCCCACGCGTAGTAGCGGGTGACCTCGGGATCGTAGCGGCGGTCGAGCGCGACGCCCACGCCGAGCTGCACGAGCGACATCGTGCCGATGAGCATCCCCCACCACGCCGGCACCGGAGTGGCGCCGAGGAGCGGGACGCCGAGCACCCATGTGATGAGCCACATCGCGGAGAGCAGCACGAACGTGTACGCCCACACGATCGAGAGTGACGCTTCGAGGTAGACCGGGAAGATGCGACGGTTGCGCCAGTCGAGCCAGATGTCGGAGTTGCGGCGGAGCACCTGCGCGAGTCCCTTGGCCCACCGCATCCGCTGGCGCCATAGCGAACTCAACGTCGGCGGGACCTGCATGTAGACCTTGGCGCGCGGTTCGTAGCGCACGTCGAAGAAGTGCCGCTGGAACTTCCACGACGTGGAGATGTCCTCGGTGGCCGCATCGTGCACGAACAGCCCGACCCGCTCGATGGCGCTGATGCGGTAGAGTCCGATCACGCCCGAGACGGTCATGACGCGGCCCCACACGACCTGGGCGCGCTTGAGGAGCGAGACGATCGAGGAGAACTCGACCGTCTGGATCTTTGCGAGCAGCTTGTCGCGGTTGCGCACTCGTGGATTGCCGGTCACCGCAGCGAGACGCGGGTTGCGCAGGAAGTGGGGCACCATCCAGCGGAGCGCATCGGGCGCCGGCACGGCATCACCGTCGATGATCATGACGAACTCGCCGGTCACGAGCGGCAGCACGTCGTTGATGGCGAGGGCCTTGCCTTCGTTGACGGCCTTGTGGACGACGCGAACGCGCGGGTCGGTGAGGTAGGAGCGGGCTTTCTCGAGCGTGTCGTCGGGCGAACCGTCATCGACGATGACGATCTCGATGTGGGGGTAGTCCATCTCGAGCAGCCCGGTGATGGTGCGGCAGATCGTGAGCCCCTCTTGGTAGGCAGGGACGAGCACCGTGACGGGCGGGAGCCCCTCGTCCGGTATCGCGTAGAACGACAGGTCCCCACCCCGTTCGCGGCGGAACCAATAAATGAGCGAGGTCCACACCCACATGAGCGCCGAGAAGAGCGGGTAGAGCGCGAAGAACCCCGCGGCCACGAGGTAGAGGGGGGACGCGGCTATGCCGAGCACGACGTCGTGCACGCAGCCTCCTCTCCACTGCTCGTGACGCCCTCGGCCAAGGAGTAGACCTTCACCGGGCCGCGCGGACCGTCGATGATGTCGATGACGATCGAGCGTTCGTAGGCGAGGGTCTCGAAGTGGGCGAGGATCGGCCGCCCGACCGTGTCGTGGGAGTAGTCGCGGTCACCTTCGGGGATACGCGTGCGGGGCCCCTTGATGCGGTAGATCTGCACGTTGTACCGGACCCAGAGCGAGGTCACCACCACTACGGCGAGGCTGAACACCGCGACAGCCGCGAGGTCGCGGACCTGGTCGGTCGACGGCCCCCGGCGGTCGAACGCCCACCACCACATGGCCGCGAACACGAGCCACCCGGCTATCGCGACGAGCACCTGCAGCAGTTGTGAGATACGCGCCTTCATCGGCCCTTCCTCGTCGAAGAGGTGCACGCGGTACTCATGTCGGGGTATCGGCAGGTCAGGCCCGCGGCTACAGGGTCATTAAGGTGCCGGAGGCACTTCGGCAGGTCACAACGTAGGGATATGCGGGCTGCGCGAGATGTCGCGCCTGCGCACGAACGGGAACATACCTGCCGAGTGACCGGGAGCGTCGGAGTCAGTGGAGGTGCCAGATGACCGAGGACCGCACACCCACCATCCTCACCGTGTTCGGGGCGACCGGGGACCTCATGGCGCGCAAGATCGTACCGGCGCTCTTCCACCTCGCGCACAACGGCGTGTTGCCGGAGCAGTTCGCCGCCGTCGGGTTCTCGCGGCGCGACTGGAGCGACGACGAGTTGCGTTCACGCGTGCGCGACATGCTGGAGGAGGGCTATCCGGACTCCCCGGCCGAAGAGGTCGACCGCTTCGTCGAGCGGTTCACGTATTCGCGCGGTACGTTCGAGGACCCGGACGGCTACCGGGCTCTCGCCGATCACCTCGGCTCGATAGACGATGAGTGGGGCGTGTGCGCCAACAAGCTCTTCTACCTGGCCGTGCCCCCCGAGCACTATCGCACCATCTTCGAACGGCTCGCCGAGAGCGGGCTGACCGAGCCGTGCAACGACATGAGCGGCTGGACGCGCGTGCTCGTCGAGAAGCCTTTCGGGAAGGACGAGCGCACCTCTCAAGAGCTCGACGAACTCCTCGGCAGCCTCTTTCGCGAGGAGCAGATCTACCGCATCGACCACTACCTCGCCAAGGAGATGCTGCAGGGCATCATGAACTTCCGCTTCACCAACAACCTCTTCGAGACCGCGTGGAACCGCGACGCGATAGCCTCGATCGACATCTCGCTTCTCGAGTCGATCGGGGTGGAGCAGCGCGGCCGGTTCTACGACGGCATCGGAGCGCTGCGTGATGTGGGTCAGAACCACCTTTTGCAGATGCTCGCACTCGTCGCCATGGACCAGCCTGCGGCGCGCGGGCCGGCGGCGATCCGTCAGGCGCGAGGGGAATTCTTGGATGCGCTGAGACCGATGCGTCCCGAGGAGGTCGCTCACACGAGCTTCCGCGCGCAACACGAGGGGTACCGCGACATCGAAGGGGTGGCGCCGGATTCGACGACCGAGACGTACTTCCGACTGCGCTTCGAACTCACCGGGCGCAGGTGGAGCGGCGTGCCCGTCACCATGCAGGCGGGCAAGCGCCTCGGCGATCCGCTCAAGGAAGTCGTGGTCACCTTCCGGCATCCCGCCGTGTGCATGTGCGACGACGGGCACCACGTACGCAACAAGGTGGTGTTCCGGCTGGAGCCCACCGAGTCGATCACGATATCGTTCTGGGCCAAGAAACCCGGCTTCGAGACGGAGCTCGAGGAGCGCACGCTCGACTTCTTCCTCTACGAGAAGGCGGAGAAGATCCAGTACGTCGAAGAGTACGCGAAACTCCTGCTCGACGCGATCGACGGTGACCAGACGCTGTTCGTCTCGACCGACGAAGTCGCGGCGATGTGGCGGTTCATCGACCCGATCTTCCGTGCGTGGCACGACGACGTGGTGCCGCTCGAGACGTACGAGCCCGACAGCGCAGACGTGGTCGAGCGAGCGACTGAAGTGGTGGCCCGGCCGGCGTCACGCGGCCAGGTGGGCGTCGTGGGCCTCGGCAAGATGGGGGCGGGACTCGCACTCAACCTGCACGACCACGGGTGGGACGTCGTCGGTTACAACCGCTCGCCCGAGAAGGTACGCGACCTCGAACCGGAGGGCGTGACCGGCACCTACTCGTTCGAGGAGTTCGTCGCCGCGCTCGCCCCGCCGCGCGTGGTGTGGCTCATGCTCACCGCAGGCAAACCGGTCGACGCGGCGCTCTTCGGGGAGGGTGGCGCGGACGGCGGCCTCATCGGACTGCTGGAACCGGGCGACCTCGTCGTCGACGGCGGCAATTCGCGCTACACCGAGGCAGCGCAGCGGGCCGAGCGACTCGCCGAGCGTGGCATCCGCTTCATGGACTGCGGAACGAGTGGCGGTCCGGCGGGTGCACGCCACGGCGCGTGTCTCATGATCGGCGGACGTGGGGAGGACTTCGTCGAGACAGAGGCACTCTTCGCCGACGTCGCGCTTCCCGGCGGCTACCGGTTCTTCGAAGGTCACGGTGCGGGGCACTTCGTCAAGATGGTCCACAACGGCATCGAGTACGGCATGATGCAGGCGATCGCCGAGGGGTTCCAGATCATGCGGGAGAGCGAGTTCGAACTCGACCTCACCAAGGTCGCCGACGTCTACCAGCACGGCAGCGTCATCGAGTCGCGGCTCGTGGGGTGGCTCGCCGAGGCGTTCGACCTGTGGGGTGTCGATCTCGACGGCGTGAGTGGCATGGTCGGGCACACCGGCGAGGGTGCGTGGACGGTGGAGTACGCCGAGGAACGCGGACTGGAGGCGCGCGTCATCAGCGGGGCACTGGAGTTCCGCAAGGAGTCGGAGCGCGACCCGAGTTACGCCGGCCAGCTGCTCTCGGCGATGCGCAACCGTTTCGGGGGGCATTCGGTGTAGAGGGTGCGGTCCCACCCTGAGGATAGCGCGTGCTACGAGTGACGCGAGATGAGTCGCTCTGCGGTCGCGTGGTCGGTGGGCAGCAGGTCGTTCGGGAGCAGCTTGGAACCGAGCGCCTCGCGCACCTGGTAGCGGGCGCAGCTCACGTCTCCGGTGTGGCAGTACCGAGAGCGGAGGACCTTTTCGAGCGCAGGGGGGACCGAGGTCTCGCTGTTGAACAGCGGGCAGTTGTCGGAGTACTGACAGACCGTCGACACGTCCACCCTCCTCGGACACAGAGCGCGATATCGGGCGAAGCGTTATCCGCGGATATGCACATCATACCACCGGTGTGCGACATTCCCGCATGAAGCCCGGGCGGATTCCTACTTGCGCAGGTCATCGCGGTGGGGACCGTAGCGGCCGCCACCGCCTGCCGCCAGCGTCTCGTATGCGGGCACCTCGTAGAAGCGCAGTCTCGCATCGAGGAAGTCGGAGAACGCGAGCGTGGCGCCATCCTGTGAGACGGCGAGCGCGGTCGGTTGGTTCCCGCCGACTATCGCGTCGAGCGGCTCTCCGCTCTCTGCGTCGAACAGCAGGATGGTGCCCCACTCGGGTCCCGGGATGTAGTAGGAGACGGGGTTGTTGGCTCCTCGGCACGAGACGAAGAGGACCTTCCCGTCGGGTGAGAGCGCGATCGTGTTGGGCTTCTCGTCGGTGGTGACGAACTCGGTGGTCTGGCCGGTAGCGATGTCGTGGCGGTAGATGCGGTCGCGCGCCATATCTGAAGCGAAGATGACACCGCGCGCGGTGTCGCCCACGATGTGCCTCATCGCGCCGCCGGTCGAGATCAGGGTGGTGACCTCCCACGTAGTCAGGTCGATACGCTGAAGATCGCCGCGGGCGAAGCCGGCGACGTAGAGCGACGCACCGTCCGGCGTGGCGTAGAGCCCGCGGGGCGTGCGGGCGACAGGCACCCGTCGCTCGAGCTCGCCGGTCGCAAGATCGATCACCGAAACGTCGTTGCCCGACCAGTTCGCGACGTAGGCGCGCGAGCCGTCGGGGGCGAGCTCGACGACCTTGCTCCAAGCGCTCCCGGTCTCGAAGGTGCGCACGACGGTGCGGGTCGCGGTGTCGATCTCGAAGACGCGCGCGGTCTCCATCTGGCTCGCGTAGGCGTGGGCGCCGTCGGCCGAGAAGACGATCTCCACCGCACCGTGCGTGCCGAGGTCGATGCCGTCGGTCACCGTGCGGGTTGCGACGTCGAAGATCTCGATCGAGGGCGGACCGTCGAGGATGGTCGCCCACACCTCGGTGCCATCGGGCGTGAGGGCGATACCCTTGGGCGCACCAGCTGCATCGGCCATGCCGAGGAGGTGGACGACCTGTCCTTCCGGATCGAGCCACAGCTCGAGTTCGGCCGGGTGGTCGATGAAAAGCTCGCGGGTGAACGTGTTGTAACCGGCAAGCGAGAGCTCGACGGTCACGGGGCCTGAGACCACCTGGCCTTCGAGCGGTGCGGTCCCGCCGAGGAGCTCGTCGCCGTCGCGCAGCACGCGGCAGACGGCACCCTCGGGGTGCGTGGAGAGCGAGATTGTCTGCGGGAGCGCCTCGAGCGCGACCGCGAGTGACGCGCCGCGCACGCGCGCGACGTCGACGGTGACCGTCTCGGTCGCAAAGCCGCTGCGTGCGACCTCGAGCGTGTAGGGGCCGGGCGCGAGTTCGTCGACGGTGAGGGTCCCGGTCGCCTCGGCCGCGTCTACCCCGATGAGCCGGACGTACGCGTCGTCCGGAGTGGCGGTCACGGTGAGCGAGACAGGCCGGGTGAGGAGCCATGCGGCGGCCGCCACTACCACCAGGAGTACGAGCACCACGCCGAGCAGTGCGGGTGCGATCGGGTTGGACGGGCGACGACGTTGCGGGCGTCGGGTCCTGAGGACGTCGCCAGGGTCGCGCTGCGGATCGCGACCCGCGTGTCGTGCGTGGCGCCGGGGAGGCGCGGAGCGCAGGTAGGTAGGTTTGCGGCCGTCGCGGCGGCTCATCGGGTGGCTCCGCCCGTGTCGCGGCCGTCAGCCGTGCCCTGGACGAGTAAGCGCTCGACGGCGACGATGGCCTCCTCGGCGGTGTCTACAACGACGAGCCGGGACCCGCCCGACCGGTGGAGCGCCTCACCAGGGTCCCAGCCGACGACGATCACCGGACGTGACGACTTCAGCGCCAGGGCGATCTCTGAGATGGTTCCCGCTCCGCCGGGTAGTGCGATGACGATGCGGCTCGACAGTACGTTGATGACGTTGCGCGCGTCCCCCATCCCGGTCAGTACGGGGATCGTGACACCGGAGGCGATGCCGGTGAGGTCGTCGCCTGGAAGCACGCCTACGACGAGCCCGCCGACCGCCGCGGCGCCCTCGGCGGATGCGGCCATCACGCCGCAGTCACGTCCGCCGTTCAAGAGCACCCAGCCGCGCTGCGCTACGGCACGGCCGATGTCCCGTGCCAGTTCGCGCGTCGTCGCGTCCGCTTCGCCGCCGCCCATGACGCCGATGATGGTGTGCACGTCGCACCCCTCCCTGGCAGCAGTGTAGCGCAGCGCAAGCGGATGCGCGGCACGAACGGCGGAAGCCCCGCGCGAGACGAGGCTTCCGTGAGGTGCGGTGGTGCGCCCTGAGAGATTCGAACTCCCGACCTTCTGATTCGTAGTCAGACGCTCTATCCGGCTGAGCTAAGGGCGCGTGTGCCCGTACAGGGCCTAGCAATCCTGCCAGGATGCAGGCGTGATGTCAAATGGCGGAGAGTGAGGGATTCGAACCCTCGAAGGGGCTGTTAGCCCCTTACTCGCTTAGCAGGCGAGCGCCTTCAGCCGACTCGGCCAACTCTCCGCG
>SKMN01000073.1 GCA_007121015.1 Coriobacteriia bacterium
TCGACGACGGCAGCTCGGATGGCTCGACCGAACTGCTCCGGACGATCGAGGACATCCGTCTCATCGTGTTCCCTGCGAACCGCGGCTCCGGGTCAGCGCGGCGTGCCGGGACCATGGCGGCACAGGGCGAGGTGGTCGTCTGGACCGATGTGGACATGACCTACCCGAACGACCAGATCCCTTGGCTGGTTGATCAGCTCGACGGGTACGACCAGGTCGTCGGCGCACGTACCTCCGAGGAAGGGACCGTCAAGTTCTTGCGCGTCCCAGCCAAGTGGATGATCCGAAGACTCGCCAGCTACCTCGTGGAGACCGACATCCCGGACCTCAACTCGGGTTTCCGTGCGTTCCGGCGCGATCTCGGTCAGCAGTACGCGCACCTACTGCCCGCCGGATTCTCGTGCGTCACGACGCTGACGCTGGCCTTCCTGTCGAACGGCCACTCAGTCGCCTACGTGCCTATCGAGTACAACAAGCGGGCTGGTCGGTCGAAGTTCCACTGGTGGGCGGACACGCGCCGCTATGCGACGCAGGTCGTCCGCATGGTCCTGAGCTTCAACCCACTTCGGGTGTTCCTGCCTGCCGGGTTCTGGCTCCTGCTCCTCGCCGTGGGCAAGCTGATCTTCGACTGGACGACCCGGGACTTCGCCCTCGCGGCCAACACCCTGCTGATCTTCCTTGCGGCCTTCAACGTGGTCAGTATCGGGTTGCTCGCGGATCTGATCGTGCGACTCAACGCCAACGCCGGCCCACCCCGGAGAGTTGAGCCGACGACCGTCGTCGAGCAGGCACATCCCAGTGAGGCGAGAGAGTCCTCCGACGATGCCACTGCGCCGACGCGTGAGGAAGCCGTTCCCGGTGGGTGAGGCGAGCGTCACTGCGCCACCCGTGCGTATCGCAACCATCGGGGCTGCCTTCTCGGCGAACAAGGGGGCGGCCTCGATGGCGCAAGCGGTCGTGGACCGGGTGCCCGAGGTGGTTGGTCCCTGCCGGATCGATGTGCTCACCACCTATCCGACGGAGGATCGTGCCGAGCAACCGACCGGTCCCGTCCGGATCGTGTCGCTACGTCCAAGGCAGCTGGTGGTCCCGGTGCTGCCGATCGCGCTGCTCGTCTGGCTGGTCCGCAAGCTCGGAGGCTCGGGTCGCAGCGTGGCGTCGCTCCATCCAGCGACACGGTCGCTGCACCGCGCTGACATCGTGCTCGATCTTGCGGGCATCAGCTTCGCTGACGGTCGCTCCTTCCCGATCCTGGTCTACAACGTATTGATGACCGGAGTGCCGCTACTCCTCGGCTGCACCGTGATCAAGTGCTCACAAGCGGTCGGCCCCTTCCACCGCCGTCTCAACCGGATCGCCGCCCGCCGCGTCCTACCGCGGGTCCGCGTGGTGCTGACACGGGGGGAGCGCACCCACGCGTTCGCGCTCGAACTGGGCCTCGTGAACGCGGAGCGCGCCGATGATCTCGCGTTCCTGATGGAGGTGCCCGATGCCGCGCAACGGTTCGCGGCGAGGTTGGTCGAGGATCTTGGCATCACGGGGCCATTCATCAGCTTCGCGCCGAGTGCCGTCGTTCGTGCCTACTGCGCTGAGCATGGACTCGACTACGTGGCGATGATGGCCGAACTGGTCCGACACATCCGCACCAGTGCCGGCCGTCCGATCGTTGTGGTTCCCCACTCTGCGCGACCTGGCCAGCCGGAGAGCCGGATGAACGACCTTCCGGTCTGTCGCGACCTGGTCGCGGCGGTCGACGATCCCGAGGTCTCCCTGATCGACCGAAGTCTGCGTCCTGCGGAGCTCCGCGCTGTGATCGGAGCGAGCGACGCCCTCATCACCTCGCGGTTCCACGCGATGATCTCCGCACTGGCGATGACGACGCCGGCCCTCGTCGTCGGCTGGAGTCACAAGTACGCCGAGGTGCTCCAGGAGTTCGGTGCTGAAGACCTTGCCGTTCCCTACGACCGCTCGGACGGGTCAACGCTGCCTGAGGCCTTCGATCTGGTGTGGTTCCAGCGGGAGCAGTGGCGCCAGAGGATCGAAGATGCCTTGCCCAAGGTGTTGGCCCGTGCTGGCCACAACCTCGAGGTCATCGAGCGCGAACTGAGGGCCACCTCCGATGGCTGATGTACCCGATCTCCAGGGTGTCCTGGACAACGACCTGTGCATCGCTTGTGGAGCCTGTGTCCTCGCAGACCCGTCTGTCCAACTCCACCTGCACCCGGACAAGCAGATCTTCGAACCGACCGGTCCTGGAGGACGTGACGCGGCGGAGGTCTGCCCCGCGGTGCAGGTCGACTTCGCTCACCTCCAGGACCTGTTGTTCCCCGGACAGGAGCAGACGCCATACGGCGTCGTCCACAGTGTGATGCTGGCGCAGAGCACCGATCTCGATCGCAACCTCAGGGCGAGTTCTGGTGGGATGATCAAGGAGCTGTTGGTCGAGCTGCTTGACCGTCCCGACGTGGATGGTGCCATCGTCCTCCAGCATGTCGCCGGGCTGCACTTCGAGCCCGGCCTCATCAGGGGTAGCGAGGAGGTGGACCGCCTACCGGGATCGATCTACCACAACCTTCCGAAACACCGGGTCCTCGAACTGCTCGAGGAACACGATGGCCGTTTCGTGCTGGTCGCGATCCCGTGCGAACTCGAAGGCATCTACAACTACATCACGAAGAAGGCGCCGCACCTCCGGGAGCGCATCCACACGACGATCGGGCTGCTGTGCGGCTGGCAGTACAGCTGGCATTCGATCCGTGCCATCTGCCAGTTCAAGGGGGCCGATCCCGACCGTATCGTCGATGTCTCGTATCGAGGTGGGGGACCGGTCGGCAAGCTACGCATCTGGACGGAGGATGGGAAGGAGTACGCCGCCAGCCGACGGATCGACGTTGGGTACCAGGTCGCGTTCGATCGCACCTTCAACACCCCGCGCTGCCACCTGTGCATCAACCACAGCAACTTCCTGGCGGACATCGTCGTGGGTGATGCGTGGTTGCCCAGCACCGTAGGGACCAAGACCGGTATCAGCCTGGTGATCAACCGCCGGCCCGCGAGCGAGGAGCTGGTACGAACCCTTGCGGAGCGTGGGCGTGCGGTCTTCACCGAGGTGACCGTCGAGGAGATCAAGGAATCGCAGAAGCCCCGGGTCGCCTTCGGCAACTTCGCCTACGCCTACGCGGACCACCTACGGGAGTTGGGCCGGCACGTCCCGGACATGGACGGTCCGAACAAGGTTGCCACCTCACCATCGTCCCGGACCGAGGTGGAGTTCTTCCACCGCGAACTGGAACGCAAGCTCGAGTTGCAGCGGCAAGGGCGGTACCGGCGTCTCTACGTGCGCAAGCTGACGAGGGAACTCCGTCGCTTCGCTGCCCGGTACTGGGAGTGGTTCGCTGTCAGGATCCTGCGGATCAAGAGCATCAAGGGGGAGCGAGAGGAACTCCCTCGGGAGATGCTACAGATCTTCCGTTGATCGGGTGGCGTGTCGTCGGGCTCCTACCGTCAAGAGGTTGGTCGTTCCAGCGCCAAGGAGATCCACGGCGATGAACACGACGCGGGCCAACACGGCGACCGCGCTCGCGGTTCCCAGTGTGGTGAAACTCGTGGCAGTAGCGACGAAGACTGCCTCACGCACGCCCAATCCTCCGGGAACCGGGATGGCGACGAAGCCGATGAGCCATGCCAGGGACGTGGCGAACAGCACGTTGGTGAACGATGGTGTTCCCGGATCCAGCGCGACACCGAGGATCCATGTTGCTGCTCCGATGGCAAGCCATGCAGGGACGTGCAGCAACAGCAGCTTCACCGACCGACGCCAGGTAGGTATCGGGAGCGCCACCTGGCGTCGGCTCACCCGTTGGAGCAGGTCGAGCGCGATGCGGATCGCGCGGGGGTGAAGTGCGCTGATGCCGACCCCGAGGATGGCGACGGCAACCAGCGGGAAAGCCCCCACGGGCGCCGCGGTCATGAACAGTCCGGCCACCGCAGTGAGTGCCGCCGCGAGGTAGGTGAGGCCGAGCGACAGCAGGGTGCTGCCGTAGGAGGTCTGGCCAGGGATGCCCTGGCGGCGTGCCATCTCAGCACGACCCACGACCGGCCAGATGCCACCGGGCACGTACTTGCCAAGCTGTCCGACGTAGTAACTGCGCAGCGTCGCAAGGACGGGGGGATCCGTACCGAGCAGGCGCAGGCAGGCCCGCCATCCGGAACCGATCGTCAGCATCCCGAGCGAGCCGACCAACAGGCTCAAGGGGATCGTTGCGAGGGGTAACGTGCCGAGAGCTACCCGGATATCGTCGACATGCCGTGCCAGCTCCCGCGCCACGAAGGCCAGTCCCGCCACGGCGATGAAGGCGCCCACGTAGCCCGAGATCTGCTTCACGGACGACCTTTCCTGGGTCTGGCACGGGACCCGCGGAGGCTAGCTGCGAACGCTCGGAACGGATCGCGACGATCCATCAAGTCTGCAGCTCAGGTGTCGATGCCTCAGGTGTGGCCGATAGAAGCGGTGAAGGTACAGGCAGATCCCGGTGGCAGTCTTGTTGCTTGTGTGCCAGAATCGTTTCTCTGTGCTTGATGTTGTTGATGTGAGGTGTCGATGAACCGCGGTCTCTCGCTGGTGTCTGCAGGTCGCCTGTTCCTCGTCGTTGCCATCGTCGCGACGGTCCTCGTGGTTCCTCCTTGGTCTCCAGCGCAAGGAGGCCCGCCGTCGACCGACTCCGTGCGCATATCGGTCGATGCCTGGCAACAGTCGGTTCCTGTCGGCCGAGGTGCGGGGCTCTCGCTCCGAGAGGAGACCCTGCGGGGGGACCGCGAGACCGCCGAGACGGTTCCGCCCGGCAACGCTGCAGCCGAAGCCCCTCCCGCCGGAGGCGAGGCCCTCGTCGGCGATGGTGAGACCGACGAGGCCGAGCGCGACACCGAGGTCGAAGCCGACGAGGACGCTGACGACGCTGACGACACTGATAGCTCAACATCGGAGACCCCGTCGGACGCCGGAGGGGAGCAAGGCTCCGACGATGTCGACGGCGATGTCGGACCGCAGCAGGAAACGGAGGGTGACATCAGCTCCGATGACGCTGATGTCGAAGCCGAGGGCGACGATCAGCACGTAACCGCGGAGCCGGAGCTGTATGCGTTCATCTCTGAGCCGATGCCTGCGGGTGATATCGCCCTCGTGGGACTTCGTTTCGAGGACGAAGGGGTCGGTCGTGCACACATCCGGGTAGCGAAGGGCGGTGAGTGGGATCCTTGGGAGGAGGTCGGACTCGTCGACGAAGGGCCTGATCCCGGGACCGCCGAAGATGCGCGGGCCGAGAAGCTGGTCACCGACCCGGTCTGGGTAGGGCGCGTCGACCACATCCAGGTGATGGTGGAGTCCCATGGTGAGCCTGACATCTCGCTCGAGGCGGTGACGATCGCGGGGGACGACGGTCTGGCCTGGGAGCCCGACAATGTTCCGGGCGCGGCTCTCGCGGCCGCGAAACCGGACGTGATCACCCGTGCCCAGTGGGACCCCAACAACCAGTGCTCTCCGCGTAAGAGCGCGACGATCAACGACGGGCTCGACATGGCCGTGATCCACCACACGGCCAGCTCCAACGGCTACACCAAAGGGCAGGCGGCCGGCATCGTCCTGGCGATCTGCCAGTACCACCGGAACTCCCTCGGCTGGAACGACGTCGGCTACAACATGCTGGTTGACCGTTTCGGTCGAAGCTACGAAGGACGGGCTGGAGGGCTCGAACGAGTCGTCCAAGGTGCGCATGCCCTGGGCTGGAACAAGGGCTCCTTCGGCATCTCGGTCATCGGCTGCTTCCACTACTCCTGCTCGGGCGACAACGTCGTCCCGCAGGCGGCCCTTGACGCGGTCGACCGTGCAGTCGCGTGGAAGTTCGCCCACCACGGCGTCGATCCGCAGGGAACGGTCACCCGGACCTCGACCGGCGGGGGGAGCAACCGCTTCAGCGCGGGCCAGACGGTGACCTTGCCCACGATCATCGGACATCTGGACGTCGGGTACACCGCCTGCCCCGGCAGCAACTTCGATCCGAAGGTCGGCGGAGCTGACTCCATGGGCGATCGAGTTGCTCAACTCAACTATTCACCCATCCCTGCCGGTGCAGTCCCTGTCGTGGGGGACTGGAACGGCGATGGCAAGCAGACTCCGGGATGGTTCGATGAGGGCATGTGGTACCAGGTGGACGAACGTGGCGGGCCGATCGCGCGGAGCTTCCGCTTCGGTCGCGCTGGCGATGTGCCGATCGTGGGTGACTGGAATGGCGATGGGATGGACACGATCGGGGTGCATCGTGGTCGTGAGTGGATCCTGCGCAACGACAACTCTGCAGGTTCGAGGAGCGCGACCTTCACCTATGGGCGCGAATCCGACACTCCGATCGTGGGCGACTGGAACGCTGACGGCACGACGACGATCGGTGTCGTGCGACGCCGCGAGTGGATCCTGAGGAACTCCAACTCGTCAGGACCCCGGGAGATCACGGCTTTCTACGGCAAGCCTTCGGATACGCCGATCGTCGGGGACTGGAACGGTGACGGAGCAACGACGATCGGGGTGCATCGTGGTCGGGAGTGGATCCTGCGGAACCACAACTCCTCGGGTTCACGGAGCCTCTCGTTCCGCTACGGCAGGTCCTCTGACACCCCTATCGTTGGCGACTGGGTGGGCGGAACCGGTGATGGATTCGGTGTGGTCCGTGGATCGACCTGGCTGCTCAGGACCAACGCGACCGGTGGAGCGGCGGAGTTGGTTGACGACTATGGATGACTCTTCCAGAGGCCCTTGCCGACGCTCGCTGGCGCTCATGGCGACCATTGTGTCTGGATTCGCGATCATGGCCGCTTGGCAAGCCGCCCCTGCGGATGCGACGACACGCACGCCGGTGATGCAACGAGAGCGCCTCTCCTCGCAGCAGCTCGCTGAATGGTACGAGGCGACCGCCGGAGGCTCGTATCACCCCGACATCAGCGTCGACGTTCGAACGCTGGCTCGACTGTTCATCGAGGAGGGCCGGGACGAGGGGATCGCTGGAGATCTGGCGTTCACACAGTCTGTCCTCGAGACCGGGTGGTTCTCCTTCCCTTCGACCGGTCAGGTCCGAGCGACCGACAACAACTTCGCTGGCATCGGCGCGGTCGATGGTGGCGACGGGCGCCACGTCGCGTCATTCCCCTCCGCGCGGATCGGTGTCCGGGCACAGATCCAGCACCTTCGTGCCTACGCAGACCCGACGGTCGAGGACGACGGAAGCAACCTCACGCACCCGCTGGAGAGCCCCCGGTTCCACCTGGTCAGCCCGAAGGGACGGGCCCCGTTCTGGGAGGACTTCGGTGGCGTTGCTGACGACGGCAAGGTGAACTGGGCTTCTGATCCGGACTACTCGGACAAGATCCTGAGGATCTACCGGCGCGCCCTTGACTTCCACGGGATCCCGCACGAAGGGAGCGGCCGGACCTGGTTGCTGCGTGACCACAACAGCAGCGGTCCCCTGACACAGACCGCCCGGTATGGGACACACGGTGGTCAGCTACTTGCATGCGACTGGAACGGGGATGGGCGCACCACGGTCGCAGAGTTCAGCGGTGGCTACTGGTACATCGCAACCGATCGACTGGGCGGAGAGCCCGACCTCGCCTTCCGGTGGGGGGCCTCGAGTGACACTGCGATCTGCGGTGACTGGAACGGTGACGGGCAGCAGACGATCGGCCTGCACCGAGGTCGCGAGTGGATCCTGCGCGATGCCAACTCGCGCGGAGATGCCCACTACCGCTTCCTGTACGGCAGGTCGTCGGATACGCCGGTCGTCGGTGACTGGAACGGTGACGGCACGATGACCATCGGGGTGCATCGCGGGAGGGAGTGGATCCTGCGGAACAGCAACTCGTCCGGTGCTCGGCAGATCACGGCGTTGTACGGCAGGTCGTCGGATACGCCGGTCGTCGGTGACTGGAACGGTGACGGCACGATGACCATCGGGGTGCATCGCGGGAGGGAGTGGATCCTGCGGAACA
>SKMN01000023.1 GCA_007121015.1 Coriobacteriia bacterium
CGCCCGGATACGCGAGCTTCGAGGCCTCGATGGCGGTCGCGACGCGGTCGGTGCCCGCGATCTCGCGCTTCGTGACGCCCTCGGGCCACTCGATCGCACCGTCGACCGTCATGAACTCGGTGCGGTACGTCACCGTGGTCGGGGTCCTGGTGCCCGCGTTGTAGATGCCGCCCGAGAGCGTGACCTCGAAGACGTCACCGGGCTTGTAGTCGACGGTGGCCGGGTCGGGCCGGAAGATGAACGCGTTGGCGATGCCGAAGCCGCGGAAGTCGGCGTTGAAGTACGTGCCCGAGGTGCTCGCGGTGTTCGCGTCGAACGACCACGTGCGCTCGTCGCCGAGCCGCTTCAGCGTGACGCGGTGGCCGGACGTGTCCCAGTCGTAGCGCTCCGGGTTGAGCGTGATCGACCACGGCGTCTGCGGGCACATGAACTCGACCGGGAAAAGGCCCTCGGCAGGCCAGAGGATCTTGTCGTAGTTCACGGTGCCGGTGCGCGAGCGGTCGAGGACGTACGTGGTCGAGTAACGGTTGGCGGTGCCGATACCGGTCAGGCGCATCGGCGGGTTGAGGAGCCAGCGGCGGTGGCCGACGTGGGGGAGGTTGCTCGTGCCACGGTCGGCCATGCAGCCTACCTGGAAGGAGGCGGCGGTCGAGTGGCCCCGGCCGAGGTTGCTCTTCGACGTCGAGTCGTAGCCGATGTCGTAGAAGCTCTGGGACATGTCGGCCGGCTTGGGCGGCGTGTGGGAGAGGGACCCGTGCGCTGCCAGCAGCACCGCGCCGTGCTGCGCCTGGTGGTTGAGTGCCGAGGTGGTGGTTACGTCGGCGGGCAGTCCCGCGAGGTAGCGGGCGAAGTTGATGGCGTTGAGGCCGTCGGCGATGAAGCCGGATGCGGCCTGGCCGGCGGCGTACGGCGCCGAGATGCTCGGAGCTACCGCATAGGGGGAGCCGGTGTAGGTGGGCTGCAAGGCCCGCCACATCGCCCGGATGTCGGCCTCGGTGCGCTGAGTGGTGTCGACCGTCCAGGTGGCCTCGGCGGTCTGGGGGGCGATGGGCAGGAGGGTGATGGCGAGTGCGACGATGAGGGCGGCGCGTGCGGCAGTGCGGACCATAAGACTCCTTAGACAGGCAGGCCGGCAGCGATGCATCCGGCGAAACCGTGGTACTACTTTACCGTGTGTTTCGGCCGAGGGGAAACCTTGCTTGAATCCGGGGACCGCCGGGCGGTCGCGTGCCGCGCCTACTGGTTCTCGAGCAGCTCGTCCTCGGCCACCTCGCGCACCGGCTTGGCGGGCACGCCCATCATCACCATGCGCGGCGGCACGTCGCGCGTGACCACGGCGCCGGTGGCGATGAAGGCGTCTGCGCCGATCTCGATGCCGGGGAGGATGTGCACGCCGCCGCCCACGCGGGCTCCTCGGCGGATAGTGCAGCCGCGCATGAGCTCGAAGCGGCGCTCGGTGCGGCCCATGAAGTTGTCGTTGGTGGTGACGACCATCGGCGCGATGAAGACGTCCTCTTCGATGGTGACGTACGCGGTCACGTACGCGCCCGACTGGATGCGGGTGCGCGAGCCGATCTGCGTGTCGTTCTCGACGGTCACGCTGCGCCCCACGACCACGCGTTCGCCGAGCGTGCACCGCTCGCGCACGCCGGCGTTGTCGCCCATGACGCAGCCGTCGCCAAAGGTCGAGCCCGCCATGAGCACCGTGTGGGAGCCCACCTTGCAGCCGTCGCCGAGCACGATGCCCGGCAGGTCGCCGGCGGCAGCGGTCGAGCCGGGTGCGAGCGCGGGGCGCTTGCCCACCACGGCGAAATCCGCGATCACGCAGTCGTGCCCGATGTGGGCGCCCTCGTGGATGGTGACGTGGTTGCCGATGACGGCGCCGGGCTCGATGGTGACGCCTGACTCCACGATGACCCAGCGCCCGAAACGGACGTCGGTCGAGACGCGGGCGGTGGGGCCGATCACCACGCTCGGCGAACAGGCGTCGGCGGGCTGGTAGGTGCGAGGGTCTCCCATGGTGTGCTCCAGGTTCGATCGAGGCGCGGGCATCCTGCGGGCTGCTGCGATTCTAGCGCATCGCCTGGCCGAGGGGGCGGGGCCGCCGCGTGCGCGGGGTGGGCCGGCGCGGCGTGCGAGGGGGGTCGGGGCTGTTTGCGAGTGGCTTCGATGGCCATCGAACGTCCCGCACGATCATTCGACCGCTGTCGAACGTCCCGAGAAATGCGCGTGGAATCCGTAAGGCTCACCGTTAGTGAAGCGATGACCATGGAGGACGACATTCCACCGAAACTCGGCTATCATCGAGACACCGACGATACTGAGGGGATCAAATGGTGCGGTCGCCGGCAGGAGCGGAGAACCGGAGCGGGATGCAAGAACTTGCACCACGGCTGGCCCTAGGAACCCTTCTCGCAGCTCTTGCGTTCGCTGCCGTTCCGGCCTCCGAGTCGCTTGCGGCCGGAGCACTGGGATTTGGAGTGATGCGCGTCGTCTTCGCGGGCATGGTCGCTGGTCTTATCCGTGCCGAAGAGCTCTGGGCGGCGCCACTGGTCGGATTCGGGGGAGCGCTCGTCGGAGCGATCGCACTCGGCTCCTACTACCCGCACCTCGCTATCCAGCCACTGCTGCTGCAGGCGGTGCTTGTTGTGCCGCTTGCGTGGGGGATCGCGATCGTGGTGCGCCGAGGTTTCTTGAGAGCCGTTAGCGCTATGGCAGTGGTGTTCATCTGCGGCGGTCTGCTGTGGCAGATCGGAATCATCCCGGGTGCCCCCCAGGACCACATGGCCGGGATGAGGCAGGCGCTTGCGGTCGATCCAGCACCAGGCCAGTACCGGTTCGACGGGGAGATCTATGCCCGTACGGTGAGCCTCATGAAGGACGGCCACTCCTACTATCCCGCCTTCGCGCAAGCCTTCGAAGAGGACGCGCGTATGTCGGGGCCTCCTCCGGGGGCGCTCAACTATCGTCAACGCTGGCTGTCCGAGATCTGGGCGCTCGTGCCGGGTAGCGGCCGGATGGCGCCGTGGCGCTCGCTTGCGGCGTTCTCGCTCATCGTGATGGTTGCCGGGTACGCGTTCGCGCGTCGGTACGTCGAACCTGCGGCGGCACTGCTCGCACCCATGTGGCTTTCGGCCTACTTCGCGTACCCGCTACTCTCTCAGTGGTTCACTTTCTCGGAGTTCTACGGCGGCGGAATGGCCGTCGTCGTGTTGTACTTCATCAGTCGACAGCGCTGGTTCGCAGGCGCGATCGCTCTCCTGCTCGCGGTCGCGTTCCGTGAGTTGATACTCGTTCTCCTGCCGGTCTACGTGCTAGCGTGGGCGCTCGATCCGCGGCGCCGGGACGAAGTCGCGGCGCTGATGGTCGCACTCATCGCCCCGATGATCGTGCTCTTCTATCACCTTACTGCGGCACCGGGTGCGCCCGCGAGTGGCGGTTCGCTCAGTGTCTGGCTACAGGGAAGTGGGTTTCCTAGACTGCAGGAGGCCCTGCTCTTCTCAACTCAAGTCATGGCCTTGCCGGACGTGCTCGTGTTCGTCTGGGTGTTTGCAGCGCTCCTCGCCGGCCTTGCGGCGCCGGCTCACTGGCGCAAGGTCCTGCTGCTCGGGGCGGTTGCCGCACCGCTCCTGCTCGTGTTCACCTTCAGTGCGAACGAGTGGGACTACTACTGGGGTGCGATCGCCACACCCATACTACTTGCGGTCAGTCCGGTAGCCGTAGTCACGATCATGCCGTCGACGGCGGCACGTCTCGACAGGCGACAGGCGCGTGATTCCGCGAGACCTGACATGGTTCGCGTGGTGTTGCCGGCTTACAACGAAGCGGCTTCTATCGGAGACCTGCTGGCGCGAATCGACGAAGTGATGAAGTCGGCCGAGCAGAACTACGCGGTCCTTGTTGTGGACGACGGCAGCTCCGATGAGACCGGCGCGATCGCGGAGTCGTATGCTGACAGGATGCCTGTGACCGTGGTACGCAACGATCCGAACCGCGGACTGGGGGGTGCGATCCTCAGGGGTCTGAAGGCGGCAGCCAATGCCTCGAGGCCAGGCGACGTCGTCGTGACACTCGATGCCGACCTCACTCAGGATCCCGGTCATATCCCTGCGCTGGTCGACCGATGGATGAACGGCGCCGACCTTGTTATAGCGTCCCGGTTCCGTCCCGGCGCTCGCGTGATCGGCCTCTCGGCGTTTCGCCGCCTCATGACCTTCGGCGCTCGGGCGGGCATGAGCGTCGTGATGCACGTCGAGGGTGCACGCGACTACAGTTGCGGGTTTCGTCTCTACGACGGCGAGGCGCTCAGGACAGCGTTCTCTCGTTACGGTGATGACTTGGTCTCCGAGCGAGGTTTTGCGTGCATGGTGGAGATACTGGGTCGCATGCGTAGATTCGTGCGCGTGGAGGAGACCGCGTTCGTTCTCCACTACGAGGAAAAGCGCAGCGCCAGCACGATGCGTGTCGGGACAACGGTGCTCGACTACTTCCGCGTCGCCGCCCGGGTCAACTTGACTGAACTGGGCGGCAAGCCCGCATGAGTCCCTCGGCGGCACTGCGTCCGGCTGACCTGGTTCTCGTTGCCTCGAGCGTCGTCTGTGGCTCGGCCGGCCAGGTGCTGCTCAGGTTCGGCGCCCGGGACATCGGAACAACCGCACCGCTCGCCCTGCTGCTCGAGGCGCTCGCGACCCCTTTCGTCCTTGCGGGCCTGGCTGCGTACGCTGTGTCTTCGGCCCTTTGGATCGTGGTCTTGTCACGGGTCCGCCTCGCCGTGGCCTATCCGCTCGGTGCATCGAACTACCTCGTAGTGGCCGTGTTCGCTACGTTGCTCGGTGAGGACCTGTCGCCCGCACGCTGGATCGGCACGTTCGTGATCGTCACCGGCGTCGCGCTCGTTGGGGCGGGAGGGACTGATCGGACATGATCTGGCTGATCATCGCGACGGTCCTCGCGGTAGTGGTGGGCCAGTTCATGATCAAGATCGGCGTGGCCGCCGGGGGCGCCATCACTTCGGTGCGGGAGTTGTTGCCGAGGATGTTGAGTCCGCTCGTGGTCGCAGGCCTGGGAGTCTACGCCGTTTCGGCGGCCGCGTGGATATACGTCCTTGCAAGCGAGGAGGTGTCGTACGCGTTCCCGTTCCTGGGGCTCACGTACGTAGGCGTGGCCGCCATAGCCGTGATCGTGTTGAGGGAGCGCCTGACCGCGCTGCAGTGGCTGGGCCTGATGCTCGTGGTGATAGGCGTGACGGTCGTCGCGTCGACGTGAGGGGGGGGCGCATGAGGCGGGTGCTACTCGTGTTCGGAACGAGGCCGGAGGCCATCAAGATGGCGCCGGTGATCACCGAGATGGAGGCGCGCTCCGAAACGTTCGAGCCGATCGTCGCCGTGACCGGACAGCACCGCGAGATGCTCGACGGCGTGCTTGCCGGATTCGGCATCACGCCCGATCACGATCTCGACATCATGCGCGACCAGCAGAAGCTTACCGATATCGCCGTGGCGACGCTCTCCGGACTCACCCCGTTGATCGAGCACAGTCGGCCCGATGCGATGCTCGTACAGGGCGACACCACCACCACCCTCAGCGCAGCTCTCGCCGCCCACTATCACAAGATCCCGGTGGGTCACGTCGAGGCAGGACTGCGTTCGGGAAGCCTCGAGCACCCGTACCCCGAGGAGGCGAACCGCCGCCTCACGAGCGTCGTTGCGCGCTGGCACTTCGCGCCGACTGCGACTGCCGCCGGGCACCTGCGCGCAGAGGGGCATCCCGACGAGTACATCTACGTGACAGGCAACACTGTCGTAGACGCGTTGCTGCACGTTGCCGGGGAACCCTACCGCTTCGCCCCGGGACCGGTCGCCTCGGCGCTCGAGTCGGGTAGGCGCATCGTGCTCGTCACGGCGCACCGGCGTGAGAACTGGGGCGAGCCGATGCGCTCGATATGCGAGGCCGTGCGAGCGATCGCCGTGCGCTTCCCCGACACGCACGTACTGTTTGCCACGCACCGCAATCCGTGCGTGCGCGAGACCGTTCACGAAGTGCTTGCGCACCAGGAGCGTATCGACTTGCTCGAGCCGCTCGACTATCCGGCGTTCGTCAACCTCATGCAGGCTGCCGAGATAGTCCTGTCCGACTCGGGCGGCGTGCAGGAGGAGGCGCCGACGTTCGGCACACCGGTGCTCGTGATGCGCGAAACCACCGAGCGGCCCGAGGCGATCGAGGCTGGCGTGGCGAGGCTCGTGGGGACGTCCTCTGAGCGCATCGTAGCTGAGGTAAGCCGCCTGCTAGGCGATGCCGAGGTCTATGAGGCGATGGCTAGCCCATCGAATCCGTTCGGCGATGGCACGGCTGCTCGGCGGATCTGTGACGTACTAGAGAGTGAGCTTCGCTGAGCCCAAGACCGTGGAGGATGATACCGGTCGACTCCAGCTCGGCTCTAAACGGGTTCTCACCGTGAAGCAGCCGTGCGCGCGCTTCCGCGCGGGTGTAGGCCAACAGAGAGAGGGGAGAGCCGTAGGTCCTCTGAATGCGGCCGAGGTGCTCTTGGGCACGCTCTTCGAGCTGTTGCTTGCTCCGTTCATCGGCGGCGAGGGCGAATAGGTCGATGTCGCTGCGGTCGTTCTGCTCGCCGGTCGCGTAGCTGCCGTAGAGGATGAGGGACTCGGCATGAGACGCGAAGGTGCGGACGAGATCGGCACGCAGCTCGACGACGATCGCGGACTCGGCGTCAATTGCGGGGAGCACCATGTGTCGCACGTACGCGTTCTCGCGCACGATCTCGTAGGCGTTGGCCCGCCCGATGCGTGAGCCGGCTGCCAACCCCATCGCCTCCAGATCGCGTAGTGTCGCGCTGGCTGCGGTGTGGCTGATGCCGGCGACCCGTCCGACGGCGCGGGCACTGAGTGGCGTGCTCGACCGAGCCAGCACGCGCAACACCGGCGCGCGCGACGGGGTCTCGAAGATGTCTACAAGGGTGTATGTGGGGCGCATCATGATATGGAGTATTAAGTTGCCACAATGGAATGTCAAGACTCCATGATTTCGGTAGCGCAATAAGCGCAACAAGCGCACCGGATGTGCTACCATGGGTGCGACGGTCCTAAGGAGATCCCCGTACGGGACGGAGCGCGACGTGAGCGAGCTGCTTACACCGAGACAGGTTGCCGAGCGACTCTCGGTGTCCCCGCGCACGGTCTATCTGTGGATCGAACAGGGCCGGCTTCCGGTGATTCGCTTCTCCGAGCGCGTGACCCGCGTTCCCGCAGAAGCGGTCGACGCACTCGTTGCGGCGGCGTACGTGCCGCCGTCGCGCCCGCTTCCACGGCTTGCGCAGCCGCTCCTTGCCGCCGAGGAGTCGGGCGGCTATTCGGCAGTCGCCTCCGCCGAGCAGCCCGTTGCGCCCACGGTTGCCCAAGGGCCCACTGGTACGGTGGAGGCCGCACGTGCCCCCAGACTCGTACCGACTCATCAATTGCGCGAGTTGTTGCGGACGCACCGCGAGGAGATTCTGGCGGTCGCCGGTCGTCGCCGGGTCGAGAACATCCGGGTGTTCGGATCGGTAGCCCGTGGCGACGCGAGCGCCGCAAGCGACATCGACCTGCTGGTCGACTTGGCACCGCACGCCTCGCTCCTCGACTTGAGCGGGTTCGCCGGTGAGGTCGAGGAACTCCTCGGCGTGCGAGTCGACGTGGTTCCGGAGCGAAATATGGACGCAGAGAGCCGCGAGCGCGTGCTCCGCGAGGCATTACCGTTGTGAGCGCGGACCGGGAGCCGACCCTGCGCTTGATCGACATGCGCAACGCGGCCCGAAAGATCATGGAGCGCGCGACCGTCGATCGGGAAAACTTCATGTCCGATGAGTTGCTCCAGGTCTGGGTGATGCACCATCTGGAGATCATCGGAGAGGCGGCCGCGAGGGTCGACCTGCGCATAAAGGAAGCACATCCCGAGATCGACTGGGTCGCCGCATCGCACATGCGCAATCGGCTGATCCACGGGTACTTCGACATCGA